>JBDIVQ010000113.1:0-12241 GCA_039794345.1 Phycisphaerae bacterium | reverse complement strand
GGTGCCATGCTTCGCCGCTCCGGGCGAAGCATGGCGAGGGGGCAGGTGCGCGCGATCTTCGTTGAACTTCGGGAGGCGCGTGCGCGTCCGGCATGCATCGACCTCAGAGCAGGTCGATGCATGGCACCATGGCGGCGCCGGACGCGGCGGAGCACCGCCCGTCAGTGCGCCTCGCCCTGGCTCACATCGTCGGCGCCGGGACCGAAGGTGATCGCGTTCTTGCCGGATCGCTTGGAGAGCAGCGCGTTGCGGTCCGCCTGCTCGAGGAGCGAGGCCACATCCGCGCCGTCCCAGGGGTAGGTCGCCAGGCCGCCCGAGATCGTCAGTGTCCCCGGCGCCTCGGCCGAGAGTTTGGGGAACCGGTGCTGGCAGATCTGCTGCTGGAAGCGCCGGGCGATCTTCTGGATGTCATCCGGGTGGCTGCTCCCCCGCTCGCGCTGCCCCTGGGGATCGTGGAAGATCACCACGAACTCGTCTCCGCCGATGCGGCAGACGCGGTCGTTGGGACGGATCACGCTGCGAAGGAGTTTGACGGTCTCGACGAGGATCTCATCGCCGGCGGCGTGGCCGTAGCGGTCGTTGTACACCTTGAAGTCGTCGATGTCGAAGAGGAGCAGGCTCACGCACTGGCGCAGCGAGCGCGCCTCTTCGAGCGCGCGCGTGAGGTACTCGTCGAAGAAGCGCCGGTTGCAGGCGCCGGTAAGTGGATCCGTCATGGCCTGCCGGCGCAGGTCCGACACGGTGCGCGCGAGGAGGAGCCAGTGCCCCAGCCACTGAGCCCACGGCTCAAGCAGATCCGGCGAGGGCGGGGCTGCGCCGGCTCCGGCCGATCCGGCAACGAGGTACCCGAGGTTGACCGCCTCACCTGATCCCGGCGCAACAATGGCGGCGCCGGGCCCGACGGCGTCCGGCGCGGGGCGAACTTCCAGCCCGCGCCAACCCGTCTCCTGCTCGATGAGTCGCACGGCCAGACCGCCGACGGTCTCGGGATCGCGCAGCGTCGCCGCAACGAGGTCAACATCCCCCAGTGATTCCACGCCTGACGAGGGCGACGAATCGGCGCTCACGAGAGGCCTCGCAGCCGTTGCGCTCACGGGCGGCGAGGGCGGCGCGCCCGTCGTCCGATCCGGATTGCACGGGTCCGCATCCGACGTGGCGCCCGGCGGGCGCGCTGTCCGGAGTCCGCAGACCGCCGCTTCCAGTTCCCCGCCATCCAAAGGCAGCGCCAGCGCCGCATCGAAGCCCTCCGCCGCGAGAGATGATCGTCCATCGGATCCGCGGACGGCGATGAGTTCGACGCCCGGATCGATGCGGCGGACCGCTTCGACGAACGCCCCGGCGCGCGGGCCGAGCGAATCGAGGGAGGCGAGGACGGCGTCGGGCCCGTCGAGCGCGCCCGCCTGCACGATCTCGCCGATCACGTCGTACATGTGCCGCGCCAGCGTCGTGGGTCGATGCGTCGCGCGGGCAACCGACTCGATAACCGACTCGTCGCCGAGGACGATGATGCGGCCGCGCCCGGCGCGCCGGTTGTGGCGCGAGTCCGGATCCGCGCCGGGATGAGTCGTCATGGGGGGAGAGGTGCTCATGCCGCCCCTCCGGCTCGGGGTGCTTCGTCGGCCGCTTCGTCGTCGCCCAGCAGCATGGCGAGTTCCTCATCCGTAATGAGCGGCTCGGGAGGAGTGTCCTGGGCCGCCGGCGCCTCGTCCGTGTGCGGGCTGGCCGCCGCCACTCGATCCGCGTCATCCCCGGGAGCCGCAAGCGGAGACGAATCGTTGCGCGACGCCAATCGAAGCGCCGGCCGCGCGCTCCGCGCCGGCCGGACGACGATCTGCGGGGGTTCTGTCTGCTCCTGCCCGAGGCGGGCTGCCTGCCGCGCCGGGCCTGCGACGGGCGCATCCGCTGCGGGCGCCGTTCGTACCCCCGACCGAATCATGCGCAGATTCGGCGAGGCGGCCTCTTCAAACACGGCGATCGCGACCGAGGGCATTGACCGCGCGGCGCACTCCAGAAGATCGCCGACATCGGGAAAGTCGCCCGGCTCCGCGACGACAAGGATGAGAGCCGGATGGGCCGACGCCGCCGCTGAGACGCGCCGGTGAAAGGAGGACTCCCCCCTGACGCAGCGCTGTCGGTGTTCGATGAGGCAGCGGCCCAGTTCGGCCAGGGCGAGCAGCGGCTCGTGCTCGATGCTCACTTCGACCCCGCGCCGGCGGAAGGAGGCGATGAGCGCACGCGGCGCCTGCCGCCAACGGGCAACCAGCACGATGCCGCGCGCTTCCCGACGCCCGCCCGGAAGCGCTTCGGCGGTTGACTTCCCTGTCCCGTTGCGCTGCTCCATCGCTCGATTCTACCACGCGCGGCGAGGGGGCAGGCGGGGATTCCGTCGGGAATCAGGCCTGACATCGCCGCCCTTTCCGGCAGGCTGCGGGTTTGCCGCGCCTGTTTCACTTCCAAGGCTCACACCCCCGCACCCTCCCGGTGGACCCGCCCTGCTTCCCTCTTGCTGCTCCTGGAGCTGGCTCCGGCGGCGGAAGCGTCCGAACGGGGGCCGTCCAGGACCGCATCCGAGCAATCTGCAGCGAGCGGCTGCGCATCGCCCGCGCGCGGCTACAGCAGAATCTCATCGCCGGCGGCGATCGTCGGGGGCAGGCCGCGCCGACCCCGAAGGTCAGCCGCCTCGAGAGCCGTCAGAGGACTGATCTCGATCACCGCGGCGCAGCGGCCCTGCGCATCGCGCGGCACCTTGACGCCGGCTGACTCAAGCCAGCGCGCCGCTCGCTCGATCTGCAGCGCCCGGCTCGACTCGGCCGAGTCCACGCCGCTGAGGTTCTTGATCGGGGCGAACTCCTCGACGCGGTCCGTTTCGAGAATGATCGACGACTCGCACAGGGGCAGGGCGTCGAAGACGAAGGTCTCGAGTTTCACCGCGTTGGGTTCGCTGGGCTCGACAAGTCTGCCGGTGTCGAGGTCGATGCAGACCACTTTCTTGTCAGCGCGGTGGAAGGGGAGCGCGAAGCCGCGAGCGGCGCCCCCACCCCGACCCTCCCCCGCAGAGCCGGGGGAGGGTGATTCGTTGAGCCTCCTCACAAACTCCACGCCGAGGCAGTGGATCGCCAGCGAGCCGGCGCCGAAGCGCAGATCACCCTTCTCATCGCGCTGCTCGGCGAGCGCATCGGGCAGGTCGGAGTATTCGATGATCGTCGTGCGGCCGTTGACGCGGCAGAAGTTGCCGAGTTTCTCGAAGGGGCCTGTTTTGGGGAGCATCTTGCTCGACATCTCGCCGGAGGAATCTTCGGCCGCGGCGTGCAGGCCGAGGAAGAGCGGGTCGATGACGCGCACATGCGGGTTGTCCACCTGGATGTAACTGATGTGCTCGATGCCGCGGCGCGTCATGTCGTCAATCGCCCCGCTGCGGTGCAGGGCGCGGAGCGAGCCGCCGTGCCCGTCGGGGTTGAGCGCCAGTTCCCCCTTGCCGGCGAGGAGGATGCACCCCGTAGCGCGATCGAAACTCGGCATGACCCCCTGCTGAAAGAACATGACATCAGCGCGATTGAGGCCGAAACAGCCGTGCGACTCGAAGAACTCCACCGTCGGCTGGTGGTTGAGCGGGCTGGTCATGACGTAAAGCGGAATGGACCGCTCCCAGCGGCGTGAGGCAGCGAGCAACTGCTCGGCGAAGACCTGGAAGAGCGGCTTGCGCGCGATCGGCGTCGCGGGGTAGGTGCCCTTAGGGCCGTCCCAGCCGAGACGCGTCCCCTGCCCGCCCGCGACGCAGAAGGCCGCGACCTTGCCCGCGCGAACGAGGTCTTCACCGATGGCGCGAAACCGCAAGGCGTCGTAGGGCCGGCGCGGGTTGCGCGGATCGCGCGGGTACCAGACCGGCGGCTCGACGCGCTCGGGCAACTCGAAAATCGGCTTGCGTCGGACGTACTGCTCGATCCAGCCGGGCAGCGCCTCAAAGTCGAGCGCCTCGATCTGCTCAGCGAGCACCCGCTGCTGCGCGAGCGTCAGTTCGCTCCAGAAACTCAGGAGGTGCTCCTGGCCGATTGATTGAAGTCGTGCGGCGAGCGTATTCACATCGTGCATGGTCGATCCATCTCAATCCGATTCGTCGCGGCATTCAATGCGGACGGCCCGCGCGCGGCAACTCGGGGCAATGACCTCACAGAGGCACAGAAGACACAGAACGACGAGGACGGGAAGGCGTCGCTCGAATCACTCCTATTCCTTTTTGCGCCTTTTGAGCCTCTTTGCGGCCATGCCTTCACGCCGGCATCGGCTCGGACCAGCCGCCGCTGCTGTGCCGCACGATCTGCCCCGATTCGACGTAGATGACCTGCTCGGCGACGTTGGTGGTGTGGTCGGCCATGCGCTCGATCGCGTTGCCGATCGTCCAGAAGGCGGAGGCGAAGTCCACCGTGCACGCTCCCCGCGCCAGTTGCTCCTGCACTTCGCGCAGGAGCGTGCGGCTGAATCGCTCGACGAGGTCGTCGCTCGCCAGCACCTGCCGCGCCCGGCTCGAATCGAGATCGCGCATCGAGGCGTTCGCATCGCGGATCATCCCGATGACGCTGTTGACGGTCACCCGCAGCGTCGGCGGGAAGCACTCCTTGCAGTCGGAGACGAGCACGACCTGCTCGGCCACCTCGGCCGCGAGATCGGCGATGCGCTCCAGTTCGTTGTTCACTTTCACGATGGTGAGGACCATGCGCAACTGCGGCGCGCTCTTCTCGCCCAGCACCAGCAGTTCCACCGCCGTCTTCTCGATTTCGATGTCAACGCGATCGATGAGGTCGTCGGAGGCGACGACCTGCCGGGCTTTGTTGCGATCGGCCTCGAACACGGACTCGAAGGCGCGCTCGACGAGGGCCTCGACGCGCTGCCCCTGCTGCACGATGTCGTGATGGAGTCGATCCAGACGCTGGCGAAACTCATCAGGCATGATCCGGTCTCTCCCGGCCCAGTGCGAGCGGATCCGGTCAATCGTGCCGACCGACTCGTTGCGGCACCGCCGCTGCGCCGCCAGAGCATAGCCCGCCATCGCAACGACGCACCAAAATCCGCGCCCTCCCGCCTCGGGAGCCGGATTCTGCGGCGGCCGGTTCAAGGCTCGCTGGTACGGCGGCGCTGCGCCGAATACCGTTGTGCGCATGGCCCGCCTGTGCGTCAACATCGATCACGTCGCCACCCTCCGCCAGGCGCGGCGGGGCGTCGAGCCGGACCCCGTCTGGGCCGCCGTCGAAGCCGAACTCGGCGGGGCCGACGGCATCACCTTCCACCTGCGCGAAGACCGCCGCCACATTCAGGACCGCGACATCGAGCGCCTCAAGGAGGTCGTGCAGGGACCGCTGAACTTTGAACTCGCCGCCGTCGATTCCATCATCGACTTCGCCTGCCGCATCAGGCCCGCGATGGCGATGCTCGTGCCCGAGCGGCGCGAAGAGGTGACAACCGAAGGCGGCCTGGACGTTGCCGGCCAGATCAGCCGCCTGCGCGACGTGGTCGCGAGATTCGCCGACTGCGGCATCCGCGCCAGCGCCTTCATCGACGCCGAGGAGAGGCAGATCGACGCGGCCCGCGCGTGCGGCGTTGCAGTCTGCGAGATCCATACCGGCCCTTATGCCATCGCCCACAACACCCACCATCACCCTGATCGACCCGAGATCGCGCGCGAAGTCGAGCGCATCGCCGCCGGCGGCCGGCTGATTCTCAGCGCCGGAATGCAGTTCAACGCCGGGCACGGGCTGAACTACCGCAACGTTGGCCCGATCGCCGCGCTCCCCGGCGTCACCGAACTGCACATCGGCCACAGCATCGTCAGCCGCGCCATCTTCGACGGCCTGCGCCAAGCCGTCCGCGAAATGAAACGCCTGATCGTGCAGGCGGGTGCATGAAGGAACTCACCGCAGAGATCGCTGAGATCGCAGAGGAAGGCAATGGCCGCAAAGAGGCTCAAAAGACACAAAGTTGATGAAGTGACGACTCAAGCGAGGTCTCAAGCCGCGCGTGAATCGCTTGCGTCTTCACCTGCTCCTCTTACGCTTCTGTGCCTTCTGTGCCTTCTTGCGGCCAACTGAATCTCCTCTTCTTCGTGCCTTTTTTGACATTGTGGTAGAGCACACGTTCTCCGCGATCTCTGCGGTGAATACTTTTCCCCGGAGTCACCATGAACTTTGCAGGCTGCTACACCGCGATCATCACTCCCTTCAACAGCAACGGGCAGATCGATCTCGCCCGCCTTCGCACGCAGATCGAGTTTCAGGCGGCGGGGGGCGTCGCGGGCGTCGTCCCCTGCGGCACGACGGGCGAGTCGCCCACGCTCAGCGACGGCGAATGGGAGCGCGTCGTCGCGGCAACCGTCGAAACGGCTCGCCCGCTCGGCCTGGCCGTCATCGCCGGCACCGGCAGCAACAGCACCCATCACGCCGTCGAACTTCAGAAGCGAGCCGCGGTTCTCGGCGCTGATGCGGGCCTGAGCGTCAATCCCTACTACAACAAGCCCGGCCAGGAAGGTCTGCGGCGACATTTCCTTGCCGTCGCCGACGCCGCCGAACTCCCCGTCGTGCTCTACAACATCCCCGGCCGCACCGGCGTCGCCCTCGCGCCCGAGACGATCGCGAAACTGGCCGCGCATCCCAACATCGCGGCCGTCAAGGAAGCGACCGGCTCGATGGATTCCGCCAGCGCCATCGCGGCAACGTGCGACATCACGATCCTCTCCGGCGATGACTCGATGACGCTCCCCTTCGCCAGCATCGGGGGCAAGGGGGTCGTCAGCGTCGTCTCCAACATCCTGCCGCAGCAGGTGCAGGCTCTGTGCAAAGCGTGCAACGGGGGACAGTGGGACAAGGCGCGCGAACTGCACCTGCAACTCTTCGACGTCTGCCGCAGCCTCCTGTCGCTCGAAACCAATCCAATCCCGATCAAGACGGCGATGCGCCTGCTCGGCCGCGACACGGGCCTGCTCCGCCTGCCGATGACGGAGGGATCGCAAGGCACCGTCGCCGCGATCCGCACACTCCTGACGCGCCTTAAGATGCTGTGAGCATCACTGATGTTTAGCCGCGACCCGAAGGCTCTGCGCAGGGGAGCGCGGCCTTGTTGTGACCCGTAAGGACCATCACCCGTGTTGAAGTTCACGAAAATGCATGGCATCGGCAACGACTACGTCTACATCGACGCCGTCACGAATCCCGCCATCGCCGAGCGCGCCGACCTGCCCGACCTCGCCCGCCGCATGAGCGACCGCCACACCGGCATCGGCAGCGACGGCCTGATCGTCATCGCCCGCCCGACGAAAGCGAGCGGCCTGACCGACGCCGTGCGCATGATCATGTTCAACGCCGACGGCTCGGAGGGCGCGATGTGCGGCAACGGCATCCGCTGCGTCGCCAAGTACGCCGTCGAGCACGCCCTCGTCTCCCTCAACGCTCGCCCGCTGCTCGTCGAAACGAAGTCCGGCGTCAAGAGCATCGACTACGCGATGGACAACGGCACGGTCGTGAGCGCGACCGTTGACATGGGCGAGCCGATTCTCGACCTGCCGCGCATCCCCGTCAACGTCGAGGAACTCGAAGAAGTCGCCGAAGCGGGCGGCGTGCAGCGACTGAGCATCAAATCGCCCGGCCGCCGCGCGACCGATCCGCCCAAGACCCTCGAAGGCACGATGGTCAGCATGGGCAACCCCCACGCCGTCTTCTTCCACCCCGATGTCAACGCGGTCAATCTCGAGGCGATCGGGCCGATGGTCGAGACGCATCCCGCCTTTCCCGATCGTGTGAACGTTCACTTCGTGCAGTGCCTCTCGCGCAGCGAGGTGCGCATGCGAACCTGGGAGCGCGGCTCGGGGATCACGATGGCGTGCGGGACAGGCGCCGCGGCCGTGTGCGTCGCCTGCGTCCTGCGCAGCCGCACGGATCGCAGCATCCTCATGCACCTGCCCGGCGGCGACCTGCGCATGGAGTGGCGCCTCAGCGACCACCACGTCTACAAGACCGGCCCGGCGGTTGAAGTCTTCACGGGTGAGTGGGACGATTCGCGGTCGTAGCAGAGGTGTTTAGCCGCGATCCGAAGGCTCGGCGCAGGGGAGCGCTTCGGCACCCTACCATCCCCCCATGCCTCTCACCGACCTCCAGCGCCGAGTCTGCGATGATCTGGCTCCTCGCGGCGACACCATGCTGCGCGAACTCGCGGAACACGTCGCCATTCCGACGGGCAAGGGCTTCGAGCCGGGGCTGAATCAGTATCGCGATCTGCTGATTTCTCGCCTTGAGCGACTCACGCCGACGATCGACCGCATTCCCGGCACCCCGAGGCCGGCGTGGATCGACTTCTCGCCTCGGCCCAGGACCGCTCAGCCGCCGATCACGATCGTCGCGCGTCATCAGACGGGCGCTGTGCTGCCGCGCCTCCTCCTCGCCGGACACATTGACACCGTGCATGATCCCGACGGGCCGTTCAACTCGCTGACTATCGCTCCTGACGGCCAGACGGCGCGAGGCCCCGGGGCGGCGGACATGAAGGGCGGCATCCTCATCGCCGTGCACGCGCTCGAAGCGCTTCACCGCTGCGGCGCAGCGCTCAACTGGTCCTTCCTGCTCAACAGCGATGAGGAGACCGGTTCGTTCCACTCTGACCCCGCGCTCGTGGCGGAAGCGAAGCGGCACGACTTCGGCCTGGCGCTCGAACCCGCCCTGCCCGGCGGAGCGCTGGCCGTCGAACGCATGGGAAGCGGGCAGTTCAGGATCGAAGTCTTCGGCCGCTCGGCGCATGTCGGGCGCGACTTTGCCTCCGGCGTCTCTGCGGTGACGCGCCTCGGCGAGATCATTGCCGAGATCGGCACATGGCCGCGACCGGTGGAGGGCGTGATCATCAACGTCGGCCCGCTCAAAGGCGGCGGCGTGACCAATGCCGTGGCCGACTACGCCGCATGCTGGGGCAACGTGCGTTTCGCCGATGAACCCGCGGCGGCTGAACTGGAAACGAAACTGGTGGCGCTGGCGACAACGGCGGAGGCGATGCCGCGCGTCGTCGTGCATCACCGCTGGAACCGTCCCGCCAAGCCGCTCACGCCCGGCACGCAGCGCCTGGCCGACGCCGCCCGCCGCGCCGCCGAGTCGCTCGGTCAGTCGCTGCCCTTCTCGAAGACCGGCGGA
Organism: Phycisphaerae bacterium; assembly: GCA_039794345.1. Taxonomy (GTDB): domain Bacteria; phylum Planctomycetota; class Phycisphaerae; order Phycisphaerales; family UBA5793; genus UBA5793. Next base: position 3,083 of record JBDIVQ010000113.1, on the reverse strand, counting down.
GTGTGCGACGGCAACATCCTTCAGCACGCCGGATTGCCGACGATCGACACGCTGGGCGTGCGCGGCGGGGGCTTGCACACAACCGACGAGTGGATCGAGGTTCCCAGTCTCGTCGAGCGCAGTCAGTTGCTGGCGGTGCTGATGCTGCAACTGTCGGGATTGTGAAGCGGGCAATACGCCGGGGCAGAGGCTCTGCGCCGCCCCGGATTCGCGGGGCGTCCGCGATGCGAAGACGCAAGCGGGAAGCGGAAATCGCCGATGTTTTGGGGTGTTCCCCGCACCTTCGTTCCACAGAACTTCGCCGATCGAGCCGGATACAGTCCTGCCATGAATGTGAGCACCACGACCGCCGAGCAGACCGCCGCCGCCCGCCTCCACGCCAGCCCGATCGTCGAGGAGGCGATCGACCGGGTGATCGACGAGATGCGCAAGGCGCAGGCGAGGCTCAACGCCGTCCGCCCCGCACTCAGCGACGAGATGGCGAGCCAGTACCGCGACCTGCTCGCGCGCGCCAGCGAAGTGCGCGGCAAGAGCAAACTCTTCTTCGACTACCACGGCTCGGGGCTGGGCAACGGGCCCTTCGTCGAACTTGCCGACGGCTCCGTCAAACTCGACCTCATCTGCGGCATCGGGCCGATGTTCTTCGGCCATAGCGATCCGGAACTCACCCGCATCGCCATGCGCGCGGCGATGAGCGACATCATCATCCAGGGCAACCTTCAGATGAACGAGGACTCGACGCAGTTCTCGCAAGTGCTCATCGATGAAGCCTCGCGCTGCAGCCGCCTCGCGCACGTCTTTCTCACCAACTCCGGCTGCATGGCCAATGAGTCGGCGCTGAAGATCTGCTATCAGAAGCATGCGCCCGCCGGCCGCGTCATTGCTTTCGAGAACTGCTTCACCGGCCGCAGCGTAACGATGTCGCAGATCGGCGACAACGCGGGCAACCGCGTCGGCATCCCCCTTTCGACGCTCGTCGATTACCTCCCCTTCTACGACGCCGAGCGCGGCGAGGCCTCGACGCGCGAAATTCTGGCGCGGCTCGACACGCTCATCGAACGCTACCCCGGCCAGCACGCGTGCTTCATCTTCGAACTCGTGCAGGGCGAGGGGGGCTTCAACCCGGCGCCGCGCGAGTTCTTCACCGCCCTCATGGAGCGCTGCCGAAAGGCCGGCATCGCGGTGTGGGTTGATGAAGTGCAGACCTTCGGCCGCACGGGCGAGATGTTCGCCTTTGACCTGCTCAAACTCGGCGAGTACGTCGATGTCTGCACCATCGGCAAACTGAGCCAGGTCTGCGCCTGCCTCTACAGCAAGGAATACAACCCGAAGCCCGGCCTGCTCAGCGGCACCTTCATCGGCTCGACGGTCGCCATCCAGGCGGGGCTCTACATCCTCAATCGTCTGCGCCGGGGCAAGTACTTCGGCAGCAGCGGCGCCATCGCCCACCACCACAAGCGCTTCGTCGCCGGAATTGAAGACATCGCCTCGCGCCGGCCTGAGTGGTTCGGCCCGATCCTTGACCGGAACGGGCGCGCGATGAAGAACCTCAAGGTGGCCGGCGGACTCGGCGGGATGATGCGCTTCACCCCCTTCGGCGGGCGCAAGGAGCCGGTGAACGCCTTTATGTATAACCTCTACGATGAGGGCGTCCTGTCCTTCTATTGCGGCCACGGACCATATCACATCCGTTTCCTTCCGCCCCTGGGCGTCATGAAACTCGAGCATTGGGATGCGGCTTTTGAGGTTGTCGAAAGAGCCTTGGATCGCACGGCTGATGAGATTGGCCGCAAAGAGGCACAGAAGGCGCAAAAGTGATCGCCATTGCCGGTTGGTGCGACGCCGGAGTCAGGGACGATCAGGTTTATGAGGCGCCGAATTGAATTCTGGTTCTCTTTTGTGACTTTTGAGCCTCTTTGCGGCAACTCTTTCCATCCATTGGACTTTCTTACATGTATGTCATCCGTCAAGCCCGCTCCGATGATGCCTCGATCCTCCTGAAACTGGCGCGGATGGTGCACTTCATCAACCTCCCCGCCGATCCGGAGATCATCGCCGACAAGATCCGCCGCTCGACGGCGAGTTTCGAAGGGTCGATGACGCACCTCGCGCGCGCCGTCTACATGTTTGCGATGGAGGATGACACGACGGGCAACCTCCTCGGCACGTCGCAGATCATTGCGCAGATCGGCACGCCCGAAGCGCCCAACACCTACTTCACCGTGCGCAGCCGAACCATGTACGCCGACGACCTCCAGCAGGGCATGACGCACACGACGCTGCAACTCGGCTCGATCACCGACGGGCCGACGGAGGTCGGCGGGCTGATTCTCGCGCCGAGTTACCGCGGCCATCCCGCGAAACTCGGCAAGACCCTTTCGCTCATCCGCTTTCATTACATCGGCCTGCACCGCGAACGCTTCCGCGATGAACTCCTCGCCGAGATGATGGCCCGCCTCACGCCCGAGGGCACGAACGCTTTCTGGGAGCACCTCGGCCGGCGCTTCATCAATCTGACGTACACCGAAGCCGACCGCCTCTCGACGCGCTCCAAGGCGTTCATTCTCAAACTCATGCCGCAGGAAGAGATTTATGTAACAATCCTTCCCCCCGAGGCGCGGATGCTCATCGGCAAGGTCGGCAAGGACACCGAGCCCGCCAAGGCGATGCTCGAACGCATGGGCTTCGAGTACCGCGATCACATCGACCCCTTCGACGGCGGGCCGCACCTGCATGCCCGCACAGACAACGTCTCCGTGGTGCGCGAGACGAAGCGCCTTAAACTTGGCGAGCCGTGCACCAAGGCGCAGGCGGAGGGGGAGGCGCTGGTCAGCTTCGAGGGCGAAGAGGGTTTCCGCGCCCTCTCGACCGGCGTGCGCCTGAGCCGCGATGGCAAGACGGTCCACCTGCCGCGGGAGGAGATGAAGGCGATCCACGCGCAGCCCGGCGACCGCGTGGGCTTCACGCTGCTCAAGAAGGGCAGCGGCGGGAAGTCGAAGCGATCAAGATAGGCGAACATCGTCGTGAAGTACGTCAAGACTTGGTTTCTCCCCGAACAGAGCAGTTGGAGAAAGAAGTCCGTC
>JBDIVQ010000112.1:0-12461 GCA_039794345.1 Phycisphaerae bacterium | reverse complement strand
GGCGGCCAGAACCTGGCGACGCAGGTCTTCCTGGGCTTCGGGCGGCAGCTTCCGTGCATCGGGCTTGCTCATGCACCATCATACACTCATGGATTCAATAGTCAAATAAATAGTGGCCGGAGTAGTAATCCTCGCCGACGCTCATGCTGGGATAATCGACGTTGCCGTCGAGATCATCCCACTCGTGGAACCACCAGTCGCCTTTGACGGGATCGGAAGACTGCGAAATCCCCATGGCGAGCCTTGTGTTCGAACTCATCGCCAAGATGAAGTACGATTCCGACGAGGGATCATAGCTGCACACCGGATCAGCGGCGAAGCCGAGACCTCCCCGATCAAAGAAGTCTTCCATCGTCTCAGCAAAGGGATCTCCTGCTCCTCTCGGAAAGGCCCATCGCCCGAGCTTGCTGGTAGTCATTATGTGGTTGGGACCAACAGCTACGCCGCAATCTGCCGCGATGTAATAGTTCCACACATCAACGTATCGGCCGTAATCGACCGCCTCGCCGCATTCTTGTGCCTGAAGTTGCTGTTCTGACAAACCAGCCGTCAATACGGCGGCAAGAGTGATCTGTCCGCTGAGAAATGTGTTTGCCATTGTGAGTCCCTCAGTCGAGCCGCAGGCCTCAGCGGCCGCGATGGACGCTATTCAATCTGAACAACATTGCTGGTCTCGCAGGTGTTCACAAGAATCTGGAGGTAGCCCCCGCAGGCATGCGCCCCTGCCTTTCCCTCAAAGGTCGCACGTCCGAACCGGTCGAGGCGTTCAACGGCGACCTCCCGCAAGTTCCGCCGCCCGAGACCAAGTTGAGTTCCGAAGCAGTAGTTGTGAGGAACCCTTATCGATCCCGTTTCCGAGGCAAACAACAAGAATGCTGTCGCGTTCCCCCGCCCGTCGGAAACCTCTGCGCGCAGCATTCCGGGGCAAGATCCCTCCAGTGTCAGGATTGGGTCAAACTGGGCCATCGCGGGGCCGGCGAGAGAGAGGAGTGTCGCGATGAACACGGCAGTTGTGCGACGACGGCTGGTACGCATGGGTACCTCCTTCCGCCCGATTCTACGCAATTATCCCTCGAATCCGCCGCCGTCCATCAGGGATTTCACCCCGAATTCGTGGCTACTCACGGCGCGCGCCCGGACCCCTGAATTCGCTCACTCGTCGTCACCCGTCTCCCGCAGTACCGGCACTCGCGGCGCCGTCGGATCGCCCCGCCGGGGATTCGCCGGGTGTAGACAACCTCGAAGTGCCCACAGCCGCACTTCGGGCATTGAATGCCTCGCGGCTCCGGTTCACGTTTCGGCCTGGTCACCGTTTCGCTCATCGCCGTCTGCCTCCCTGCAACTCCGAGAGGCGAAGGCGTCGCCGCGGGGCCGGCCGGATGTCGGTGCCGTAGAGGACGGCGCCGTGCATCGACGCCGCGACGGCGCAGCCGACCGGGCAATCGAGCCAGTGGTTGTCGAGGCCATCAACGCGGAGTTTCCACTCATCGACCGTCCGGCCGCGACCCTGCGTCTTCACGCGGTACTCGCTGGTGAGATGCTCGGCGAGGAGTTGGTGGGTGGTCAGGCTGGAGACTGGAGGCTGTAGGCTGTAGGCTGTAGGCTGTAGGCTGGAGGCGGGAGGCGCGCCCGACGCGCGCGGTTCGACCTCCAGCCTCCGGTCTCCAGTCTCCAGTCCTTCCAAAGAGCGACAGGCAGTCCGGATCGCCCATCGGCACTGCGAGCCGCGTCGGGGCTGCGATATACTCCATCGCCATGCCGCGGCGCGTCCTGCTGGTTGCGAATCACGATCGTCCCGAGATCCGCGCGGTGCTTCCCGAGTTCCGCCAGTGGCTGTCGCAGCGCGCCACGATCGCGGGGGAGTGCGAGTCGATGGCGCGTGAGACGCCGCCGGTCGCGGGCATCGACCTGGCCGTGGTCCTCGGCGGCGACGGCACGCTGCTCAGCCAGGCGCGGCGGTTCGTGCCCCACGGCATCCCGCTGCTGGGTGTGAACCTCGGCCGGCTCGGCTTCATCGCCGAGTTCGACATGGCCGACCTCTTCCGCGCCGCGGATGCGCTCTTCGCCGAGGGCGCGGCCCTGCCGCTGCACTCGCACATGCTCATCGAAGCCCACATCTATTCGGAAGGGGCCGACCTCCAGACCTCCGCGCCGCGCGAGCGCCACCTCGCGCTCAACGACTGCGTCATCACCTCCGGCCCGCCGTTTCGAATGATCGAACTCTTTCTCACCCTCGACGGCGAGGCGACCCCTTCCGTCCACGGGGACGGGCTGATCATCTCGACGCCGATCGGTTCGACGGCCTACAGCGTCTCATCGGGCGGTTCCATCATCGAGCCGCGCCTGGACTGCTTCGCGATCACCCCCATTGCCGCCCACAGCCTCGCGTTTCGGCCGATCATCATTGCACCGCAGACGCGACTCGTCGTCACGCTCGAGCGTGCCAACGCGGGGACGACGATGGTCCTCGACGGCCAGGTCTTTGCGGCCTTGCGCGCCGGTGATCGGGTTCTCATCCGCAAGCATGAGCGGCGGGTCGCCTTTGTCGCCAACTCCGCGAACAACTACTGGCGAACGCTGACGCGCAAGATGCACTGGGCCGCCCCGCCGACGTCGAAGTAGCGGCCGGAAGGAGTCTCACGCGGAGGCGCAGAGATCGCAGAGGTGTTTCGAAGTGAATGAATCGCTGGGATCATCCACGCACCCACCCGAAAACGACATCACAAGTGCCGTCATTGCCGCTTCAATCGAGATCCACCGCGAGTCGGGACCGGGTTTGCTGGAGTCGGTCTATCGCGAACTGCTGGCGCGTGAGTTGAGAGCACGTGGTCGACAAGCCGAAACTGAAGTTGAAGTACCCGTTGACTGGAGGGGCGTGCGGCTCGACATCGGTTTTCGGGCGGATCTGATCGTAGACGGTCTCGTCATCGTCGAACTCAAGTCCGTCGAGCGCCTCGCTCCTGTCCACAAGAAGCAACTGCTGACCTGTCTGCGGATGGCGGACAAGCGGGTCGGCCTCCTGATCAACTTCGGCGCCACCCTGCCCAAGGAGGGAATCCACCAGGTGGTCAACAACTTCGGTGATCCCAGGTGAATCTGAACTGCTTGATCTGGTACCTTTGCAATTCTGACCTTCTCTGCGATCTCCGCGCCTCTGCGTGAGCCGGCGCTTTCACCGCGCCGCCTGCGACGCTACCATGCGCCCGCCATGATCGACCTCAAGCAACTGCGCGATGATCCCGGCCGCTTCCGCAAGGCGGCGGCGGACAAAGGGATCAGCGTGGACATCGACGAAGTCCTCCGCCTCGACGCCGCCTTGCGCGAAGCGCAGACGGAACTCCAGAACCTCGTCTCCGAGAAGAACCGTATCGGCAAGGAGATCGGCGCCCTGGCGGGACGGCTCAAGAAGGCGCCCGACGCCGAGCGCGCCGCCCTCCAGCAGGAGATGCAGCGCCTCCAGGCCCGGCCGACGGAGATCAAGTCGCGCGAGGCCGAACTCAACGCCGTCGTGACCGATCTCGACGCCCGGCGTCTCGACCGCTGGCTGCGAATTCCCCAGCCCGCCGACCCCGATGTGCCCGTCGGCCGCGACGCGGCGGACAACGTCGAGATCCGCCGCTGGAATCCGGCGTGGTTCGACACGAGCCGGTCGTTCGCCGAGAACAAGGGCTTCGCGCCTCGCTCGCATGTCGAAATTGGCAGGGCCCTCAACCTCTTCGAGTTCGAGCGCGGCGTCAAGATGGCCGGCTCGCGCAGTTACGTCCTCGTCGGCGACGGCATGCGCCTGCACAACGCCGTCCTGCGCTACGCCTTCGACATGATGGTGCACGAGCACGGCTTCACCGCGCTGAGCGTGCCGGTGCTCGTGCGCGAGCAGGTCATGGTCGGCACCGGCTTCTTCCCGGCGGGGCGCGAGCAGGCGTACGAGGTGCGCGAGACGGAGCGTGGCGGCGGGCATGACCTCTACCTCACCGGCACCGGCGAAGTCGGCCTCATGGGCTACCACCAGGATGAGATCCTCGACGCGGCTCAGTTGCCGCTGCGATACACGACCGTCTCGACGTGCTTTCGCCGCGAGGCGGGGGCGGCGGGCAAGGACACGACCGGCCTCTATCGCATTCACCAGTTCGACAAGGTCGAGCAGGTCGTGATCTGCCGTGCCGATGAGGGCGAGAGCCGGCAGTGGCATCAGCGCATGATCGGCTTCGTCGAAGCGCTGCTGCAGCGCCTCGAAATGCCGTATCGCCTGCTCCAGTGCTGCACGGGCGATCTCGGCCCGAAGAACGCCGACATGGTGGACATCGAGACGTGGATGCCCAGCCGCGGCGAGGAGGATGACCGGGGCGTGCCGAGCGGCGCCTACGGCGAGACGCACAGCGCCTCGCGCCTCTACGACTATCAGTGCCGCCGCCTGAACATTCGCTACCGCGACGCCGGCTCGGGCAAGCCTGTGGTGTGCCACTCCCTCAACAACACCGTCGCCGCCAGCCCGCGCCTGCTCATACCGATCCTCGAACTCTACCAGAACGAAGACGGCAGCGTGACGATCCCCGGCGTGCTGCGGCCCTACATGAACGGGCAGGAACGCATCGGGTGAACGAGGGGCATCATCCCCATCGCCCGCTTTCGAGGCGCGTGAACTCATCAACGGATCGGTTGTACCAGTACATCCAGGCGTGCAGCGTGCGGCCGGCTTCGACCGTCACGTTTACCAGGCGCCGCACGAAGAGCGAATCGGCCGTGTCGCCGGGCGAGTACCCTTCGTACTCGTCGAGCCACGGCCAAACCTCCCCCGGATCGTCGAGTTCGTACAACTCGCCGTGGATGCGGTCGTCGGCATGCTGGGAGAGGACCGCCGCGGGATAGCGGCCGGTGTCGAAGAGGCGCCCGGCGGTGCTTGCCGGGCCGATGAGGCGTGCGTGGCGCCTCAGCAGGTCGTGCTGGGGGCGACCGGCGCCGCGCCGCAGCGTGCCGTAGACGAACAGCAGGCGCGGCTCGTCGATCACGGCCTGTCCGCCTCGATTTCCTTGAGGAAGCCGATGAACTCCCTCCTGTGATTCTGTTCGTCGCCCAGGAGCGTGATGGCCAGGTCCTGGGTGACGTAGTCCTCGCCCTCGCACGCCTTGATGATCTCCTCGTAGCCGCGGATCGCTTCCTCCTCGGCGGCGATGACGCCCTTGATCACCGCGACGACATCGGTGCTCTTCCTGGGCGGCTGGAGCATCTTCTGCGACCAGTTGAGATCGAGTGAGCCGGGCACGCTGCCGCCGATTACCTTGATCCGCGCCGCCAGTTGCCGCGCGTGGCCGAGTTCCTCGGCCACGTCGGCGTCGAGGGACTTCTTGATGTGCTCCGCCCTGATCCCGTCGAGATTGACGGCGTTGGCGATGTAGTTCATGACCGTCTCGAGTTCGGCGTTGTATGATCGGATGAGGAGGTCGATGATCGTCCCGTTGTCGGACCGGTTTCTGGCGGGCATGAGTCGTCCTTTCCGGGCTGAGCCTTCACCCCTGAGTCGTCGGCGCCCATTCGGTGCGCAATGATAGTGGTCGGTGCAGCGCGGTGTTGCGGTTCGCGGCGCGAATGGGGTGAAACTCCCACGCCGCTCTCGAAAGGAGGTGGCTTTCATGGATCGCGGTGAACTTCTCGCCCGCGCCGTCGTCGAGTCCAGGGGGCTCTTTGCGCGGTATGTCAACGGCTTCACCGACGCCGACCACACGCGACAGGCGCCGGGTCTGCCCAACCACGTCGCGTGGTGCCTCGGGCATTGCGCCCTGACGATGCACCGGGCGGCGGAGAAACTCGACGGCCGGCCCCTGCCTGAAACCCAGTTCATCCCCAAAGCCGGCCGCGGCGACGCGAATCGCTTTGGCACGGAGTCGATCGCCTTTGGCTCGCAGCCGAAGGACGAACCGCGGGCCTGGCCGAGCCTCGCCCGCTGCGTCGCCATCTTCGATGCCGCGTGCGATCGGCTGGCCCAGGCCGCGCGCCAGGCCCCGGAAAGCCGACTCGACGAGCGAGTGAAGTGGGGAGCCTCGGAGACGACTCTCGAATCGCTCGTTCTGCGGATGGTCTTCCACAACGGCACGCATTGCGGGCAGATCACGGATCTGCGCCGGGCGCTCGGGCTGGGGTCGATCTTCGCCTGACGGGCGGGCTTTCGGAGGATTCAGCCGGCGGGCTCTCTCGTCTGCGCCCGCGAGGCTCCTACACTTAGAGCCGGCTGGTCCGCGGGAGCCGCCCACACCCGATTCGGTGGTGTGGACGGCCGGTGGATGCGGGCCTGCATAATCGCCGCAGCGGATCGGCACGGCCGCCATCGACTTGCATTCCCGCTCCGGCGCAGTCTGGGACGTTCGACGGAGATGAGAGGCCCATTCATGATGGCGCGAAGCAGAACCCGAACCAAGCCCGTATCGAGTGCGGCTGTGACCCCCGGCCGAGCCGCAGCGGCGGCAAGCATCGAGCCCAAGCCTGCAGCCGTACGCAACGGTTCCAGCGGGCCGCTGCACTCCGGCTCCACGCCGGCCGCCCCCTCCTCGCCCATCTTCAAGAAGACCATGGCCGAACTCCAGAAGGCCGGCACGGCTCAGAACCGCAAGGTCTATGCCCGGCACGGGGTGAAGGGGACGTTCTTTGGCGTCGGTTCCGCCTCGCTGCGCGCGATGGCCAGGCGGATCAAGATCGACCACAACCTCGCCCGCCAACTCTGGGCCACCGGCAACCATGACGCCCGCATGCTCGCCACGATGGTCGCCGATCCCGCGGCCCTCACCGCCAGCGAACTCGACCAGTGGGTGCGGCAGGTGGACAACTACGTCCTCGCCGACGCCTTTTCGGCTCTGGTGGCCCGCAGCCCGCAGGCGACCAGCCGCATTGACCGCTGGACGCGCTCGAAGCGCGAGTTCGAGCGGCGTTGTGGCTTCGGGATCATCTCCGCCGCACTCAAGGAAGGCGTGTCCATCTTCCCCGCCCTCATCGACGCCGCGATCAACCAGATCGAGCGCGAGATTCACTCCTCCGCCAACCGCGCGCGCGAAGGGATGAACCACGCGCTGATCGCGATCGGCTCGTTCCGCGACGACTTCTATGACCGGGCGCTGAACACCGCCAGCCGCATCGGCAAGGTGGAGATCGACCACGGCGAGACGGGGTGCAAGGACTTCGACGCCGTCGAGTGCATCACCAAGGCCCGCCGCAACGGCAGGAAGACAACAGCGCGCAAGAGCCGCGGCAAGGGCGCTTGAACGCGCCGGCGTCCGGGAGTCCTCCGACCGGCCTCACGCGCAAGCGTGGCTGACCTGTCGGTAGTTCCTGCGGCGCAGCGATGCCTGTCGGACTGACCCATTCGTTGAAGGGTCCAGGGATGAGTGAGAGCACGGACCCTCTGCGTGAGGAAACGCCAGAGAACGAACGCGAGGAGCCTGCGATTCACCGTGCAGCGCGTCGCGGCGAAGATGGCGAGATTCAGCGCCTCATTGCAGAAGGAAGCGATCCGAACGAGCGCTACCGGGATCGTACGCCGCTCATGACCGCCGCCGCATCGGGCGATGGCGCGACGGTGGAAACGGTGCGCCTCCTTCTCACGCTGGGTGCTGATCCGGCGCTGCTTCGACACGGCGAGTCTGCCGCTGCCTACGCGTGCTGCCTGCAGGAGTGGTACAACAAGCCAGGCGGTGACGCGGCGCGCCTTGCGGCGCTTCTCGACGCCGGCGCTCCCGTTCCCCTCACGGGTCGAGCAGCAGCGCGCCTCGTCGCCACCGTCGCCCAGACGGGCGACGCCGATCGGCTGCGCGTGTTGCTCGATCGGGGGCTTCCGGTAAATCCCGTGTGGGATGCCGACGCGGCGGCCGAAGAGCATCGTCGGATTATCGAGCAGATGCAAGGCCACCAAGCAACCCTCATGTCGCAGTTGGAGGCGATGGGCATGCCGGAGGAGTTTCGCTCCGTCGCCGAAAACGTCGGTTCGGGGTATGAAACCTCGCCCGACGCGCCATCCCACTTCGAGGTTCCTCTCTTTCAGGCGGCGAGCAGCGGCTCGGCCCAGTGCGTCCGCCTGCTGATCGAGCGAGGCGCAGCAGTCGATGTTCGCGATAGCAGCAAACGAACGGCGATGTACTACGCCTCTTCGCTCGAAGTCGTGAAGTTGCTCATGCATCATGGGCTTTCGCTTGTGGACAGCGACTTTCTTGGCTGGTCGCCGCTGCGAGACGCTGTGAGCGATGGCGAGTTCGGCCTCGAACGAGTTCGCGCGCTCATCGCCGCCGGCGCTGATGTCAACGTGACGCGCGATCGCGGCTTTACGATTTTCATGTCCGCCGTCGGTTCGTCGGATCGCGACCTGCGCGTGCTGCGATTGCTCGTGGAAGCCGGCGCTGATCCCCACGCCGTCACCGAACTCGGCTGGAATGCCTTCCATGCCGCGATCGATGTGAGCGGTGAGGCGAGCGAGGAGAAGTCGGTCCGAGACACGCTTGCCTTCCTCAAGGATCTCGGCGTCAACATCGAACAGAAAACCCACATTGGCGAGACCCCGCTCGCCAAGGCGGTATTCCTCGGGTACGGAATCGAAGTGCGGGTGCTCTGTGAACTCGGCGCCGATCCGAACGCCGTCGGTTCAAGCCACTGGTGTTGCGGCGGCGAGTGCGGACCTCCGCGCCCGCTGCTGTTCTACGTGGCCGATGGGCAAATCGATGGCGACGAGAAGGCTGAGGCGCTCCTCGCCGCCGGCGCTGACCCGCTCGCACTCGACGAAAACGGGTATCGCCCACTCGACCATGCGGTGGGCCGACTGTGTTCGGAAGCAGCCGACTACAACCGCACATACAAGCAGTTCTACAAGGGCATTCCCCGGCCCCGTCTGCCGCGCGATGTAACTGATGACCGATCCGCCTTCCTCGCGGCGATGCGACCTTTATTGAGAGAGTACATCGAGTCCTTTGCGCGGTCGATTCAATTACCATCCGGCGCGTCGGCGTCTGGAACGTTGCAGCAGCAGCGAGAGGTGCTTAACACCGTCGAAGTGCTCGCCGTCTACACGATGTGGGCGAATCTGAAGCGCGGCTGACAGGGGGCAACCGCTTCTGCTCTCGTCTGCGCATCGGACTGGTCAAGGCGTCTTGGTGGGCTCTGCTCACCGCCCCATCGGCAATGTCGGATCCCCAAACAGCATGAACTTCATCCCCTGGAAGAAGATGCTCGCGGGGTACCAGCCGGCGTCGGGCTTGATGGTCGCGAGGTTTTCGGCTTCGTAGTAGTGCGCGATCGCGGCGCTCCAGCAGTCGCCGAGGCGCGGCGGCGAGCTGCCTTCGCGAACCCGGCTCAACTCCAGGCAGAAGCCCTCAAGCAGAGTCAGGGCGCACGGCTGGCTGCCGGTGTTGCAGCCGATGTAGGCGACGCAGCCGCGATCGGGGTGGCGCACAAAGGTCTCGCCGAGGCCGGTTCGGTTGTGCATTCCCGTTACCCATGCGGTCGGCGCCGGCGGCGGCCCGGTGAAGGCCTCGCCATTGTTCGTGCCCGCGTGCTCGACGGCGTGAATGTCGATGTACGGCTCGTACGGCGGCAGCGTGGCGAAGCGCGCCGTCGAGCAGCCGACGGAGAACATGACCGGCAGTCGGTCACGGGGCTCGATCTTCTCAAGCGTCGCGACGCTCAGGCACTGCTCCCAGACGTTGTCGTTGCCGTGGCCGGCGTGGGTGATGAGATCGACGCCCGAGTTGAGCAGGGTGATGAGTTGCGCTTCGTCCGGCGGGAGCGGGGCGTCTTCGGCGGCGCTCTCGTCATGGAAGTAGCGACGCTCAATGCGCCACTTCGGTTCGAGGCGTGCCGCAAAGCGGTTGAGGTTCGGCCGTGCATCGACCCAGCCGCCGACGGCAATCATCGCCGCAACCGGCGTTGCATCATCGGCGAGCCTCGCTTCGAGGGCGAGTTCATAGCGCATCGACTTGGCGGCGAGCGCCAGCGCCTGCTCGGCCGTGCTCACCGGCCAGCGTCCCAGCGCGATCTCGGGCTGGTAGTCCACGTCGTCGAAGTTGATCGGATCATCCTTGTTCTTCTCGCCGCGCACCTCGCCGAAGTAGCGCCCGTGAAAAACATCCTTGCGGCCGTTCCAGTCGTCGAAAGTCCCGTCGCGCCGCGCCAGGTCGGCGTAATACAGGTCGCTCGGATAGAACGCGTAGTCGAACGCCGCGGGCGTGATGCGGTCAAGGACCATGTAGCGCACCGGCAGCACATCCGCATCGCCGACGAGCAGGACATGCGTGATGCGATCGCGCTTCCACCTGTTGTAGAGACAGTGCTTGAGCCGTGCGGGGTCGTCAATGTACTCGTCGGGAAAGTCGAGCGCGGCCTTCTGTCCCTGGCTGATCGCTTCGCCGAGGATGATGAGTTCGACTGAGCCGAGACGCTGCTGTTTGAAGGCGACGAACGCGTCGAGGCCGTCGATCGTCTCCGGCGCCGCGACGATGAGCAGGCGGATCGATTCATCGCGCTCGATCGCGGGGGCTTCAGGTCCGGCAGGCGGTGCGACGGGCGGCTGAGTGCAGGCGAACGCCGCGAATGATGCGATCGCCAACATACCGCCCGCAAGGACGGCCGCGAACGCGGGCAGCAAAGGTGCTTGGATTGGCGTGTATGGATCGGGAACAGACATGCTGAGTCAAGGGTAGCGCGAGGTCCGGCCGGATTGTGCGCAAGGGGCGGCTACCATTACCTCACACGCTCGGGGCGCGGCGGCAACTGGTGCCGATCGCTGAGATGCACCCGTGGAACCTGATCAGCCAGCCCGCCCGACACCATCGAGGCGCGGCGAACTGCGGAGGGAAGCGACGGCCATGCCAGGCGACGCCGGCTCACCACTTGGACTCCTCCTCGAACACGATCGCTGGGCGACGCGGCGAATGCTCGCACTCTGCCGCGATCTCTCCCAGGGCGAGTTCGAGAAGCGATTCGACATGGGCCCCGGCAGCCTGCACGACACGCTGACCCACATCATCGGCGCCATGCGCCGCTGGACCCATCGCATCAGCGGCCAGACGATCCAGCCGAGCATCGAAGGCGCTCGGCGCACCGTTCACGAACTTATTGAACTTCACGACGCAACCGCCGCGGACTTCCGCGAACTCGCCCGGCGCGTGCTCGCGGACGGCGCTTTCAACGACTCCATGACCGTCGAACTTGCCGGAGAGGCGGGCGACCGCCAACGCTTCACCTTCACGCGCGGCGCCGCCATCATTCACGTGCTCACGCACGGCACGCACCACCGCGCCCAGTGCATCTGGATGCTCCGCCGCCTGCGCCCGCAGATGCAACTGCCCGACTTTGATGTGATCGAATCGCAGATCATGCCCGGAGACGACTGACCACCTCCGCGCGGCCCGGCCGCGCCGCACTTGAGCCGAAAGGCACGCCATGACCAACGCATCCAGCCGCAACGGCCGCACCGGCCTCTTCGACCTGCCGCTGCACGGAGCGGCGAACCCTTCGACGAATCGGCAGGGCACCTCGCCTGGCTCTTTCGCGCTGCGCGCCGACATCGGCGGACCGCTCGCTTTCGCCTCGCCCGACACGCCCGGCATGCCCGCGCCCTCCGACAAGACCGCGTGGGACTTCCTTCCCGAAGGCTGGCGCAGCTGGATCGAGGGCAGCGACGCGCGCCTGCCGCGCCCGGCAACTGCCGACGTCAATCGCGACACCTTCGTCGAAGCACGCGGCGACACGCGCATCGTCGAGTATCCTCGCGGCTTCACACCCATCACGCAACTCGAGTACGCCCGGCTCGGCGTCATCACCCCGCAGATGCAGCGCGTCGCCCAGCGCGAGGGGCACCTCAGCCCCGAGCAGGTGCGCGATGAGGTCGCCGCCGGGCGCATGATCATCCCCGCCAACAAGGTGCACCTGGGCTACCGGCTCGACCCCATGGCCATCGGCCGCGCCAGCCGCACCAAGATCAACGCCAACATGGGCGCCTCGCCCGTTTCCTCCGGCACCGGCGAAGAAGTCGAGAAACTCCACTGGGCCGTCAAGTGGGGGGCCGACACCGTCATGGACCTCTCCACCGGCGGCAACCTCGACGAGTGCCGCGACGCCATCATCCGCAACTCGACCGTGCCCATCGGCACGGTGCCGATCTATTCGATGATCATCGGCAAGCGTCTCGAAGATCTCGACGAGCAGACCATCCTCGACACGCTCGAGTTTCAGGCCCGCCAGGGCGTCGACTACTTCACCATCCACGCCGGCGTATTGCGCGAGCACCTTCCCTTCATCAAACAGCGCCTCATCGGCATCGTTTCGCGCGGCGGTTCGCTGCTGGCCAAGTGGATGCTCACCCACAACCGCCAGAACATCATGTACGACATGTGGGATGACATCTGCGACCTCATGCGCCGCTACGACGTGTCCTTCTCGATCGGCGACGGCCTGCGCCCCGGCGGCCTCGCCGACGCCACCGACCGCGCCCA
>JBDIVQ010000111.1:0-12767 GCA_039794345.1 Phycisphaerae bacterium | reverse complement strand
GCAAAGACGTGGATGGCGTCGCCGCGCAGCCCCGACTTGCGCCCTTCCCAGTTCGCCTTCTGCGGGAATCCCGAGCCGTCGAAATACTGGTGATGGTGGAGCACGGCCGCGGCGGCGGCGGGCTCGACCTTCCCGCTCACCAGTTCGTGTCCCAGAAGCGAATGCTTCTGCCACGCCGCGTCGAACTCGTCGTGCTGCTCCTCCCAGCGCGCCAGCACCGCCTCGGGCAGGCGCGACAGCCCGACGTCATGCAGCAGCGCCCCGAGCGCCAGCGTGACGATGTTCGTCGCATGCTTGGCGCTGAGGCGCTTGCGCTGGCGAACGAGATAGCCCTGGAGCTTCATCCCGATGATCGTCGCGAGGTACGCCGTGTTCGCCGCATGCCCGATCATGCGGTACTCGATCGACTCCGATTCTTCGAGGAAGAGCGCGGCGTTGGGCTCGGCCATGAACGTCTCGGCCATGCTCGAACAGGACTCCGTGAACTCGCGGAGGAAGCGGCGCCACGCCCGGTCATCGTGCAGGTCCGTCAGCGCCCGCGCCGCGAAGAGGTGCATCTCGCGCCGGGCCCGCTCCACCGCCGGGCTGAGGTGATGATCGATGATCTCAAATCCCGGCGCTTCCACCCACAGCGAGCGCTGCCCCAGGTCCGTCAGGCGCCGGATCGTCGTCTGATCCATCTGGTAGCCCGCCCGCACGAGGATGCAATCCGGGCGCTGCGCGTGCACGATGGGCATCGCGATCGTCATTCCGGGCCGGGCCTGAGTGATGTCGAGGTGCAGCATGATGGTTCGCGGCGGCGCCCCACGCGGCGCCCGGATCGATCGCCGACAATCGGGATCGGCTGGAACACCAATCGGCACAATCGGACCCTGTTATTGGCGGCTTGCGGGAAATGCCCGGTGACTCGCCGCAGATAACGCGCCCGCGGACCTGGCGCGCCCGGGGTCGGCCTTCGCCGGCACGATTATCCCTTCGGTCGGGCGGCCCGGGCAAAGTCGTCGAATGTCAGGCCCCCGCCCGTCCACGCCGTGAACTGACCGAACGCCTGGCGCAGGAGCAGGTCGTTCCCGCTGAGCGTCGCCGCCCCTCGCGCCGCCGCGAAGCGAAGCAGGGCGGTGAGCGCCGGGGCGTACACCGTGTCCACCACCAGCGTGGGCGCGCCCCAGGCGACTTCTCCCGCAGTTTCGGCGGGAAAGGGCAGACCATCGGGATCGGGTCCTCCCGCCATCCCCACGGGCGTCGCGTTGATCAGCACATCGCAGCAGGAGGCGCAGACCTTTTCAATGCGGGCGGCGACGACCCGGGCGCCGTTGCTCCACGCCGCCGCCCTGCCGGCGAACTCCTCCGCCAGCCGCCGGGCCTTGTCGAAGTCGCGATGGTGAATGACGACGGTGCAGCCGAGACGCGCAAAGCCCGCGACCGCCGCCCGCGCCATGCCGCCGGCGCCGATCACTCCGATGCGCCGCGCCTTGAGTTCGCACGCCTCCACTCCCAGCCCCGCCGCGACTGACGCGACAATCCCGGGGACATCCGTGTTGCGCGCTTCGAGCGAGCCGTCGTCGTGGACGAGAAGCGTGTTGGCGGCGCCGGCAATCTCAGCCGCCTGGTCAACCATCCCGCCGCGCCGCCGCACGAACTCGAGCAGATGCGTCTTGTGGGGGATCGTCACGCTCGCGCCGCGGAAGGTCAGCGACTCTTCCGCGAGCAGCGCTTCGAGCGTCGTGCGGAAGGCGACCTCATCCGGCGCCACCGGCAGCGGAAGGTAGACTCCGTCGAAACCGATCCGCTCAAACGCCGCGTTGTGAATCGCGGGGCTGCGCGAGTGTTCAACCGGCCAGCCGATGACGCCGAAAACCCGCGTGTCCGGCCCGATGCGGCGGAAGCGATACCCCTGCACGAGCTCATCAACGGTCGGCTGCCCCGGCGCCGTCGCGCTCGTCGGCCGCAGCGAGGCGTAGGTGAGCAGGCCGCCGAACTTCGGCGCCAGCACGCGGCTCATCAGCCCCATCGGCCCCATGCACAGCGCGATCGTCGGTTTGTGCCGGGCGCGGAGAATATCAAACGCTTCGAGGTTGTCGCGGATCGACCTCGCCATCCACGCGATCTTAATGACCCCGCACGCCGGCTCGCCCGCCATCCGCTCGATGCGTCGCAGGAGATCGGCCGGCCGCCCCTTGAAGTCATGGCACGAGAGGATGAGCGTCGAGTCCAGTTCCCGCAACTGATCAGGATGGCGGATTGCCAGTTTCACTTTCTGGCGCAGGTTGGCGGAGCGATCAAACGATGCGAGTTCGACGTCGAGGTAGCGCGGCCGGGCGTGCAGGCCGACGTGCTCGAGCAGCGTGATCCGCTGCTGCTCATCGCCGCCGAACTCGCCGCCTTCCTCGCGGCTGCGGCAAGTGACGACGCAGGGAAGGGGCGAGTCCTTCACCAGCCGCTCGATGAGCGCGATCTCTTCCGCCACGGCGTCCACGCGCCACTCGATGAGGTCGGCCCCCGCGGCTCGCGCCGCTTCGGCCTCAGCCGAGGCCGTCACCATATCCTCAACGAAGATGGAAACGCAGATGAAGGTCATGTCGATCGCCGATCAACAGTATCGGACTCCCGCGGCGCAATACTGCGGTCGAATGCATTCCATTGCCGGTCATGGCCGAACCGTTCCGCCGGCGTTACCGTAGGAGGAGCATCTTGACCTCCCATCTCGCCCCTCCCGGGCCGGAGCATCCCCATGTCCGCAGGCATTCTCACCACGGTTCTCAAAGTCGCCGCGATCCCGGCCATCGTCGTCGGCTACATCGCCATCGCCGGCACGACGGGTTTCTGCCCCAACTGCACGAAAGTGATGGACACTGTCCTTGGCCGCGCCGCATCTCCCGAGGCGCCGGAGTCGATCGCCGGCCTCAGCGCTGTGGACCTTGATGGGCAGGTGGTGAAACTCGACGAATACATCGGTCAACCCGTCATTCTCGACTTCTGGGCCACGTGGTGCGGCCCGTGTCTCAAGCAGCGCCAGGTCTTCGCCGGCATGGCGGAGGAACTGGAAGGCTCGGTGCATCTCCTCGCCCTCTCCATTGACAGCGAGGGATCGGCGGCTGTGAAGTCGCATCTGGCCAAGTCCGACCACGCCGTCGGCGTCGAACTGATGGCCCCGAATGCTCTGCAGCGCCGATTCAACGTGAACGCCATCCCCACACTGGTCTTCGTCGACGCACAGGGGAATGTGCGAGAAGTCTTCACCGGGATGCTCGACGCCGCCGCCATCCGCACCCGTATCGCGAAACTTAAGTCGTGAACCGTTGAAATCGATGGCCGCAAAGAGCCACAAAAGGCTCAAATGGCCTTGAGCGGGATCGGGAACGGGATCGGGATCGGGAATGTATTGCCCGCCGGCCGCCTCATCTCCCACTTGCGCCTTCTGTGCCTCTTTGCGGCAAATGTCTTTCAATGCCCTTCCATCACCAGGCCGTCGAGCGAGTTCAGCCCGAGCGGCTCCTGGGAGTAGAAGGGCTCAGCCGCAGCGACGCCGAGGCGCGATCCGAAGTACGTTCCCATCGCCGCGATGCCCTTGAGCACCTTGCGGTTCTTCTCCGGCAGGACGAACTGGCTGTGATACGCCTCGATCGAAGCGATCTTGCGCTCTTCGTATCCGCTGATGTCAACGAGAAACGTCGGATTGTGCACTTTGCGCAGATGCATGGCGTAATAGAAGAAGAGCCACTTGGGATGGATCGGGTCGCCCGTCTGCCCCCACGGCTCATCCACTTTGACGAGCCGTGCGGCGAAACGCGCCCCGATCACTGCCTGCGTCACCGCCAGGTGATCGGGATGCGCATCCTCAAAGTAAGGCGCAAAGACAATCTGCGCCTGGTGCTCGCGGATGACCGAGGCGATGGCGTGGCGCAGTTCCAGCGTGTTCTCGACGTAGCGGTTGGGAAAGCCGAGCAGGCGGCGCTTCACGCCGAGAATCTCCGCCGCCCTGGCCGCCTCGACGGCGCGAACCTCGGGCGATCCGTGCGGCGTCGGCTCGCCGTCCGTCACATCGAGCAGCAGAACGTCGTGCTCCTGCTCGACGAGCCGGGCGATCGTCCCGCCCATGCCGATCTCCTGATCATCCGGATGCGGCCCGACGACGAGAATCCTCATGGAGAAGTCCTTTGCCGCGGAAATTGCAGAGCGCGCCGAATAGAGTCAGATGAGCGATGGCATTCCACCAATCGTAACCCAGCGAAGCGGCCGTGGAGTTGAGCAGTGCATCATCGCGCTTCCGGACGCATCCAACCTTTCTTCTCTGCGTTCTCAGCGATCTCCGCGGTGAATGATGATTACATCCGTTCGAGCGTTCGAATGCCCAGCAGGCCCAGGCCGTCGGCGAGGATGCGCTCGGTGAGGCGCGCCAGCCGGATCCGCGCATCGCGCAGGTTCGTCGTCTCGGCGCGGAGCACCGGACACTGGGTGTAGAAGACGGAGAACGCCCCGGCGAGATCATAAAGATACTGGCACAGCCGGTGGGGTTCGAGCGTCTCCGCCACGCTCGCTACCGTCCCGGGATAACGCAGCAGCGCCAGCGCCAGCGCCTTCTCCTCCGCGGCTGAGACGAGAAACGCCGCATCGACGCGCACATCCTCCGGCGCCTTGCGTCCGATGGAGCGGATTCTCACGTACTGGTTCTGAAGGTAGGCGCCGGTATTTCCCTCGAAGGCGAGCATCCGGTCCCACGCAAAGATGTAATCCTTCACGAGGTGGGTCGAAAGGTCGGCGTACTTCACGGAGCCGATGCCGACCGACCGCGCGATGTCCCTCTGTTCTTCGGCAGGCAGGTCAGGATTCTTCTCGCGCACGATCGCCCCGGCCCGCTCGATGGCTTCGAGCAGGAGGTCCTTCAACCTGATGTTGTCGCCGCTGCGGGTCTTGAGGGGCTTGCCGTCGGCTCCGCACACGGCCCCGAAGGCGACGTGGCGCAGTTCCGCACGGCTTCCGTCGGGCAGGCGGTCCCACCCGATCATCCTGATCGCCTCGAACACTTTGCGGAAGTGGTCCCGCTGCCGGTTGTCCACCACGTAGATGACGCGCTGCGCGCCGAGTTCCTGCACGCGGTACCGGATCGCCGCGAGATCCGTCGTGGCGTAGAGGAATCCGCCGTCGGACTTGCGGATGAGCAGGGGCGTCTCATCTCCCTCAATCTCGACGACGATCGCCCCGTCGGACTCCTTCGCCACACCCGAGCGGAGGAACTCGTCCACCACCGGCCCGAGCCGGTCTCGATAAAAGGACTCGCCGCGGTTGTGCTCCTGCGTCACGGTCAGGTCGAGCAGGTCGTAGATTTCGTAACACGCCGCCATCGTGATCGCGGTGATCTTCTCCCACGCCGCGACGATTTCGGCGTCGCCCTGCTGGAGCCGCACGAGGGTGCGCCTGGCTTCTTCAAGACGGCTCTCGGCGCCGGCGACCTGCGCTTCCCATTCGGCGATGCGGTGGGCGCCGGCCCCGATCCGCCGTGCGGTTTCGAGCGCCTCGCGGTCCGCCTTGCAGTCGAGCGTCGCGTCGCGGTACGCCTCCTCGAGATGATCGAGATTGAGGCGGTCGAGATCAACGCCGCGGCGGCGCAGCGACGCGATCACCATCGCGATCTGCAAGCCCCAGTCGCCGAGGTGGTTCTGCGGAAGAACCTCGTCGCCGATGCGCGCCAGCACGCGGCAGAGCGTGTCCCCGATGATCGAGGAGCGCAGGTGCCCGACGTGCATCTGTTTGGCGATGTTGACGCCGACCAGATCGATCACAACGCGCTGCGAATCCCCTGACGCCCACGATGAGGCTCTGCGAATCGTGGGATGCGCCTGCGATAAGGCATCATGAGCGTCACCCGACGCCCACGATGAGCGAGTCTGCGAGCCGGTCGCGGGGTGCCCGGCCCCCGTCAACGCGCCCTCAAGGTGCTCGAGCAGTCGCGGCAGCGCGTCGCCGCGCAGCCGGAGATTGATGAACCCCGGCCCGGCGATCTCCGGCGTCTCGCAGAGATCAGCAAGCCGCGCCATCTGAACGATCGCCGTCGCCACCTCGCGCGGGTTGCGCCCGAGGCGCTTGGCCAGCCCCATGGCGACGTTGGACTGGAAGTCCCCGAACTGCGGGTTCTGCGCGGTGCGAACAAGGGGATCGACGGCGGCGAACTCGCTGCCCAGGGCCGCGATGATTGCTTCGACGAAGCGCTCGGCGAGAAGGTGAACCGGATCAACGCTCATTCGGCGGCAGTGTAGTCCGCTTTGCCGCCAGAAGTGAGGCGCCTTCGCATCCAGTGTCCGGCGGCCGTATCCTTTTCGGGCGTCTTCCCGGGCGACCGCCGCCGCAGTCGCTGCTCGGTTCCGCCGCGCTCAATGGAGGCTTCATGCTCACTCGCTGCCCGGCTCTGCTTTTCACCGCCGCGACGGCCGTCACGGCGATGCTGCTGAGCGTTTCCGCCGCCCGCGCCGGGCAGGATCCTCAGACGCCGCCGACCCTGCCCGATCCCCCCCCCGCCGAACCGAAAGAACAGGCGCCCGATGCCCCGCAGGTCGTCCACCAGCGCACCCTGCCCAACGGCGTTCGCGTACTCACGCAGCCCATCGACGGCGCGACCCACGCCGCGATCCTCGTCTCATTCGCCGTCGGTTCGGCGCACGATCCCGTCGATGCGCCCGGCCTGGCGCGCCTCCTCGACCGGCTCATGATCACCTGCGCCGATGAGACCGAGTCCACCCGCACCACCGCCCAACTCGACGAACGCTATCCCGAGGGGTGGAACATCCGCTCGCTCGATGTGCTGAGCGTCTGCGGCCTGATCGTTCCGGCCGACGGCACGGGTGAAGAAGTCGAGCGTCTCGCCCGGCGCCTCGCGACGCTGCGCATCGATGACGTGGCCCTGGCGCGCGAGGTGAAGGCGATCGAGTCGGAGATGAGCGCGCTCTTTGAAGAGCGCCCCCTCCTCAAGCCGATGTCCTGGCTCGTCGCCAAGGCCTTCCGTCACGACTCCGGCGCGCCGCGCGGCATCGACCCGGTGCGCCTCGCCCGCCTCAGCCCCGACCGCGTGCAGCGCGAGTGGCAGCAGCGAATCATCGGCGGCAACGTGACGGTCGTGCTCGCCGGCGACGTCAGCCGCATCGGCCTCGACGCGACCGTCGATCGCGCCTTCGGGGCGCTGCCGTCGGGTGAGCGGCCGGACTTCCCCATCACGGTGCATCCCGTCGGCGCCGTCACGCGCGATATCATGGACAGCAGCGATCTGCCCTCGCGCCGCCACCACGGCACCGCCGCCTTCTTCGCGCCGCCCGTCACGCATCCCGATCACCCCGCGTTTCTTGTGCTCGGCACGACGCTGACGCACTACGCGGCGACGCTGCCCGGCGCGGAGTCGCGACTCGACTTCCAGTACAACATGCTCCTCGATCCGCGCGCGGCGTATCTCACGCCCCACATGTGGCGCTTCACGAGGGACGGCGGACCCGCCGCGGCCCTCGGCTGGTGGGACGCCCACATCAAGAAGAGCCGCAAGTTCACCCAGGCCGACGCCCGACGCACCCTCGGCGCGCTCGACTGGCAACTCGGCGCCCCCCTTCGCGGCGGCGTTATCGATGAACTCGCCCGGCGCCCCGCGCTCCTCTACACCATCGCCTTCGCCACCGCCTACCGCTTTCACTACGGCGACGAGGCCTTCTGGCAGAACTACCGGCAGAAACTCGAGCGCATGGAAGTACGCGACCTCAACGCCGCGCGCGACAGGTACTTCGCCGACGACAACCGCGCCATCTTCATCCTCAAGGGCGACTGAGTGGCCCCGCTGCGGCCGATCATCCTCTCGACCTGGTCCTTCGGCCGCGTCGCCAACGCCGCCGCCTGGCCCATCCTCAGCGCCGGCGGCAGCGCCCTCGACGCCGTCGAGCAAGCCTGCATCGCCGTCGAGGATAATCCCGCCATCGACTCCGTCGGCCGCGGCGGCCTCCCCGACGCCTCCGGCGTTGTCAGCCTCGACGGCTGCGTCATGCTCTCGCCGCGCCGATGCGCCGGCGTCTGCTTCGTCCGCCGCTACGGCAACCCCGTCTCCATCGCACGCCGCGTCATGGAGCAGACGCATCACCTCCTTCTCGCCGGCGAAGGGGCCGAGGCCTTCGCCCAGGCGCAGGGCTTCACGCCGGTGCACCTGCTGACTGATGAGGCGCGCCAAGTGTGGCACAAGTGGCGCACCGACCCCGACCAACTCAAGGGCGAGCGCTACCGCGGCTGGCTGCCGCCGCGCAACGTCGAAGAACTCCGCGGCGTCGGCCCTTC
This sequence comes from Phycisphaerae bacterium, assembly GCA_039794345.1. Classification (GTDB taxonomy): domain Bacteria; phylum Planctomycetota; class Phycisphaerae; order Phycisphaerales; family UBA5793; genus UBA5793. The sequence continues at coordinate 4,469 of JBDIVQ010000111.1, read as the reverse complement.
GGTCGTGAGCTCTCGGTCGAACGACGACGACAGGCAGCGACTCTCCCCCGAAGAAGCCCTGCCCCACAACCGCTCCCACGACACGATCGGCGTCCTCGCGATCGATTCGAGCGGCATGCTGGCCGGCGCGTGCTCGACGAGCGGCATGGCCTTCAAGATTCCCGGCCGCGTCGGCGACTCGCCCATCATCGGCCATGGCCTCTACGTCGATCCCGCCGCCGGCGCCGCCGTCGCCACCGGAACCGGCGAACTGCTCATGCGAACCTGCGGCTGCTTCTTCGCCGTCGAACTCATGCGCGCCGGCGCGACGCCCGCCGCCGCCGCGCAGCAGACCATCGAACGCATCGCCGACTCATGCGACATCCTCGAAGACCACCAGGTCGGCCTCATCACCCTCGCGCCCACGGGTGAGTGGGCCGCCGCCTCGCTGCGCCCCGGCTTCCGCGTCGCGGTGCGGACGGACGATGCCGACGACCTGACACCCGTCGCCAATGTCCGCATCCCCGCCGCCGGAACATCCGACGCGCTCCTGTAGCGAACGCCGCGCCGCCGCATCCGCCTTTCCGACTTGAAGGGAGGGCGGCGGCGATGAGCGAGACGTCCGCCAGGCCGAAACGCGAACCCGAGCCGCGCGGGATTCAATGTCCGAAGTGCGGGTGCGGGCACTTCGAGGTCGTCTACACCCGGCGGATGCCGTTTGGTGCGATCCGCAGGCGGCGGGAGTGTCGGCACTGCGGCAGGCGGGTGACGACGACGGAGCGGATGGGAGCATGACCGTCCGATAGAAGTTCGCTGCCAGCGGAAATCGCCCATCCTGAGCCCGCCACCCGAGAAATGACCCACCGCAAGAACGCGATGCGCGGCTATAATGTCCGGAGGCTGCGCCGCCACCCCCTGGCACAGAACGCCGGGGCCGCGGAGATGGGAGAAAACCGATGTTCAAGCCCCTCGGGATGATCGCCTCCTGCCTGGCGCTCTCATGCGCCGCAACGTTCGCTTCGGCGCTGGAAACCACCGGTCCTGACAGGCAGGAGGTGCTCCCCCTCGCACTGCGGGGCGTGCACTTCGTGCCCAATCAAGGCCAATGGTCGGATGCTGAGGTCTATTTCGGTCTACGATCGTGCGGCCTGGACGTAGCATTCCGCGAGTCGGCGCTGACGATGCACCTCGTGCGACAGGCTGGCCCCGCGAGTCGCGGCGGCGAGGAAGCGTTGGCTCCGAATCTCGATGCGCTGCTGCCTGATGACCGCGACTCCTTGGGCGATCGAGCCGAGTATGAGCACCTTACGCTCACCGTTTCCTTTCCAGGCTCGTACCGCGTCGTGCCCGAAGGCGGCAAACCGCGGAAGGCGCATTTCAACTACTTCGTTGGCGGTGAGGGGCGCGCCATGGCGAGCGATGTGCCATCCTTCGGCGCCGTGGTGTACCACAACCTGTACGACGGCATCGACCTGCACGTGATGGGCAGCGACGACGGCGTACTCAAGTATGAGTTCCATGCTCAGCCGGGAGCGGATTATGGACGGATTCGCATTGCCTACGACGGGATTGAGTCGCTGTGCATCGATGACGCAGGTGACCTGCACATCGCCACGGCATTCGGAACGCTGGCCGACCGAGCACCGGTCGTGTGGCAGGAGATCGACGGCGCGCGAAGTGAGGTTGCCGCGCGCTTTGACGTGTGTGATCCGTGGACGTATCGCATCTTGATTCAGGGAGAGGTAGATGCCATTCATGCGATAGTGATTGATCCGGATGTGGAGTGGATGTATTACCTGGGAGGGACGCGAGACGAATGGGGATTCGGCGTTGGAATTGACAGTGACGGCAATGTCCTCGTTGGCGGGCAGACTTGGTCATTCGACTTTGAAGGCGCTGGGAACTTCCACCATGGTGGCACTGTGGACGTCTACGTGGCAAAGGCAGACAGAGATGGTGCGCTACTCTGGATGACGTATCTTGGAGGCTCGGGCGATGATCGTGGAGGTATGCTTGCGATTGACAGCGCGAACAACACCGTGATGGTTGGCAGCACCAAGTCGGACGACTTTGAAGGTCGCAACAATTCATATCGGGGCACCATGTTCGTGGGCGACGCCTATGCCCTGAAGGTCGATACGACGGGCCAATTGGCTTGGATGACCTACCTCGGCGGTAGTGGCAATGAACTGGCCTATGAGGTCGTAGTTGATCGAACGGACAGTATTCTGACGGCCGGCTACACATTTTCAGAGGATTTTGAAGGTGCGACAAACGCAAACCATGGCCAAGTGGATGGATTTATGGTTCGAATTCAACCTGACGGTTCACTCACCTCTATGACATACTATGGTGGTCGACTTGATGACTATGCACTTGCGATCGCTCTCGACGAGGCCGATCGAGTGTGGATCGCCGGGGAGACTGCATCGAACGACTGGCAAGGAAGCGTAAACAGTTACCATGGCGCCAGGGATGGGTTTCTTCTTCGGACAGGCCAAATGGGCTCAGTCGATTGGATGGTGTACTTGGGCGGGAGCGACTGGGACACAGGTCGAGGCCTTGCTGTTCATGCGTCGGATTACGCAGTGGTCACCGGGCAAACGCGGTCGACGGATCTTGATGCCAGAACAAACGAGTACCACGGGGCTTGGGATGGCTACGCGGCGAAGGTCAGCGATGCCGGGGCGATTGAATGGAGTACTTACACTGGTGGAAGCGGCGACGACTTCCCCGAAGATGTGGTGCTGCGGTCGGATGGCACAGCGTTCTTGGATGGTGGCACGACCTCCATGGTGATTGAGGGACAGATCAACTCGAATCATGGAATGCGGGACGCGTACATCATCCAACTGTCGCCCCGTGGCGAAGTTGATTGGATGACATTCGTAGGTGGCTCGGACGACGACATCCCCAAGGCGATAGCGCTGGATTCTGTCGGAGACATCTATCTGAGTGGGCTTACGGATTCAACGGATTTCGAGTTTGCCACCAACGAGCCCCATCGGGAAAGAGATGCCTTCATCCTGAAACTGCGATTGGTCCTGCCTCTCCAACTCGTCGTGGAGTCCACCTGCCCCTCAGGAGGCCCCATCCAAGTCTCATGGTCCAACGCTACACCCGGTGGGCAGGTAGCCCTTCTCTTCGCGCGAATCGCGGGCTCATTCGCGATTCCGAATGGTCGACCCTGCGCTGGGACGGTACTGGGGCTAGGTCCGAACCAACTTCAGATTGCGTTCCAAGGCAGCGCAGGCCCCGAGGGTTCGCGCACACTCAACTCAAACGCGGGCGCCGGCGCTTGTGGCGGCCACCTGCAGTTGCTCGACCTGGCGACGTGCCGTACGAGCATCGTCGCCAGAGTCGAGTAACGTCGACCGAGACGCCGCAGTGCAATGGTCCGGTGCGATGTCTACCCGTGTAACGACTTCGCTCCCACCCCTCCCCATCCCCAACCTCTGAGCGTTTCATCCGTCCGTACCTGACGGATGGACTACTACTCCGGCCACTATTTATTTGACTATTGAATCCATGAGTGTATGATGGTGCATGAGCAAGCCCGATGCACGGAAGCTGCCGCCCGAAGCCCAGGAAGACCTGCGTCGCCAGGTTCTGGCCGCCCTGCGGCGAGGGATGGGAATCACCGAGGCGGCGCGGACGTTTCAGGTCTCGCGTCAGTCGATCCACAACTGGATCAACGCCGTCGAGGAGGGCGGCTCCAGGGCGTTGAAGGCTCGCAAGCGGGGACCAAAGGGCGGGTCGAGGCTGCTGGCGCCCCACCAGGCCGCAAGCATGGTGCGTTCCATCACCGCGGGATGCCCCGATCAACTCAAGCTTCCCTTTGCGCTCTGGACGCGCGAGGCGGTGGGCGCGCTGGCGCAGCGGCGCTTTGGCGTCACGCTGTCGCTTTCGACGGTCGGGCGATATCTGGCGAACTGGAACCTCACGCCGCAGAAGCCGCTGCGTCGCGCCTACGAACGCGATCCGGTCGCGGTGCAGCGCTGGCTGGACAAGGAGTACCCGGCGATCGCGCGACGCGCCAAGGCCGAACATGGCGAGATTCACTGGGCGGATCAGATGGGGCTGCGCTCCGATCATCAGACCGGCACGAGCTACTCGAAGCGCGGCGTCACGCCGGTCATCCCGGGGACAGGTCAGCGCTTCCGATGCAACATGATGTCGGCCATCACCAACCGCGGTTCGCTGGCGTTCATGGTCTTCACCGAGTCGTTCACGATCCCGGTGATGATCCGCTTCCTCAGGCGCTTGATCCGCCACGCGGGGCGAAAGGTGTTCCTCATCGTCGACGGACATCCGGTGCACAAGTCCGCGAAGGTGCGGCGATGGCTGGCGGCGAACAACGCGTTGATCGAGATGTTCATGCTGCCCGCCTACAGCCCCGACCTGAATCCCGACGAATACCTCAATCAGGACGTGAAGAGCAACGCCCTCGGACGCCGCCGCCCCGCCAGCCGCGGCGAGTTGATCGCGGG
>JBDIVQ010000110.1:0-12778 GCA_039794345.1 Phycisphaerae bacterium | reverse complement strand
CGCGCCCGCTTGAGGCTTCGCGCCCGCTTGCGGCTTCGCGCCCGCTCCGGCGGCGCGCTGAAACCGGTCGATGATCCGCTGGGCGCGGTCGCGCGGCGGAGCGGCGCCCTGGGACGTGAGGAACTTCAGCCCGTTCCACTCGGCTGGATTGTGGCTCGCGGTGATGACGATTCCGCCGGCCGCGCCGCGGTGCGCCACCATCACCGAAGTCGTGGGGGTGCTCGCCACGCCCAGCCGCACCGGCCGCAGGCCGCACGCCATCAGGGCGGCGCACACGGCGTCTTCGAGCGCGGCGCCCGAGGGCCGGCCGTCGCGCCCGAGGATGATCTCGCCGCCAGCCGCCCCCTCGGAGAGCAACTCCTCCGCGAACGCCCCGGCAAGCGCGGCCGCGACGGAGGGCGTCATCGAGGCGCCGACGATTCCCCTCGCGCCGGAAACGGAAAGCATCAGTGGTGAATCAGACTGGGACGCCATGTCGCCGGACGATAGGCCGCCAGCCGCGATCGAAGCACGACCCGCCTCAGCCCGCGCAGCGCTGTCGCGGCGCCACGGCCGGAGGGGGCGCGCCGTCGAGCACGAAGAGCTCCCACGGTTCGTTGTGCGTCAGATCGATCGTGCCCCCCATCGCCACCCCGGACTCGTCGCACAGCCGCACGATCGGCCGGTCGGGGGCATGGAAGTGCATCCCGACGACCTGCGCGGCGCGCTGCGTGGAGAGCATGACGTAACTGCCGATGGGGTAGAGCCCGACCGTTTCGACCAGCGCGCGCACGAGGGGCCGATGGATGAAGTTGTCCACGCCGTACTGCACCATCGTCTGGATCGCCTCGTGGGCGAGGGGCTGAGGGCGGAAAGCGCGCGGTTCGTTCATGGCCGCCGCCATGTCGGCCACGGCCAGCAGCCGCGCCAGATCACCGATCTCCCTCGCCCGCAGCGCATCGGGATACCCCTTGCCGTTGTCGCGTTCGTGATGGCGATACGCGGCGCAGAGCACGCCTTCGGGCAGTCCTTCGACGTCGTCGAGCAGCGACACCGAGTAGCCCGTGTGCCTCCGCAGCCGCGATCGATCCCGCTCATCGAGGTTCTCATCCTCGATGCGCAGGCGCTGCGGAAGCAGAAGCATGCCGACGTCGTGGACGAGACCTGAAAGGCCCGCGAGTTGGACGTACTCGATCGGCCAGTGCCGCCGCGCCGCGATCGCAATCGCCAGGGCGGCGGTGTTGAAGGCATGGTCGGGGAGGTAGTCGGCCGCGCAGGGGCAGGAGAGCGCCACCTGTCCGTATCGGCTGGGATTCCGCCGCAGCATCACGACGAGGTCATTGACGAGCCGCCCGAGCACGTCCCCGCGCACCGGCAGCCCGGCGAGCAGCCGCGCATACTGCAACCGAAGCAGGTCCACCCGTTCTTCGCGCCAGGCGATGATCTCCTCAAGGCACGGCCAGTCTTCGGCATCGACCTTGTCCAGGCCGAGCGCGTCTCCCTGCACCGGCACGCTCTGGTCGAGCCCTTTCCACTGCGCCTTGCGCCGCTCGAGGATGACGCCGGCCAGTTTGCGCCGGTTGGCGGCGACGTGCTCCGGCTCGCCCGCCACGACCTCGAACGCCCCCTCGGCCAGGGCGTCGAGATGGTGCGGCTCAAGGATCGTCCCCGCCCGCACCGCGATGCGGCCGCCCAGCCCGACGAGGTCGTTGCGGGTCTCGACGTCGCGGCGGAGATCCTCCGGCCGCACCTCCCGCAGCACCGCCAGCGGCGCAAAGGCCCGCGCGTTTTCCGCGAGATAGAAGCGCGGACCAATCGTCGAAAGGTGATCGAGCAGGGCCCGGCTGATTGCCGTCCGCCGCGTGAGCAACTTGATCCCGTAGATCGAGTACAGGTCGAGCGGAAGGACGAGCCCTTCGTGCAGGTTGTGAATGCTGATCTCGCGCATGTTGATCCGTCCGCCGGGCGCGCCCCTCGCCTGGGGTTCAATCGGCCGATAACGCCGGTCCGTTGAGCGCGATCCGCCCGAATTCGGAAAATGGCGCGGCGGGCGGCCACGCTACCATTGCCCGATGTACGAACTGAGCGTTCAGCGCGTCTTTTCCGCTGCTCACGCCCTGATGTTGCGCGGCGAGCGCGAGGCGCTGCACGGCCATGACTGGCGCCTGACCGTCGTCGTCGCCGGCGAGCGTCTCGACGCCGACGGCCTGCTGTGCGACTTCCACGCCCTGCAAGCCGCGATTGACGAGATCATCGCCCCGTTCCGCAACGCCAACCTCAACGAAACCGAGCCCTTCACGCGCCTCAACCCCTCGGCTGAGCAGGTGGTCCGCCACATCGCCGACCGCCTCGCCGCGTCATTGCCCCCGGGCGTCCGCCTCGCGCGCGTGAGCATCACCGAAGCGCCGGGGTGCCAGGCGACGTATGTGCGCGCCTGATCGGCGGTGTCGAACGCGACAGGGCGACACGCTTCAAACCGCCGCGTGATTCGCCTCGAGGACCGCCAGTCGGCTCCACCCGGACTACCGAACTTCCCCGAAGCTATCTCACCTCCAACGGATCGCTCCAGGGCAGCATCGCTCGCCGCGCCCGTGGCGCGGCGCTTGCCTCCGCAGCAGCGGGCAAGCGGGCAAGCCATGGCGCCGGCCTCCCCGGCACGGAAATCGATCCAGATCTCCATTGGTTTGCGCCATGCGTCCTCGCCGCCAACCAGCCGATCATGCGTGCGCGGCTGGCGCGTCTACCACAGATCAATCTGATCGGGCCATGACATTGAGTCCTGCTGTCCCGGCGAGAGAAGCTCCCGCACTTGACTGATGATGTACTTCTGAAGGGATTGGCGTTGTCGAAGCAAATCATCTCGTCGCATGATGATTGTTGAATCTTCCTGCCCAAGCCGTCGGTCCTTCCACGCCCTTTCCTCCTCGTCCCTCAGCCTCATGAGTTGAACATCAATCTGGCGGCGAGCAAGGCTCCATTGAATGCTGCGGACGTGCTCCACGGCCGAACGCTGGTCGGAGGACAGATCGTCCAATTGGAGCGCGTGTTCGAGGACGGCGTCCGCCGGAAGCGGGCGCCGTATGTCCGGGTAGGCCGCCATCTCGAAAGCCGCTTGGGCTGATTCAACCCTGTCCCCCGGCAGTCGCCTGAGTATGGCATCGTGAAACGCGAGCGTCGCATCACGGATGGATTCATGAATCGCGTATCGCGCGGCCATCCGTTCGAGTTCCGCAGCGAGTTCCGCATCGGCCAGCGCCTTCCACGCGGTTGAGTACTCTTCGATCGAGATCTCGCCGGCCCGCAATCGAACCGCCAGTTCTTCAAACTCCGGCGAAGGCGGACGGCGACGAAGCACGTGCTCCTCCCGCAGCAATTCATTCCGCCGCGTGAGCAGGGGGTCGATGGTCCGCGCGTACTCCGACAGCAGCGGCGTCAGCGAGAGCCGCACGTCGTCGGCCAAATCCACGTCCTCCATGACCAGGGCCTTGAGATCAACGCGCTCGGCCGCGAAGGCGGCCCCGGGCGCCAGCGTTCGCGCCCTGCGCCAATCCCGCAGGAACTCCTCCCACGCAGGTCGCTGCCGATCGTCAAGGATGGCGCCAATCTCGTCGAGCACGTTCTGCGACTTCTGACGTGCGGCGGCGAGCAACCCGTCATACCATTCGGTGAACTCATTCCTGACAGCCGCTTCATCCGGCAGCCAGCCGCGACCATGCAGATCACCCGCTTTCTTTGCTCGCTCTATTCGAGCCTGCACCTTCTTCTGGAATTCCGAATCCGCCTTGAGGCGACTGCGGTACTCTGCATCCATTTCTCGTTGCCATTGGCGCATCGTGCCGACAATGCCCTCAACAACGGCCATCTGAAACTCATTCAGGTCGAGCGCCTGGATGAGGTGCCCCATCTCTTCATCGGTAATGACGGGGTGGCGCACGGCGACTGCATCAACCTGTTGTGCGAAGCCGGTCGCCGCCGCGACTGAAGTGAAAATGACGGCGACGATGGCGCGCCACAGCCGTGAAACCCCGCAACGACGCCCGAAATCTGATGAAGTACGCTGCTTCATACGCGCTTCCCCTCGCTCTGCTGGTCCGGATCTGCACGGCGACCAACAACGAAGGACGCCGCCGCAAGCAAGGCCAGGAGAAGGTTTCTGGCGACGGACCACATGGCGGAATCAGAACCAAGCCCGAGCCGACCGAAACATCCGCAACCGCTGTTCCGGCCTGTGACGTGGAGCCAGACCAGAAACCCCGAGAAGACCAGGAGCGCACAGACGGCGAGCACATGCGACCTTGCGCGAGCCCGCTGGTCGAGCAGGAGACTCACACCGATTGCGGCCTCAAGGGGCGGCAGCAGCCACGCGACTGCATCGGCCAGCCATGCGGAGAAGCCGGCTGAAAGAAGGACGCGCGGCAGGTCATCGGCGGACCACCACTTCGACGCGCCCGCCACCAGAAAAAGGACGGCCACAGGTAGCCTCAGAACCATGCTCACTCTTTCGAGCATTTGATCACCAGGCCTTGTTCATTGGGTTGCCTCCCTTTCGCCACGCTCGGGGCAAACGTGAAATCACGGGGGAGGCGGACAGTTGCACTCGCTGCTCGCGATGGCCGAGATGCACGTCTGGAGCACTTGTGAACTGTACGCACAGGTTCCGCCGGGAACGACGCAATACGCTGTGTAGCGAGTATGCGTGACCTGGCCGTTGTTGGAGCAGTACCAACCGTCCGGACCTTGGCACTGCACGCACTCGTAGATTTCACCTGCCACGTCGTACCACGCGATGCAGGTCTCCTGCGGACATTCCAGAAAGCTCTGGCTCGTGCCATTGGATCCGCATTCGCCCGTGTTTCGCATGTGGTAGCATGTTGCACCACCACCCATCGGCGCCGACTGACCGAGCATCACGGTGCTCGCAGCCAGCACCGCCCGAATGCTCAGACTCCTGCGAGAATCGATCCCGAAGGCGAGAAGACTGACCTGCCGTGATTCGAATGAGCGATCATGATTGACCCTTTCGATGGAGAAGAAGGCAGAGGGCTGCAACAAACACGCCGACGCCCAATGCTCTTCGGACGAACGTCAGAGCGGGCTCCCTTGAACCCCACGTTTCGGTCGAAAGACCGGCACTCACGGACATTCTGACCATCCCCTGGTAAACGTCCGCAACGCCACTCGGATCGGCAGGGAGGGCAAGTGCCACTGCTGCTGGACGTTGGATGTTCGCAACTGTGATGGTCCCCAAACGACGCGTTGAATCGTTGGCGATCATGGTCCAGGAGTACTGATGCGCTTCCGCATGGCGCGATTCGTGATGTGACAGGCGAAAGACGATGGAAATAGACTCGTCAGCACTTCGCCAAACCAACTCCATGCCACTCTCTTGCTCAGTTCTTTCGATCGCGCCATCAATGCTCGATTGTTCCACATATGCGGTGAAGGCGTCATGAGGTGATAGGTCGACTGCGATCAAGAACTCAATCTGCCGTAGCCGCCACGCCAGCGCGGGTGGAAGTTGTTTCAGATTACGGTGTACTTGGAGATTTCCCGATTCGCTATCCCACGCGAAGTCTTCCATGCGCCCGCAAGTCGCACTTCCCAGCGGAAACCGGGGCAGCCCCATTTCAGGCAGTCCTGCCCAATGCTCCGACACGGCCCCGGAGGATGGATCCATGTACGCAGCCGCAAAAGCAGTAGGGGAATGATACCAGACGAGGCCCTGAAGCATGGACCCGTTGCGCCGCGCGCGACTGATCGCCGCCTGCTCATCTCCGGTCAGGTCGCTCAATGCGCTCTGCGAAATCTGTGGCGGAGGTTCGGCGGCAAGCACCGTTGCATCGGTTGTGGGTAAAGTCCGGGTATACCACGAGACCGAGAGAATTTCTGCTGCCTCCGCCGGCGGCGCATGCTGCTCCCCGACCAGCAACCTGCCGCAGAAGTGCCCGGTCCCGAGCAATGCAAAGGCAACCAGCGACAGCCTCATGCCTCAGGCCCTCAGGCCCTCGGGCCCTCGGGCGAATACCCTACAGCCGACCCTACTCAATCCAGCCAGTAAAGTCAAGCCCCGAATCGAAGAAAAAGTAGGGAATGTGCCGAGGCCCCAAAAAACAGGCTCGGCGGCTTTCGCCGCCGAGCCTGTGTGCATATTGATCGTTGTATCAAGGCTGCACGTTCACGGGCTGCACCTGGCGCAGAACCCGTCGGAACTGCGCTAGTTGTGCAGCCCCTTGATACAGTCATTCAGGTACGTCACTGGATCACCTCGCTTTCAGAAACGGGCCTCCCGGTCGTGCTCTCGACCCTCGGCGGAGCACGCCGGCCTTGACTTCCCCGCGCCGTCGCACGGGGCACAACGCCCGTCGCATCCGGGCTCCGCGGAGCCGCAGGCGACGCTCGTCGGGACTCGCTCGTTCCGCGGCTGCCGGGTTCTCCGGCGCTCTGGAATCCGCGCATCCCGATGCTCAAGAGTATCGTCGAGAAATGGCAGTCGTCAAGAGAAATCCGCCGAATCGAGACCTTCCGGGGCCACTTTTTTCGGCGACCGGGAATTGCCTGGTTTACCAGACCCCCGACTGCGGCTGACGCCCGGAGGATGCTGGCGCCTCGCCCGTCAATCCTCGATCTGATCGCTCAGATTGCCCAGGCGGACCTGCTCATCGAGATACGCCTGAAACTCGCCCATGCGGTAACTGATAAAGCAGAAGGCGTGATGCAGCGTGACCCACTCGATGTCCGTGGGATCGGCCTCGAGATCGTGGCGCAGACGGTTGAGTTCGGCGAGCAGTTTTTCGGCCTTCACGACAAGCGTCTCCCTTGGTCGGCAGCGGCGCGGCTGGCGGATCGTAGTCACGCGCGGGCGGAACGCAGCCGGTTCCACCCGACGGCGCCCGCGAAGAGCAGGGCGAGAATGAGGACCACAATGGGCCCGACGGGCAGGCGTCCTCCCCAGACGCCGAAGGCCGCGAGGTAGCCCCCCACCATCCCGACCTCCCCAAGAACCACGCTGCCGACGAGCACCCACGAGAGGCGCCGGCTCACGAGCAGCGCCGCCGCGCCGGGAATGATGAGCAGGGCGTTGACGAGGATCAGGCCGAGGAGTTTCATGCACAGCACGATGATCGCCGCGATCATGATCAGCAGCAGGTAGTGCAGCAGGCCGGTGCGCACGCCGAAGACGCGGCTGACCGTCTCATCGAAGGCGAAGAAGACCATTTCCTTGTAGAGCAGCGCCAGAACAACCGCGACGAGCGCCGCGCAGCCGAGGGCGAGCCAGACGTCCTCGCCGCGCACGTACAGGATGTTGCCGAAGAGCACCGCGTCCCACTGCGTGGGCGGCGCCGCGCGACCGCCGGTGAGCGCGGCGTACCACTCCTGCCCGCGCAGGTGGATGCGCATCTGGTCGAGCAGAAAGCCCACCCCCATCGCCGCAACGAGCAGAATGCCGATGGCGGTGTCGATCATGACTTTGCGGCTGCGGCCGAGCAGGGCGATGACGATCGCGGTGCCGATGCAGAAGAGGAAGATGGTCAGGTCGCGCCACCAGCCGCTGGCGGCGAGGAAGGCCGCCAGCCCGACGCCGCCGAAGCCCGCGTGCGTGATCCCCTGCCCGATGAAGGCGAGGCGCTTGAGCACGATCGCCACGCTGAGCAGCGCGCACGCAGCGGTGAGCGCGATGCCCGCGAGCAGCGGCGGAAGGAAGTCCGGGCCGAACGCGTCGCGGATCGTCATGGCCCTTCACCCTGCAGCGCCAACCCCGCGAGGTTGTGGTTGAAGACTTCGGCGAGCACCTCGCGCGTCAGCCCCGCCGGCGCGTCGTGGAAGTGCAGTCGCCGATTCAGACACGCGACCTGATCACACCCGGCGACGATGGCCCGGAGGTCGTGGCTGACGATGAGCACGGTGAGGTCATAGGTGCGATGCACGGCGTCCATGAGTTGGGCGAACTTCGCCTGGCCGACCTCGTCGATGCCCACGAGCGGTTCATCGAGGACCAGCAGCCTCGGACGCGCCGCGAGGGCGCGGGCGAGAAAGACCCGCTGCTGCTGCCCGCCGGAGAGGTCGCCGACGGGCTTGGCGGCCAGATCCGCGATGCCGACCTGCTCCATCGCCTCCCCCGCCGCCCGCCGATCCTCCGCCGAAGCGCGGCGGAACATGCCCGTGCGCCCGACGATCCCCTGCCGGACGACCTGCGCGACGCTGAGCGGAAAAGCGATCTCAACGTCGTGACGCTGGGGGACGTAGCCGATCATGCTCAATCGACAGGCCTGAAGGGGTGAGCGGCCGAAGACGCTGATGCGCCCCTCGCCCGGCCGAAGCAGCCCGAGGATGAGTTTGAGCAGCGTGGACTTGCCACCGCCGTTGGGGCCGACGATCCCCAGCCGCGTCCCGCGGGGAATGTGCATCGTCACGGACTCGAGGATGCGCACGCCGGCGACGTAGGAGAAGGAGACGTGATCAACGCAGACGGCGTCGCCGCTGTGGTGCTGCGCCAGTTCGCTCTCGTGATCCTGATGACAGCAGTGCTTCTCAGCCACCGCTTCCTTCCGCGCGGACGTTCTCGCGCAGGCCCTTCACGAGGTTGTCGAGGTTGGACCGCATGAGCGCATCATACGTCTCGTACCCCGCCCGATTCGGATCGCCGAGCGGATCGAGCAGCCGGAGCGTCACGAGGCTGGAGAGGCTCTCGGCCGCAGTGGAGGAGTATTGCGGCTCGATGAAGACGGCCCGCACGCCGCCCTGCTCGATGTGCCGCCGAACTTCCTGGAGGCGCCGCGGCGTCACGTCGTGCGTCTCCATGTTCATCACCGTCGCCACCACCTCAAGCCCGTACGCCTCCGCGAGCACGTCGAACGCGTCGTGGTAGGTGATGAGCCGACGGTCCGCGATCGGCTCGAGCGCCAGTTCATACTCGACGGCGAGTTCGGCGAGTTGCTGCTGCACCGCCTCCTCGCGCCCGCGGATGGCCTCGGCGCGGTCGGGATAGAGGGCGGCGAGTTGCTCCGCGACGGCGCGGACGAGTTTTGAGGCATTCGCGGGAACGAGCCAGACGTGCGGATTGGGGCCGGCGTGGGCATGGGCGTGAGCGTCTTCCTCCGCCGCATGGTCGTGATCGTGATCGTCGTCCTCGCCGGCGAAGGGGCCGAGGTCGTGCCCGAGGAGCGCCAAGAAGTGGATGAGTCTCTGGCCGCGGGAGGCGCGCTGCAAGTGGGGTTCGGCGATCCAGTCATCCAGCACGCCGTTGGCGACGAGGACCGCCGCGGCGTTTAGGGCCTTCACGTCCGCGGGCGAGGGGCTGTACCCGTGCTCGCTCACCCCCGGCGGCACGAGGAGCGTGACTTGGATATCCGGACCAGCCACCTGCCGGACGAGGTCGTAGAGCGGGAAGATCGTCACCACCACCCCGTCGCCGGCCGGTGGTGACGCGGAGCGCCGGCCGCAACCCGCCGGACCCCCCAGACCCGCCAGGGCGGCGAGCAGGATGGCGAGTAGAACAGTTGGCGCGAACCTCAAGCCCGTCGTCTGCGTCTGAATCATGGCGAGATTGTCCCTGCCGCGGTCGGGTAATCCACTGCATTTGCCGGAGGCGCCTGCCGATGGAATCCATTACCGCGGAGGCATTCCGCCGGTTCGCGCTGAGACGGGCAAAGTGTTGCCCTCGCCGGGCATGGGGATTACAGTAGAAGCAGACGCGGCCGCGAGGCCGCCCGCGACACGGGGTGGTAGCTCAATTGGGAGAGCGCTACGTTCGCAATGTAGAGGTTGTGAGTTCGATCCTCATCCACTCCACTTGAAAGCCCGGGCAAGGCCATGCCCGGGCTTTGCCCGTTAATCGCGGCCGTTTCTGCTATGATGGTCGCATGGCCATCTTCTCGCGCAACAAGCCCCGCACCGCCCCCGTCGCCGTGCCCGCCTCGCGGGACGGCGCCGCCCCCATCGCCGCCTCTCACGCCGGCCTCGACCGCAATCTCGAAGCGCAGATCCAGACGATCGGCCGCGAGTTCCTGGAGCGCGCCCGCAGCCAGAAAGCCGGCGTGCTCAGCGCCCAGTTCTGGTCCGACAGCCTCATGGAATGGTCCATGAAGGATCCGAACTTCAAGGTGCAGCTCTTCCGCTTCGTTGACGCTTTCCCGATGCTCAAGTCGAGCGAGCAGGTGCACGACCACCTCGTGGACTACCTCACCCAGCCGGGCGTGACGGTTCCCAGCGCGATCGCGCTGGGCCTCAAGGCGGGTGGTATGGCCAAGGGGCTGCTCACCTCGACGGTGACCAAGCAGATCACCGGCATGGCCAACAAGTTCATCGCCGGGACCGACGCCGCCAGCGCCCTGCCCGGCCTGCGCAAACTCTGGGACCGCGGCGTCGGCTTCTCCGTCGATCTCCTCGGCGAGGCGTGCGTCTCCGAGTCCGAAGCACTCGCCTACCAGGCGAAGTACCTCGACCTCGTCGAGAACCTCAGCGCCGAAGTCGCCTCGTGGAAGGCGAATCCGAAACTCGAGTCCGACCACCTCGGCCCGATCCCGCGCGTCAACGTCTCCATCAAGATCTCCAGCCTCTACTCGATGACCGATCCAATCAACGCGGAAGGCAGCATCCGGGCGCTCATCGATCGACTCGAACCCATCCTCGTCGCGGCAAAGAAGCGCGGCGTCTTCATCAACTTCGACATGGAGCAGTTCGCGCTCAAGGACCTCACGCTCGACCTCTTCATGGCCTGCTGCGAGAAGTTCGACTTCGAGGCGGGGCTGGCGATGCAGGCTTATCTGCGCTCCGGACCCGATGACGCCCGCCGCATCATCGACTGGTCGAAGCGCACGGGTCGGCAGGTGACGGTGCGCCTCGTCAAGGGCGCGTACTGGGATTACGAGACCATCCTCGCCGAGCAGAAAGCCTGGCCCGTGCCCGTCTGGTCGCGCAAGAGCGACACCGATGCGTGCTTCGAGACGATGGCCGGCCTGTTCATCGAAAACATGCCGCGTAGCAAGGGCGAGGGCGGCGCCAAACTTGCCCTCGGCTCGCACAACGTCCGCTCCATCGCCCACAGCCTGGCGCTCGTCCGCAGCCTCGGCCTGCCGGAGAGCGCGATCGAACTCCAGATGCTCCATGGCATGGGCGATCAACTCAAGCACGCCGCCGTCGAGAGCGGCCTGCGCCTCCGCGAATACGTCCCGGTGGGAGAAATGCTGCCGGGCATGGCGTATCTCGTCCGGCGCCTCCTCGAAAACACCAGCAACGAATCCTGGCTCAAGGCGGGCTTCGCCGACAACGCCTCGACCGACACCCTCCTGGCCAATCCGCGCACGAAATCGACCGGCCCCGACCCCGGCGTCGAGGCGTTCAACTCTCTGCCTGAACGGCACGCGCTGACGCCGGCGATCGAGGGAGTCGGCGACGGCCGGCCCTTCTTCACTGATCCGCCGCGCGACTTCTCGATCAAGTCGGTGCGCGAGGCGTTCAAGCGGGCCGTCGATGCGGCGGTCGTTCCCGTCGTCAAGGCTGACCGGACCGAAGAAGACGCCGAGCGCGCCCTCGCCGCGGCCCACGCGGCCCTGCCGCGCTGGCGCACCACGCCCATCAGGGAGCGCGCCAACGTCCTCTGCCGCGCCGCCGCCCTCATGCGCAGGCGCCGCGATGAACTCGCCGGCATCATGATCCGCGAAGCCGGCAAGACCTGGCGCGAGGCCGACGGCGACGTCTGCGAAGCGATCGACTTCTGCGAGTACTACGCGCGCATGGCCGTGGCCCTCTTCGAGCACCAGCGCCTCGGGCGCTTCGTGGGCGAACTCGACCAGGTTGTCTACCAGCCCCGCGGCGTGGCGGTCGTCATCAGCCCGTGGAACTTCCCCCTCGCCATCCTCACCGGCATGACCACCGCGGCCGTGGTGTGCGGCAACCCGACGCTCATCAAGCCCGCCGGCCCGACGCTGGGCATCGCCAAGGTCTTCTTCGACATCATGCTGCAAGCGGGCTGCCCGAAGGACGTCCTGCACTTCATGGCCGGGCCCGGCCGCACCGTCGGCGCCAAACTCGTGCGCGACCGGCGCGTCGCCCTCATCGCCTTCACCGGTTCGATGGAAGTTGGCCTGGACATCGTCAACGCCGCGGGCCAGGTGCCCGAAGGACAGGGGCACGTCAAGAAGGTCGTCTGCGAGATGGGCGGCAAGAACGCCATCATCATCGACGCCTCCGCCGACCTCGATGAGGCCGTGCTCGGCGTGCGCTACAGCGCCTTCGGCTATCAGGGGCAGAAGTGCTCCGCCTGCTCGCGGGCGATCGTTGTGGAGACCAACTACGACCTCTTTGTCGAGCGACTCGTCGAAGCGACCCGTGCGCTCAAGATCGGCAACCCGCTTGACCCGAGCGTCGATCTCGGCCCGGTCATCGACGAGCCGGCGTACAAGTCGATCATGAAGTACATCGAGATCGGCAAACAGGAGGCGAAGGTGGGCCTGGCGATGGACCTGCCTCCGGCGGATCAACTCGCTCCGGGGCGGCACTACGTCCCTCCGCACATCTTCATTGATGTGCCGCCGACGGCCCGGATCGCGCGCGAGGAAATCTTCGGCCCGGTGCTCTCGGTCATCAAGGTGAAGTCGTTCGATGAAGCGCTGGAGATCGCCAACTCATCGCACTACAAGTTGACGGGCGGCGTCTTCAGCCGCAAGCCCAGCCACATCGAAAAGGCGCGGGCCGAGTTCCGCGTCGGCAACCTCTATCTCAACCGCGGTTGCACGGCGGCACTGGTGGGTCGCCAGCCCTTCGGCGGTTTCGGCATGTCCGGCGTCGGCACCAAGGCCGG
>JBDIVQ010000109.1:0-12952 GCA_039794345.1 Phycisphaerae bacterium | reverse complement strand
TCCGACGGGCGAGACGCCCATGCTCCGGGTTCCTTCGCCCCTTCATCGAGTTCGATCTCCACGCGCACTTCGCCCGTCGCGGCGTCGGCGACGATGGCGATGCCGTCCGGTCGCGCGTGCAGACCGCCGCAGCCGAGGAGTCGCAGCGGCTGCCAGAGGCCGCCGTGGTGGAGGCTGAGCATGTCGTGAAAGCCCTTGGTGATGTGGCCGGGCATTTCATCGACGCGGATGACGAGGTCGATCGCGCTGCCGGGCGCGACGTGCTCGGAAAGATCGAACTCGAAAGGGACATAGTCGCCGCAGTGCGAGCCGACATGCACGCCGTTGACCCACACCGCCGCTTCCGTCGCGAAGGCCTCGAAGTGCACGAGCGTGCGGCTCCAGCGCCAGTCCTCGGGAATGACGATCCGCCGGCGATACCACGCGACGGTGTGAAACTCGACGCCGAGGTCGCGCTGCCAGGCTCCCGGCACATCAACGACGCGCCAGGGCGGCTCGCGCAGCGGCTCATTCCACCACGTCTCGGCCAGCCCGACGTTGCCGGGATCGGGACGAATGTGCCAGGCGCCGGCGAGATCGATGGACGCATCGCCGGCCGGTCTCGAACGGGATGGACGATGCACGCTGGTCAATGGTGAACCCCAACTGGTCGGCGCATGGGCAAAGCGTAGTCCCCCGGCGCATCCGCGCCGCAGCGTGGCCGGTGGCCAAATCTTTGGCCTGATGTCACAGCGAGATGGCCCGCCCACCCTGCAGGTTGCGCAGACCTTCACGTCGCCGACCCGCCTGCGGACAGTGCAAGAGGGTCGGATCAGGGAATCGACCCTGAAAAGAGTGCATTCCAGCGGCCGCAGGCAATCTGGAACGAACCTTGCACCTTTGATCATCATGGAACCAGACCGACTCCGCCATGGCGCGGTCGGACTCATCTTCAGCCAAGGAGGAGTGACATGCTCAGGAACTCGAAGCATGGTCTGACTTTTGGAAGCGCCGCGGCCATCCTGCTCGGAGCGGGCAGTCTGCTTCACGCCCAACTCTCGCCCGAGTGGATCAGCCGCCTGCCCGTCGGCACGTCGCTGACGGCCGGGCTCAAGCACATGGTGATCGACAGCGCCGGCGTGACCTACATCACCGGCATTCACGGCTCCTCCTCGAATACCGACATCATCACCGCCGCCTACCGCGCCGACGGCTCGCCAATCTGGCAGCGCTCCTTCAACGGACCGGGCAACTGGCACGACCAGGCGCGCGGCATTGCGCTCGGGCCCGGCGGCGTGCTCTACGTCTGCGGCAACACGCCCGGACCCGGCTCCTACGCCAATGTCCTGCTTCTCAAGTATGACGCCGCGACGGGCAACCTCCTCAACACTGTCCAGTACAGCAGCGGGCCGGGGCTGTCCGAGCATGCCGGCTCGGTCGCTGTGGATGCGGCGGGCAGCGTCTATCTCGCCGGCGGAACGGTCGGCGACGGCCCCGACGCGATGATTCTCAAGTTCAACGCAGCGGGCGCGTTCCAGTGGAAGCGCGTGTGGGACGGTCCGGCCGAGGCCCCCTATTCACTGGACAACGCGCTTCAGATTCTCGTCGATCAGGCGGGAGATGTCATCGCGCTCCTCCACGGCGTCATGGGCAGCCTCCAGCCCGACTATGTCATCCTCAAGTTGAACCCGGCCAGCGGCCTGAACCTCTGGGAGACGCGCTGGGGCGGCAACGGCGGCGACTACCCCCTCGAGATGCTCCTCGACGACTCCGGCGACCTCTTCGTCACCGGCGCTTCCATCATCACCGGCTTCAACCGCTACGGGACCATCCGTGTGCGCGGCGGCGACGGGATGGTCCTCTGGCAGTCCTCGGAGGGGATTCTCAATCACAACTCAGCCCGCGGTCTGGCCATCGACGGCGTCGGCGGCGTCTACGTTACCGGCAGCGTCGATCCCGACACCGACCGCTCCAACTCCAACGACAACTTCTACAGCGTCAAACTCGACGCGGACAGCGGCGCGCTGCTCTGGTCGCACTCCTACGGGGCCAACTGCGTCTACTGTCTCGACTTCCCCACTGACGTCATCGTCGATTCGGCCGGGCACGTCTTCATCGCGGGCTACACCGTCTCCGCGCCCTACAGCGGGGACATGATCCTCTTCCAACTCGACGCGGCGACGGGGCTGGAGCAGAACCGCGGCATCGTCGCCGGCAACCTCCAGGAAGAGGTCGTCTACTCGCGCCTCATGCGCTTCGACCGCGGCGAGAGCCTGCACATCGGCGCCGACTTCTACAACGCCAACACCGGCGTGTATGACATGTCCATCATGAAGTACGCCAGCCTCGCAGCGCGGCTCACGCTGACGGTGGATGCGGCGTGCCCGGGCGGCGGGGCGATCCGCATCGAGTGGTCCGGCGCGACGGGCGGCGGACAGGCCGCGCTCATCTTCGCGCGCAACACCGGCTCGTTCCGCATCCCCAACGGCAACCCCTGCGCCGGCACGCCGCTGGGTCTCGGCTCAAACCAGATTCAACTCGCGTGGCAGGGCGGCGCGGGCGGCAACGGCTCGCGCATCCTCAACGCCAGCGCCGGCCCCGGGGCCTGCGGCGGGTATCTGCAACTGCTCGACATCGCGCCATGCAAGGTCAGCAACGTCTCCAGGCTGGAATGAACCCCAAGTCTAAGTTCCCTGAACCTTCGCATCTCAACGAAACTCGAACTGGAGGTGAATCGTGTCCGCTCGAAAGCCGTCTTCCGGCCTTATCGCGAACCTTGCTCTTGCGCTGTGCATCGGGGCCGGCGGCGCCGCGGCGCTGGCCCAGCCCCGCTACGAGGCGAGGTTCCTCGGAGGCGCCGGAGGCGTCGCCGCCATGAACGAGTCGGCGGTCGTGGTCGGCGTCACCACCTCCAGCGGCCAGCGCGCATGGGTCGCCGATCCCGGCTTCCGGCTTCTCCCCCTGCCGCCGGGCATGCGCAGCAGCGTCGCCAATGATGTCAATGAACTGGGCCAGATCGTCGGCGCCATCGGACCATCCGACTACAGCGTTGAGTTCGGCGGCAAGGCGGCGCTCTGGACCCCCGACGGGCAGGGAGGCTACGACGTTGAGATTCTCAGCGGCCTGTCCGGCGAGTCGATCAGCCTCGCCACCGCCCTCAACAACGTCGGCGACATTGTCGGCTACTCGATGGTCGGCATGTACCGCTCTCCCGTGCTCTTTCGCAGCGGAGGCAGCGCCGTTGACCTGACGCCCACCGGCATCTTCGACCCCTCCGACGTGAACGATCGGCGCTTCGTCGTTGACCACTCCTTCACCGTCAAGCGGCTCAACCTCAACACCATGACCGTGGAGAACCTCGGCGTCCCGCCAGGCAGCTACCTCGCCACCACCGCCGAAGCCATCAATGAGAGCAACCAGGTCGCGGGCGTGGCGATCCTCACCAGCGGCGGCAACTGCGACCGCGTGGCAGCCCGCTACACCGACGGCGTCGGCTGGGAGATCCTCTCGCCGTGCGGACAGTGGAACGGCGCCAATGACCTCAACGACCTCGGCGACGTGGTCATGCGGCAGAACATCGCACCGTACGTCCGCTTCGAGGGACTCGGGACGTTCCAGATCGAAACGCTCATCAACGACCCGCCCATCGGGCACTGGTACGTCGTCAACTCTTCCGGTCTGG
Source organism: Phycisphaerae bacterium (assembly GCA_039794345.1). GTDB lineage: Bacteria > Planctomycetota > Phycisphaerae > Phycisphaerales > UBA5793 > UBA5793. The sequence continues at coordinate 9,291 of JBDIVQ010000109.1, read as the reverse complement.
CCATCAACAACTCGCGCCGCATGGCGGTCTTCGCCCACAATCCGCAGACGGGTGAGGCGGGAGCGGTGCTCCTCACGCCCGTCGGCCTCTACTCGCTCGCGGTGACCAACCTCGTGGGAGGCGAGAGCGCGGTTTTTACCATCGAGGGAGCGACGCCGCTTGCGAATCAGTATCTCGTTTACAGCCTGCGCGGAACCGGCTCGACGTACATCCGCCAACTCAACGTGACGCTCGACCTCGCGCAGCCGGTCCTGTTCGCCTCGGGGCAGGCGGACGCGAGCGGCGCTTTCGAGACGACCGTGCGCATCCCGCGCGCCGCCACCGGCCGAACGGTGTGGTTCCAGGGGGCGGAGATGAACCACACCACCAACGTCCTGGTCGAAGTCGTGCGCTGACCGGGACGGGGGCAGGCCGGTCTCTGCGGCGGATCGGGGTTGAATCCCCGTTGGTGAGGTCGCTCGACCTCGCCACGATCAGACAAAGGAGTCTGCAATGTTCTCTCTCAGGTCGGCATGCGCGGTTCTTTCGCTCGTTGTCTCAACCTCCGTCGGCGGCGCGGCGCCGCCTTCCTACGAAGTCCAGTTTCTCGGAGAGGGGTACACCGGCACGGCGATCAACGAATCGGGCTCCGTCGTCGGCAACCTCAACGTGGATGGAACGCGGCTGCGCGCTGCGGTCTCGCACGGCGGGGCGCCCTTCGGACTGCTTCCCCTGCCGCCGGGCATGGAGACCTCGCGGGCGCACGACATCAATGACGACGGAGTAATCGTCGGCGCCGTGTGCCCCAACGCGTACGTCATCACCCAGCCGCTCGCGGCCCGGTGGCGGCCCGTGGGGCAGGGATACGAGATCGACCTCCTCGGCACGCTTTCGGGCGACCCCTACAGCAGCGCCTACGCGATCAACAACCTCGGCGACATCATCGGCGGCTCGGGCTTCTTCGGATGGAACCTCAGCCATCCGGTTCTCTTCACCCAGGGCGGTCCGGTGCTGCTCACCGGCGTCGGGCAGGTTTCAGACGTCAATGATCGCCGCCACGTGGTTTCGGGGCCGCAACTGCTCAATCTCAACACGATGGAGGTGCAGACCATCGCGCTCCCGCCGGGCAACTGGCAGGGCTTCGTCAGCGCCGCCCTCAACAACAACGACGACTTCGCGGGCTATGTGGCCGGCTACTCCGGCTGCAGCACTTTCCCCGTGCGCTACACGCAGACGGGCGGCTGGTACTTCCTCGGCGGATGCGCCACCACCACCAGCGCCACCGCCATCAACGACCGCGGCGACACGCTTTTCTACTACTACTTCGCGTCCTCGGGGGTCTATCTCGAAGGAGAAGGCTCCTTCAGCATCAGCAGCCTCATCGATCCTTCGCAGGGGCCGTGGCTCATCGATTGGTCCGGCGCCAATGACCTCAACGAATCGCGGCAGATCGTGGCGTACGGCATCAACCTCTCCACGAATGTGCGGGGCGCCGTGCGGCTCACGCCCATCCGCACCTACGCGCTGGCCGTGGCGAATCTTGTCGGAGGCGAGGCGGCGGTCTTTTCGGTGCAGGGGGCCACGCCGCTCGCGAATCAGTACCTCGTCTACAGCGTGCGCGGTCCTGGCTCGACCCGCGTCCCTCAACTCAATGTGACGCTCGACCTCGCGCAGCCGGTGCTCTTCGCCTCGGGCCGCGCGGACGTGAGCGGCGCCTTCGAGACCACCGTGCGCATCCCGCGCGCCGCCACCGGCCGAACGGTGTGGTTCCAGGGGGCGGAACTCAACCATGTCACCAACGTGCTCAACCGGGTAGTGCAGTAGCGTGCATCGGGACGGCCGGTGTTCCGGCCCATCGCGCGCCGGGCGCAGGCCGTCTGATGCGGAACAGCAAGTGAGGTCGCCCGTGCATTCATCAAGACTGACCTTCAGCGCCGTCGGGTCGGCGCTCTTCCTGGCCTGCGGACTCGCGGCGGGACAAGCGGAGTGGAAACTCAGCCGGCCGAGCAACAGCGGCATTCCCGGCGAGGAAGTGCGGTTCATCACCTTCGCGCCCGACGGCCGACTGTGGGTCGCAGCGCGCTGGCCCTTCTGGCAGGAAGGGGGCATCGGCGTCTTCAACCGCGCCGACGACACCTGGAGCGTCTGGTCGAATTTCGAGACGCCGATCCCCTCTGAGTATATCAACGATGTCGAGTTTGACGCGCAGGGCCGCGCATGGATCGCGACCAACGGAGGCCTGGTGCGCTTTGATGGAGTGAACTGGGCCGTCTTCAACAGCGCCAACACGCCGATGGCGTTCGACAAGGTGCTCGATGTCTCCATCGCTCCCGACGGCCGCGTCTGGGTGAACAACTCCGATTTCAACCGCGGCGGCGACGCCATCTGGGAGTTCGACGGGATCAACTGGACGCCCTATCGCGTCGGGCGCGAGTTGCCCTGGCCCGAGCCCTGGCAGGACCTCAACTACGTCTTCGCCGCCTCGAACGGCGACGTCTGGGTCGTCAACGACACGCTCGGCGGAGCCGCGCGACGCCGCAACGGCCAGTGGACCCTCTACGGAACCAATGCCCGCTACGACGAGATCGTCGAGGACATTCACGGCAACGTCTGGTTGGCGCCCGGACTCGCCGACGCGAAGATCGGCAAGTGGAACGGTTCGGTCTTCACGACCATCGACGTGGGCCTTGACGTTCTCACCATTGCCGCCGACCGCCACGGCGGAGTGTGGTACGGCAACTGGGCCGGCTCCGTCCGCCGCTCGCTCGACGGCGGGCAGACCTGGCAGACGATCCTCTCCGGCCTCAACTACGTCTACAACATCGCCTTCGATCCCGACAACGATGATCTCTGGATCGGCACCATCGGCGCCGTCGGCCACTTCAGCGCCCAGTATCAGCTGCTGCGCGACTACAACACCTACAACACCGGAATGCCCGACTTCTGGATCGACCGCTTCAACGTTGATCCGCAGGGGAACTTCTGGCTGGCCTCGGGCGAGGCCGGGCTCTCCCGCTTCGACGGCGCTCGCTGGCGCAACTGGGGCAATCACAACGCCGGCTCCGAGCCCTACCCCTTCCGCGGCAACGAGCCGATGGGCTGCTTCCACATGGACCGCGACGGCGTCGGCTGGATGGGCGGCAACGGCATCGCGCGCTGGATCCCGGAAACGGGTCAATTCACCGGCTTCTGGAACTGGCAGAACAACCCCGGCATGGGCGTCGGACTGTGGATCTACTTCGCGCAGGACATGCACGGCAACCTCTTCTCCGCCGAAGAGTACGGCGCGATCTACCGCTTCAACGGCTCGATGTGGGTGCGCGAACCCGTCAACCCTTATGCCGTGCTCGGCCTGCCGGGGATGGAAGCGGACTCGCGAGGCAATGTCTGGATCGCCGCCTGGTTCGACATCCACAAGTGGAACGGTTCGGCGTGGTCAACAATCGACCTCCCCTATCGCGACTACTTCTTCGACCTCGGCGGGATCAACGACATGGCGATCGGGCCCGACGACGTTCTCTGGTTCGCCACGAACCGCGGCATCGTTCGCTTCGACGGCGTCGCGTTCACTCTGTATCGCTCGGAGGCGACGCCTCTTCCCGCGCAGCGCGTCACCAGCATCGACGTTCGCGCCGACGGCGTGATGGGAATCGCGGCGGCTGACGACTCCAGCGCTTCAGGCATCGCCATCGTCCGCGGCGACATCGCCGACCCCGCCAACTGGGAAGTGCATCGCTATGGCCAGTCCCCCCAGCCGCACTGGCAACTCACGCAGTCCATCTTTGACGCTGATGGAACCTACTGGGTCAGCGCGTTGAGCATGGGGATCTTCGGCCTGGTCGTCGAGCCGGGCGGCTCGACTCCCCTCCTTGCCATTTCCGGCGTCTGCCCCGGCGCCATGCGCCTCACCGTGCGCGACGCGACGCCCGGCGGGAACGTGGCGCTCCTGCACGCGGGTGGTCCAGGCTCAGTGCGCATTCCCGACGGCAATCCCTGCGCCGGAACAGTGCTCGGACTCAACGGCTCGGTCCAGTTGCACCGGGTCCTTCGCGCCGGCGCCAACGGCGAGGCGACGCTGGACTTCAGCGCCCCCCGGCAGGCATGCGGCCGGTTCGTTCAGGTTCTTGATGCTTCCGTGTGCCGGGCGAGCAACATCGCGCGGCTGGAGTGAGGCGACCTCCGCTCCGGCATGACGACATCCAGAACCGAGTCTCGCGGCTTCAATCGCCAGGTTCAAAAAAGCACGGGAGCGCGGCTGGGCCGCGCTCCCGTTGAGAATCACGACTGCGAATCGATCAGATTACGGAACCTGAGCGACGTTGCTGGTCTGGCAGCCGGGGACCTGGATCAGCTGGACGTAGCCACGGCAAGCGCCGGTGCCGGCGTTCGCGTTGACGCTGCCGGAGCCGCTGCCCGTGCCGATGGTGTTGTAGAGCTGGAGGTTGTTGGTGCCGAGGCCGAGCTGCGTGCCCGCGCAGGTGCCGGAACCGATGGTGTAGTTACCCGTGTTGCGGGCAAAGAGGATGCCCTGCTGACGGTTGGGCTGAGCGCCGCTCCACGCGAGGCGGACGGTGCCGGGGCAGGTGCCGGTGATCGCAACGGTGTAGCCGCCGCCCTGCGTGCAGTCCAGGCCGTAGGAGACGTCCCACGTGCCGGGGCCGACGAGGTTCTGCCAGTCGGTCGGGTTCGGATACCCGAAGTAGTTCGACTGGAGGAAGGTGCGGCCGTCATTGCCCGGAGGCGTGCCGACGGCGTTGAGGCCGCTGGTCACGACGACGAAGGCCTGGCCCGAGCCGGTGCCGACCATGCGGATGCCGACGTGATACGAGCCGGCGGGGAGGTTGAACGACGCACCGCCGAGGGTCGCCACGAGAAGGTGCTCGTCGCGGCCGAACGCGTTGTTGCCCGTGGGGGTAAACGTGTAGGTGGTCACGTCATTGACGGCGGCGATCTGCGTGCCGAAGTTGCCTTCGCTCATGCCCGAGTAGACGACGATGTCGCACGCCCCGAAGGTGGTGCCGGGGTTCGGGATGAAGTTGCCGCGGAAGCCGGTGACCGTTCCGCCCGTCCAGGTCACGTTGTCGAACGTCCACGAATCGCTCACGGCCGTGTTGCGCTCGCTCGTGAAGCCGTTGCGGAAGTCGAGGTCGCCGTTGTACCAGCAGACGGCGGCGGGGCTCTGATTCCCGTCAGCCTTGCGATGAGTCCCGCCAGTCTCCGCCGCCGTAAGCGTCGGATTCTGAGCGAGCGCGGCGCCCGCCGTGAGCACGAGGGCCGAAGCAGAGAACAAAATGCGATTCATCTGATACTCCTTCTCTTTACGAGAAACCCGCCACCGACTGCGGCTTCGCGCACTGCGAACGACCGCTGGTGGCACACTCCAAGTCTTGTCCCCTCCGGAACACCCGGAGTCCGGACCGATTCAACGCGTCAGGACGATCCACCCAGGACGATCTGGGCAACGAGCAAGGAGCCTTGCATCGAGCGCACTCTCGAAAGGTGCGCATGTCCACCACCGGCTACGACCTCGCTCTGACGAGACGCAACAGAACGACAGGTATGGATCATGCAGGTAAGGACTCCCCAGCCCCGCGGCAATCCACGAACGGTGCCGCTTTCAACCAAAACTATACCACGCCGGGCGTCAAATGCAAGGGGGGTCAACCCAAACCCGACCATTTTTCTACAATCCGTCGTTTCTCCCCAACCCCCCAGGCCGGGTAGCCCGCGGCAGGCCGGAAAGGGTGCTTTGCCGCCCGAACTCCACTGGTCTCACCTCCCAGGGTGGCTCTGCCGGACTACTTTGAGACGCGGTTCCTTCCGACTCCCTTTCACGCGAAGCTCTGCCGAGCCGGCCTGGATCCGAAGATCTCTCCCCGGAAAACCCACCGGCGCAGCGCTGCGCGGTACCCCTCCGCGCGAGGGGCGCGGTAGCCCCGCACCATCGCGTTCTGCCCGCAGCGACCCGTCCATCCAATAGCGCCCGAAGGCGATACGCGCGGACTGCCGGCGCGCTCGCTTTGTGATCGCCACGCTCGCGAGGGCGCCCGGGTTTCGATGACCTATGTTCCGAACCGGCCGGAAGAAAGAAAGGAACCCGCGCTTGGCCCTGGCAAGCCGCCCTCTTTGACGAGGAAAACACCGGCGCGTGGGCCCGGGATTATCGCACCCGCCGGCATTCATGCTCTCTCCGCTCCGGTTCTTCTCCTCCCCGCTCATGGTGACCCCCGGAACATCCGACATGGAACCATGCGCGCCCGGCGTCGGCTGGGCTGGATGGGACCCATCAGGTTTGACTCGATAACTGGAGGTCAGCGATGTCGCAAGGACGCATGAATCAGGTTGTGGGAGCCGGACGCACGCTCGTGACGGCTGCCCTCGTCGCCGTCGTCGGGATCACGATGCCCACGGGCTGCTCGACGACGGACTCCGCCGCGCGCAAGCCGGCGATCAACGTCGGCACGGGCAGCAGCCGCGTGCAGGAGACGCGCACGTACATCAGCAGCGCGTCGAAGCAGTATCAACTGCCCGACACGTACGTGAGCGAGGCGAAGATCGGCATGGCGAACGTCGAGCGCACCCTCGCCGACGCGGAAGCCACCGCGGTGGCGCAGGACGCGGCGCAGCGTGAGGGCACGGCCCGCCTTCAGGCGCGCAAGCAGGAAGCGGTGACGCGGGAGCAGATCGCGCTGGCCGAGGCGGACCGCCTCAAGCAGCAGTACGACGCCGAGCAGAACCGCATCTTCGCCGACATGGCCGCGCGGCAGCGCGAGATTGAAGCCGCCGCCGCCCGCGACGAGGCCCTCGTCCAGGCTCTCCTCAAGGAGCGCCAGACGATCCGGGAAGAACTCCTCTCCCGCGCCAACACCGAATTCAGCGAGGCGAACGCCCGCATCGACAAACTCCGCAACGTGCGCGAGACGACCAAGACCGAGTCCCTCGCCGCGATCGAGGACATGCGCGAGACGGCCAAGGCGACGCGCAGCCGCGCCGAGGCGACCGTCAACGCCATGCGCGTCGAGGCCAACGCCGTCGCCGACCAGACCAAGGCCCAGGCGGACGAACTCACGATCCGCATCGAGACCGTCGTCCAGCAGTCCAACGCCGAGTCGAAGCGCCTTGCCGCCAAGTCCGCCTCGCTCCTTCAGGAGGCGACGGCGCAGTCCGCCGAACTCAACGCCCGCGCCGATGCACTCACCGCGCAGGCGTCGCAGGAGGAGTACGACGTCAAGATCAAGGCCGCCGACTCGTCTTGGGCGCAGGCCCAGTTCAACCACGAGCGCGCCGTCGTTGAGGCGCAGTCCGACTACGCCCGCGCCGAGGCGAGGATCGCCCGCCTTCGCGGCGACGCCGAGGTCGTGGCCCAGCAGGCCGAGACCGACTTCAAGCACGGCGTGGAAGAACTCGAGTCCTGGACCAAGGACGCCCGTGCCGAGATCAACAAGATCCGCATCCAGGCGGACCGGCACGAGTCCGTCGCGCGAAGCCAGTTTGTCAAGGCCGAGGCCGAGGCTCGCGCCAACGCCCTCCGCGAAACCGCGGCGCACCAGCGCGAACTGGCCGAAGAGGAAATGAAGGCGATCATCGCCGCGGCGAAGGAAGAAGCCGCCCGCGTCCGCGCCATGATCATCGACGACCTCGCCAAGCAGCAGGCCAAGGGCAGCGTCGAGACGACCGGCAAGACCGATCCCGCGCAGCCGCTGCCCGAAGATCTGCACAACGTGCCCAAGGTCGGCCAGGTGACGCCCGTCACTCCGCGCGTCGAGCCGGAGCACATCGCCGCCTTCCGCACCGCGCTCGCCGAGGTGATGAAGGACCGGGCGACGGCCGACGCTCACTCGCTCGCCCTCGAAGCCTCCTACGCGGAGACGAAGACGAATCTCGAGGCGGGCCGCAGCCAGCAACTCGCCGTCGCCGCCGAGCAGCAGGCCATCGCGTCAGCCCTCGAAACGCAGGCGCAGGCGAAACTGGCGGAGGTGACGGCGCTGGCGACGGCGGAACTCGCCTTCGCCCAGAGCCGCCACCAGCGCGCCATCGTCGAGGCCGGCGCCTTCCGCAAGGAGGCCCTCGCCCAGGCGACCGACCTCCGCGCCCAGGCCAAGACGACCTACGACGTGGCGGTGGCCCAGTCGAACCAGTTGAAGGCCGAGTCGGAGATGGTCGCCCGCAACGGTCAGACCGAGGCGACCGCCCTGCAGGCGCAACTCGACGCGATCAACCGCCGGGGCAACGCGGAATACAGCCGCCTCATCGCCGAGGCCGACAGCGTGCATCAGAGCCAGACCGCTCTCGCCGCTCAGTTCGACGCCCAGATCGACGCCGCCCAGCGCACCCTCACCGCCGAACTCGCCAAACTCGATCGCTCGATCGAGTCGCAGACGATCGTCGCCCAGGCGAACTACGACGAAGCCCTCGTCCGCGCTGAAGTCGTCGGTAAGCAGACCGAAGTCGAGATCGCCCGCATCCGCGCCCGCAACGCCCTCGATCAGTCGCTGGCCGAGGCGGAACTCGACCGTTCGCGCACGCTCGTGTACACGAACCGCGTGAAGGGTGAGGCGGATGTTGAGCGCCTCGTCGCCAACGCCCGCGCCGAGAGCGAGCAGGCCGAGGCCCTCACCGAGGCCGAGTTCGCTCACCTCCGGGCCGAGCGCGACATCGTGATGGCGCACGTCGAGGCGAACCGCAAGTCGGCCCTGGCGCAGGAAGAGGCCGTCCGCGCCCAGTTCGGCGCCCGCCTCGTGCAGGTGGACGCGGAGCGCGTGAAGAACGCCGCGGACCAGTACCGCAGCGAGACCTTCCGCCAGAAAAACCTCGAGACGACGATCGCCCAGGCCGAGGCGATGCGGGCCGAGACGCAGCAGCGCCTCGCCGCACTGCGCACGCAGCAGCAGGAACTGCAACTCGCCGCGACGAAGAACTGGGATCAGCGCCTCGCCGAACTCCGCAAGTCCACGAAGACGTTCCAGACCGAGTTCCGCGTTCCACTTCCCTCCGTCACGCCCCTCCAGGCGAGCCGCGAGACGGTGAAGACCGGGGACAAGGAGCAGAACGTCGTCCAGATCGCCGATGTCCCCACGGACAAGGAATGAGCGATCGGTCGCAGACGACATCCCATCGTTGACCCCACGCCGGCCGGGAGCCTCCTCCCGGCCGGCCCTTCTTTCCGGGCCGACGCCCACGATGAGGCTCTGCGAATCGTGGGATGCGTTTCACGATGGGGCTCCACGAATCGTGGGGTGCATCTGAACCCCGTTCAATACCGCCGCTTCCCTCCATTCGCCGATGACATCACCGGCCCATGAACCGTTATCC
>JBDIVQ010000108.1:0-13381 GCA_039794345.1 Phycisphaerae bacterium | reverse complement strand
ATCATCGGCTTCGGCTTCTTCTCCATCCACTACTTCGAGGTGCAGCGGGCGGTGCAGGCGGCCCGCGCGGCGTGCGCGGAAATCGGCCTCAAGCCGCTCTTCATCGCCGGCGGCATTCACGCCTCCACCGAGCCGCACAAGACCATCAGCGAACTCGGCTTCGACTACTCCTTCAAGGGCGAGGCGGACCTGGGCATTGTCGAACTCGCCGACGGCGCCAAGCCCATCACCGTGCGCGGCGTCGTCGGGCGCACCTCGCTCATGCCCTCGGCCGGCGATGAAGTGAAGCCGCTCGACTCGCTGCCCTTCCCCGACTGGTCGCTGTGCGATTACCGCTTCTACGCCCATCCGACCTACGCGCGCATGAGCATCCGCAAGACGAGCAGCCTCGACATGATCATGGGTCGCGGCTGCGTCTACAAGTGCGCCTTCTGCGCTTACAACGCCCTTTCGGCCGTGCGCTTCTACAGCGCCGAGTACCTCGTCGAGCAGATGGAGTACATGCACCGCGCCTTCGGCAACACGGCCGTCTACTTCACCGACAGCACGATCGGCAACAACCGCAAACTCATCCGCGAAATGTGCGAACTGATGCTCCAGCGCGGCACGCAAAGCCGCGTCGAGTGGTACGCCAACATCCGCCCCAACCAGGTGAGCGAAGAGTCCCTCAAACTCATGTGGCGGGCGGGATGCCGCTATCTCTTCTACGGCTTTGAGTCGGGCAGCCAGCGCGTGCTTGATCTCATGGTCAAGAAGTGCCCCGTCGAGGCGAACTACGAAGCGGCGGAGTTGCACAACAGGCTGCACTTTCCCTACCACGCGAGCATGCTGCTGGGCTACCCCGGCGAGCGCGAAGAAGACATCGAGGCGTCGTTCGAGTTCCTCCGCCGCACCCAGCCGCCGAGCATCGGGGTGAACTGGTACGTGCCCCTGCCCGGCAGCCCGGACTACGACAAACTGCGGGCCGAGGGGGTGATCAACACCGATGACCCGCAGGAGTGGCGGCGCATCGGCGAAGTGAACAACTGCCGCGTCTACGCCGACGTGCCCGAGGAGCGCTTCCGCCAACTCTTCAAGCAGATGGAGCGGCTGGCGTATGTGGAGATTGCGCGATCGCCGTCGCGCGCCGCGTGGGGGTGCATCAGCCCGCCGCAGAGCGAAGCGCCGCAGCCGGGCGAGGATGATCGCGAGACGGCCGCGATCGTCGAGGCGGCACGCAGCCGCGCGACCTACGGCACGACGCCCGTCGAACTGCGCCAGAGCGCCTGAAGTGAATCAGCACGGAGGCTGAGGACATGATCACCAGAGTCGAACCCGCCGAGCTCGAAGCCCTCAAGACCGCGCCGCACCGCTGGAACCCGCGCGACCGCGAGTCGCTTGAAGCGCTGCGGCTCAGGTGGCAGACCGTCCCCGCTGCGGCGGACGGCCGGGTGAGCACCGCCGATCTCGCGTCGATGACCGATGTCCAGGTCGTGCGCTTCTGGGAGCAGCAGGTGCGCGAGAGCACGACGGGGGAGAACTACTCCGTGCGCGGCTGGTACCACGATCTGTACAAGGATGCGCTGCGCGGCAAGCGGGTGCTCGACGTCGGCGCGGGCATGGGCATTGACGGCCTGACCTTCGCCCGGCACGGCGCAGAGGCGACGCTTCTCGACATCGTCCCCTCCAACGTGGCGCACACGAAGCGCCTCGCTCGCCTGCTCGGCCTGCGAAACGTCACCTCCTTCCTCATGGAAGACCTCGACTCGCTCGATGCGCTTGGCCGCGACTACGACGTGATCTGGTGCCAGGGGTCGCTCATCAACGCCCCCTTCGACTTTGTACGCGCTGAGGTTCAGGCGCTGCTTGAGCACCTGCCCGTCGGGGGACGGTGGATCGAACTCGCCTATCCGAAGCAGCGCTGGGAGCGCGAGGGGCGCCTGCCTTTCGAGCAGTGGGGGGAGAAGACTGACGGCGAGGGCACGCCGTGGGTCGAGTGGTATGACCTGGACAAGTTGCGCGCGGCCCTCGCCCCTGCCCGGTTCGACGTTGTGCTGCACTTCAATTTCCACCACGATGATTTCAACTGGTTCGACCTCGTGCGACGGGCATAGAGCGAACCACAGGGGCACAGAGAGCACAGAGGGCGCACGGAGTGAGACAGGTCGAGATACAGGGCGAATCGTTGATTGCGAACGAACAGTGTTCGCCCTCGAGTCCGCTTGCGCCTTCGCATCCCGCGCAGCGCCTGCACGAGCGCCTGGGGTTCATCGAGACATTCATCGCTCCGGAGTCGAATCGCATGCGCGCCCTGCACGAGTGGCGCATGGAGGAGAACGACTCCCCGATTCTGCGTTACCTCTGGCGCAACGCCCGTCCGCGGCGGCACCTTGAGTTCGGCACGTGGGAAGGACGCGGCGCGCTGGACTGCCTCGAGTCGTGCGACGCCACGGTGTGGACGATCAACCTGCGCGAGGGCGAGACCGATGCGCAAGGCCGCTGGGCCTACGACGCCTGGCTCGATGAGTTCAAATCACGGCAACACGCCCACGATGAGCGAGTCTTCGAGCGAATCGTGGGGTGTTCGCCCGAACGCGATTCCCTCCTTACCCGCACCGCGCGCAACGGCCGCACGGTGGTCCGCACCGATGCCCTCGGCGCCATCGGCCGCCTTGTTCACGAGGCGGGCCTCGGCCATCGCCTCTGCCAGATCTGCTGCGACAGCCGGGAGTGGGACTGCTCAAACTACCCGGATGGCTTCTTCGACACGGCCCTCATCGACGGCGGGCACGCGGCCGACGTCGTGCGCAGCGACACACGCAACGCCCTGCGCCTGGTGCGAGCGGGGGGACTGATCCTCTGGCACGACTACTGCCCCGATGCGGTCGCACAGGAGCAGTGCCCTTCGGTCCGCGGCGTCGTCGAAGCGATCGAGCAACTCGCGCCGACGATTGACCGCTGCTGCTGCGACTGGTTCTGGATCGAGCCTTCCTGGCTGCTGCTGGGCGTGCGCAATGATGTGCGGCTCAGTGAAGCGGAGGGCGACCGATGACTGGCATTCGCGGGTCCGCACCGTACCTGTCCATTGTCGCCACCGCCCGCAACGACAACCACGGCGGCGACCTCCTCCGCCGCATGCAACTCTTCATCGACGGCCTGCTTGAGCAGTGCAGGCGATTCCGCCTGCCGGCCGAACTCGTCCTCGTCGAGTGGAATCCGCCGGCCGATCGGCCGCGGCTGGCCGAAGCGCTCGACTGGTCGCGCGCGGGCGGCTGCATCGACGTGCGGATCATCGACGTGCCGCCGGTCGTTCACTGCCGCTTTAAGCACGCCGACCGCCTGCCTCTCTTTCAGATGATCGGCAAGAACGTCGGCATCCGCCGGGCACGCGGCTCGTTCATTCTCGCGACCAATATCGACATTCTGTTCTCGAACGAACTCATCGCCCACATCGCGCGCCAGCGTCTGCGGGCCGATCGGATGTACCGCCTCGATCGCTGGGACGTCGAGCCGAACGTACCGCTCAAGGCGAGCGTCGATGAACGGCTGGCGTGGTGCCGGTCGCACTGCATCCGCCTCGAAGGGCGCGACGGCACGCGCGACCTGCGCACCGGAGTCTTTCACCGCATCTACTGGGAGCCGACGTGGCGCGTCCGCCTGCTCGAGACCCTTCAGGACGGCGGCATCGTTCCGGTGGTGACGCGCAAGCGGCTGCACCTCAATGCCTGCGGCGACTTCACACTGATGCACCGGGGCATGTGGGAGCGCATCCGCGGCTACCCCGAGATGCAGATGTATTCGATGCACCTCGACTCGGTCCTCTGCACCGCTGCACACTTTGCCGGCGCGCGCGAGCACCTCTGGCGCGATCCGCTGAGCGTGTTTCACATCGAGCACGGGACCGGCTCGGGCTTCACGCCCGAAGGGCAGGCGGCGCTTGATGCGCGCCTCGCCGCGGCGGGCATCCCGCAACTCAGCCACGCCGAGTTTCACAGGTGGGCCCTGGAGATGCGCCGCACCGGAAGACCGATGATCTTCAATGATGAACAGTGGGGGCTGCGCCATGAGACGCTGACGGAGACGGCGCTTGCGCGAAGTCGGCGCTTTAATGCACCCCACGATTCGCAGAGCCTCATGAAAAATGCACCCCACGATTCGCAGAGCCTCATCGTGGGCGTGGATCGCTCTTCTCACGCGGCGTGAACCATGCTGACGCTCTTCACCATTCCGAAGCCCTTTCACGGACACATCGGAGTCATTCAGCGCAACGCGATCGGGTCGTGGATTCGGCTTGGCGGCATTCGCGTCGTGCTTTTCGGCGATGATGAAGGCACGGGCGAGACGGCACGCGAGTTCGGCATCGAGCACCGGCCGCAGGTAGCCCGCAATGAGTACGGCACGCCGCTGCTCAACGACCTCTTCGCGCAGGCGCGTCAGTGCGCCTCCACCGCGCACCTGTGCTACGTCAACGCCGACATCATTCTGATGAGCGACTTTGCCGAGGCGGTGCGGCGCGTGCTTCGCGCCAAGAGGCGCTTCCTCATGGTCGGCCAGCGAACCGACCTGGACGTGCGCGAGGCGATTGAGTTCGCTCCCGGCTGGGAGGATCGCCTTCGCGCCCAGGCCGCGAGGAGCGGCGTGCTGCACCGGCCGACGGGCATCGACTATTTCGCGTTTCACCGCGATCTGTGGGGGCGTCTTCCGCCCTTCGCCATCGGCCGCTTTTCGTGGGACAACTGGCTCATCCATCGCGCCCGGCACCTGCGCGTGCCGGTCATCGACGCCACGGCGTGCGTGACGGCGATCCACCAGAACCACGACTACAGCCACGCGCGCGGCGGCGCGAAGGGGGCGCGCAGCGGACCCGAGGCACGCGAGAACTTTCGACTCGCCGGCGGACGGCCCCTCTCGCTGACCATCTGGGACAGCACGCACCTCCTCACGCCGGCCGGCCTTGAGCACCGGCAGTTCGACGCGGCGCTGGGCGGCGGCATCTGGTCCTATCGCCGTGCCGTTGGCGCCTGAGCGCCGGCGTCGCCGACCTTCTTCATGATGAAGAGGTAGTTGAAGCCGCGAAGGAAGAAGTTCTCTTCCTCCGCCGCCTTGTGCCAGTTGCCGCGCTTGAGTTTCTGATTGTGCCGCACGACGGCGATGATGTCGATCGGCTGGAGGCGCCGGCGCATGAGGCTGAAGAGTTCAAAGCCGATGGGCATGAAAAGCCCTGCCCCGCTTCCCTTGGGCCCGCCCTTCTTCTTTCGCCAGGAGTCGCTGACGTAGAGCGCGAAGTAGCGGCGGTTGCGCAGGACGCGGAAGGACTCATCAATGACGGCCTGCATGGCGTCGTAATACGCCTTGCCGCCGTCGGCGCTGCCCGCGTCGAGGCGGCCGATGCACTGCGGATCGTCGGAATACTCGATGTGCGTCGAGTAGGGCGGGTCGATGAAGACGAAATCGACGCTGTGCGCTTCGAGAGGAAGCTGGCGGGCGTCGGCTCGCGTGATGTCTTCGCGCCTCGGCGCGAGGTCGAAGCCGAGGCCCGACCGGCCGAGGTCGCGGGCCACGTCGAGCGTCGTCCCGCTGCCGCACATGGGGTCGAGCACGACATCGCCGGGGCGCGTGTAGCGCTGGAGGAGTTGCCAGATGACCCACGCGGGCGTGGCGCCGACATACTCCTTGTCCCCCTGCATCGGCCCGACGGCGGGTGAGTCGTAGTGCTGGCTCGGATACTCCCAGAGGGTGGTAGTCTGGAGGCGCAGGGTCGGCTTGCGCGGTCCGCGCGACCCGGCGGCCGCCGGCGCGGCGCGTGACGTCCGCCCGGGCCGCGGAGGAATCTCTGGCGATCGGCGCGTCAGGGGTTCTGCCCCTTCATCACATGGCCGTCGGCATACAGAACCCATCCGTCGGGATTGATCTGGCCGTTCTTGAGTTCATAGAGAATCGCCGTGGTCGCGGGATTTTCGATCTGGCTCATGGGTTTGTTTGGCTTGACGTACCTGAAGGCGTTCTTCTCGCCGGTGATGGGATGGGTCAGCAGGGCGTCGAGTTCTTCGCGCGTCATCCGACCTTTCTCGACGAGGGCATCGAGCGAGTCGGGCCACTGGTCTTCGTGGTCGCTGGCATACATGATGAGCGCCATGCCGATCTGTCTTGACTGCGACGCGGCCTGAAACTCGCGCGCCTCCTCCTGCTGCTTCCTGAGCACCGGACCCAGCGCATCGAGAATCGGGCGCAGTTTCGCCTGGCCGATCGACACGGTGACCTTGCTCCCCGCCTGAACGCAGGTGATGGACTGGATGACGCGCATGGAAAGGGAGACCT
Source organism: Phycisphaerae bacterium (assembly GCA_039794345.1). Classification (GTDB taxonomy): domain Bacteria; phylum Planctomycetota; class Phycisphaerae; order Phycisphaerales; family UBA5793; genus UBA5793. Next base: position 7,084 of record JBDIVQ010000108.1, on the reverse strand, counting down.
CGTCGGGCATCTGCCCATCCTCGAACATCTCTTCCATCTGCGCCATCTGCTCGGCCATGAACTTCGGCAGCGACTGGATGATGCCGGCCAGTTGGGCCGCGCGCGTGGCGTCCTCGAGTTCGACGACGCCCGTGACGGAGGGGTTGTGTCCGAGGTCGGCCCAGCCGTGCATCGCCAGGGCGCCGGCCAGGAGGGAGGGGATCGCCATGGGAGAATCCTCCATCCCCTCGAGGCCGTCCATGTTCGCGGCAAACTCCTCCCGTGCTTCGCGATGCATGTCCGCCGTCGGAATCATCATGATCCCGACCGATCGGCCGTCGAGCGCCGTCCAGGTCGTGCGGAAGCGTTCGGCCCGCTCCGGATCGACGGCGGGAATCTCGGGCAAGGGGTCTTTCTCTTTCCGCTCCGTCAATTTGCGGCGATCGGGCTTGTACACGAGCAGCCAGTCGCCGTGGCGTTCGATGGCGGCGTCGGTCGTGAACTCTGTCGCGTGTCTGCGGATGATCTCGCTGAGCACGGCCTCATCGCAGCGCTCGGCATCGACGAAGACTCCGGCGAAGGGCAGAAAGGCCCAGAGATCCTCCGTTGCGGAGTCGGCGGCGGCGATGACGACGTAGCGCCCCCCCGCGTTGACGAACGCTTCGTGTTCAGTGCGAACTTTGCCGATGATCTCGCCGAACTCGGGAACGTGCTCGACGACTCCGCGGCCGGTGGCGTCGATCGTCCCCGGATTCACCTGCGCCAGATCAAAGACCGCGATGACCACGACCTCGTCGTTGATGAAGTCGTCGGGCAGGGGCGGGGCGGCCTGGGCGGCGGTGAGGCACAGGGCCGTCGTCGCTGCGGCGAGTGCGCCCCTTCGAATCGACGCGTTGATCGTCATGAACGGACCCTCCTGCGCCGGGCGGCGCTGCGCGGCGAAAGACGTCTCTCGGTTCGCCGCTGGAGGATGCTAAGAGGTTGAGGGGCCGACCGCTACACCGGCCTCAACGGGAAGGGGAGTGGATCCGTGGCTCCCGGCGGCTGCTGAAGGGGCGCCGCCTGGAGGGAGAGGCGGATGACCGGCGGCGGCGAGGGGCCTTCAATAGCCGCGTCCCGGCGGAAGGCGGGTGCATGCCCGGTCGTGGGTTCGAGCAATGTCGCGTGGAGATTCCCGGCGACCGCCGGCGATTCGTCGGTTCGCGCTGGTGGCGCGAGTGGTGCTTCGCGCGGACGGCGCTGGCGCACTTCCGCGTGCGGCTGCTGCTCATGGTGCTGATCGTGGCGTCCGGGGCGCTGGTCTTTCGCGTGTTTCACTTTCCCGAGCGGCTTTCGACGTGGGAGTCGATCTACTTCTCGTGGAGCCTGGTCTTCGGCGAGCCGCCGGAGCGGTTTCCCGAGTCGTGGGCGATCCGCCCGCTCTTCTTCCTCATGCCCGTGCTCGGGTTGACCATCATCATCGAGGGAATCGTGGACTTCTCGCTGATGCTGCGCGACCGGAGGCGCTACGAACGGAGCTGGTGCAAGACGATGGCGACCTCGATGAACAACCACATCGTGCTCGTCGGCCTCGGCCGGCTGGGCTATCGCGTCTTCAAACTCCTGCGGCAACTGGGCGAGGCGGTCGTCGTCTTTGAGCGCGACGCCGCCAACCAGTTCCTTGAGGACGTGCGGCGCGACGGCTCGCCGGTGTTCATCGGCGACGCCCGGCGCGAGGCGCTGCTCGAGGAGGCGAACATCCGCAAGGCCAAGAGCATCATTCTCGCCACCGACGACGACCTCGCCAACCTCGAAATCGCCCTCGACGCCCGCCGCATCGTCCCGGAGATTCCCGTCGTCCTGCGCATGTTCGACCAGAACATCGCCGACAAGGTCGGCAGCGCGTTCGACCTGCACCACGCGATGTCCCAGTCGGCCATCTCGGCCCCGTCCTTCACGATGGCCGCGGTGGATCAGACCATCGAGTACGGCTTTGCCGTCGATGACGAACTCGTCGTCATGAAAAAGTGGTGCGTCTGCGAGGGCGGGCCGATGTGCGGCCGAACCATCGGCGAAGTGATGACCGAGTACGGCGTCGGCGTCGTCCGCCGCAAGACGGCGCAGGGCTCGCGCCTCTTTCCCGGCCCGGAGACGCGACTTGGCGCGGGCGATGAACTGCTCGTCGAAGGCGCGTTCCAAGCCCTGCTCAATCTCCATCGCCCCGCTGCCCAGGGGGGCGCGGCGCGGGAGGAAACCTCCCGCGCCGCACCGGGATGATCGTCGTGGTCCGCCACAGGACGCCGCGGGCGCTCACTGCACCGTGCGCCTGATCACGTTGGTCACCTGGCCGATCTGCAGCGCCTGGAAGTGAATGACCCGGCCCCGCGCGTTCGCGGGAATCGGCAGGATCCACGTCGCGTTGCCGTTCGGGTCGGTGCGCTTCGTCGAGCCGGCCTGGACGGGATTGCGCAAGTTGAGCGTCACGCCGTAAATGGGCAACTGCGTGATCCCGAGTCCGACGGTGCTGTAGACAAGGCCGGTCTGGGCGTTGGGATTGCCTCCCGAAACGGTGAAGGTCGCGTTCTGCCCGGCCGTCAGAACGCTCGTGGAGAGGCTGAATCCCACTGGCGTGACGGTCGTGATGGCGACGAGCGGCGAGCCTTGCACGGGCACGCGCACGTTGCGCACCGTGCCGGACCAGTTGTCATGCACGATCAGGTGCGTGACCATCTGTCCCAGGGCCGTGTAGCCGACGACGGTGACGGCGTGTCCCAGCCCTTCGGGATCGTCGCGCATGTTGTACTGCTCGCCGTAGGGCCCGTTCGGATTCGGCGAGCCCCACACGTAGTCGGCAAAGCCGAACTGCGATTCGCTCGTCTCGTTGCCGACTCCCTCACCGGGACCGGGCGGGCCGATGACGGCCCAATGGAGGAAGTGGGCCACAACGGGCCGGTCGCCGTCAATCTCTCCCTTGCACATGTCGGCGAGCACCTGCATGGGGACCCCGCCGAACATCGGATGAACGCCCCAGATGACAATCTGAAGAGTCTGCGGCAGCGGGTTGGCCGCGACGAAGTTGATCGTCCCGATGATGGAGTCGAGGATCTGCGTGCCGATGTGCGGCCCGTTGGGCAACCCCGGATCGCCGATGTCGTTGGTGTCCATGTACCAGCCGAGGTCATTGACCTGGCGGGCGCCGCGGAGCGGGTGGGGGTTGGGGCTTCCCGCGAAGCCGTCGGCGCAGGAGTCGTGCCACGTTGGACCCGCCCCCCACAGTGGCCCGCCGTATCCGCCGGGCATGCACTGGAGGCCGTCGGGCGAGCCGTCGCCGAGCAGGACGCGCCCGTGGTAGTCCTCCCAGTACCCCATGAGCATGGCGGTGGAGGTCGGAGCGCACCACGCGCTGAAAGGAGCGCCGGGGAACCACGGACCCGGTCCGGAGACGTCGAAGCCGATCGGATCGGGATAGTGGTGAGGCTGGTCCCAGTTCGGCACCAGCCCCGACGCGTAGTTTGTCACCTGGCCCAGTCCCGGCGCCGCCATCCCGAGCGACAACGAAGCCACCGCCGCAGAAACTGCCGTGCGTTTCATCTTCCACCTCGATTTCATTGCAGGATCGCACCGCTTCGATCGGCGGCGCGGAGCGTGCCGTCCCGCCTGCCGTCGGTCGCGAAGACTTCTCGATCCACAGAGATGGTGCGCGGCGGGTCGCCGGGGATCAATCGGGGTTCACCCTCAATCCACGGCGCAGCGCAGGACGGCGAGGGACGCGGTCACTCCCGCTCATCGAGATCGCTCGGCCGCCACAGGCCCTTGAGCACCGCCTGCCGGACGCCGGCGAGTTCCGGCCAGGAGTCGATGGGGAGTTCGACCTGCGCGAGCGCTGCGGTTGAAAGCGTTGCGCGGCGACCGGTCAGCCGCTCCACCAGGTCTTCCAGTCCGGGATTGTGGCCGACGAGCAGCACCCGCGTCACCCGTTCGTTCTCCCGGGCCAGGAGGCGGAGCATGGCATCGCAGGAGGCGAGGTAAAGCCGCTCATCCGAGCGAATCGCCCCCCGATAGCGGCACGCCTCGGCCGCGAGTTCCGCCGTCTCCGTCGTTCGCTGAGCGCTCGAGCAGAGGATCACCTCGGGGACGAGATCGCATTCGAGCAGGTGCGCTCCCATCCGCGGCGCATCGCGCCGGCCGCGCTCCGTAAGCGGGCGGTCGTGATCGGCGAGCGTCTCGTCCGCGTGACTCGACTTGGCGTGTCGAAGCACCAGCAGCGTTCGCATGGCGTTTGCAGTTCGTTTCCGCTTCGCCCGGTTCCGGAGGGAGGGTGACGGCCGCCCGCTCGGATCGCTGGGCCAATGGGCCTGGGAGGATTCGAACCTCCGACCTCACCGTTATCAGCGGTGCGCTCTGACCAACTGAGCTACAAGCCCCTTCACGCCTCGCGGCGCGGGAAGGCAAGTATCGGCGCGATCCGACCCTCCGTCAAGACGATCCGCCCGTCCCTTCCGCCGTTATGATTCGCCATGCCCCCCGTCCGCCGCGCCGCGTCCCCCCCTGCCGCCCCGGCACGCTCACAGGAGCAAGCGCGGGCAGAGCACATCCGGCCGGAACCCCCCACGGGCGTCCAGCTCCTCTGGCCCGGCAAGTTCGACGAGGCCGGTCGGCGGCGCACGCCGGCCCTCAACACCCCTCGAACGCGCGAAATCCTGGATGAGGTCGGACCGGGAGCCGCGCCTGGCCGACTCATTCACGCGGACTTCCGCGCCGCGCTTGCCACCGTCGAGGCGGCGTCGGTTGACTTCCTCTACGTCGATCCTCCCTTCGGAACGGATCGGGACCATCGGATCGCCTCGCACCGCAACGGTTGCGGACCGCGATCACTTCTCGCGCGCCCTGTCGCGTATGACGATCGCTGGACGACGCCGGAGTATCTCGACTTTCTCGACGACCTCATCGCCCTGTCGCGCGCGATGCTCAAGGAGACCGGCTCCATCGCCGTGCACGTCGATCATCGGGCCTCGGCGCATGTGCGCTGCCTGCTCGACGAGCACTTCGGCCCCGGGCGCTTCATCAATGAACTCATCTGGAAGTACGGCCTGGGCAACGCCACCGCCTCGCGCCACTTCCTGCGCAAGCACGACACGATTCTCGTCTACGGCCGGACGCCGCGCTACTTCTTCAATCGCCAGCGCGGCCCGCTCACCGAGGCCCAGCGCCGCAAGTACTGCCACGAGGATGAGCGCGGCCGGTACATGATGAGTTACGGCAGGCGCTACGACCTCAAGGGCGGCAAGCCGCTCGAATCGGTCCTCGACATTCCCGCGATCGCCGCGACCGACGCCCAGCGCTGCGGCTATCCGACGCAGAAGCCCCTGCGACTGCTCGAAGTGCTCATCGAGTCGTTCTGCCCGCCGGGCGGAATGGTGCTCGATCCCTGCTGCGGCAGCGCCACGACCGCCGCGGCCGCGCAGCGCTCGGGAAGAAGGTGGATCGCGATTGATGAGTCGAGCGTGGCGATCGAGATGGCAACGTTGCGGTTGCGGGCCGAGCCGGGCGCCGCCTTCGCCGTCGAGCGCATCGAGTAGCCAGGGAGAGGCGCGAACACGTCCTGCGCGGATGCGACACGCGGCATGCGCGCGGGAGTCCTGAACCCGTGCTGACGCGTGGGGCTCGGTTCATCGCAACGCGATGATCCGAGCCCCGACCGTAAGGGAGGGTCTTCGCCGGTTACGGGTCTTCGCCGATCGATTCGGCAAGAGTCGTGCCCACTCGCCGACGCGCCCACGCGCCGACGCGCCCACGCGCCTGCCCTCGCCGCACACGCCCGATCACCCCACATCCAAACCCCGTGCTGACGCGTGGGGCTCGGTTCATCGCGTCGCGATGAACCGAGCCCCGACCGTGAGGGAGGGTCTTCGCCGAACACCGGTCTTCGCCGAACACCGGTCTTCGCCGATCGATTCGGCAAGAGTCGTGCCCACTCGCCGACGCGCCCACGCGCCGACGCGCCCACGCGCCTGCCGTTGCCGCACACGCCCACTCACCTGCGCGCCGACGCGCCTGCCCTCGCCGCACACGCCCGATCACCCCACATCCAAACCCCGTGCTGACGCGTGGGGCTCGGTTCATCGCAACGCGATGAACCGAGCCCCGACCGTAAGGGAGGGTCTTCGCCGAAAACCGGTCCTCGCCGATCGATTCGGCAAGCGTTGTGCCCACTCGCCCGCACGCCGACGCGCCCGACGGCTCCACATCCAAACCCCGTGCTTACGCGTGGGGCTCGGTTCCGATCATCGCGCCCACGCGCCTGCCCTCGCCGCACACGCCCGATCACCCCACATCCAAACCCCGTGCTGACGCGTGGGGCTCGGTTCATCGCGTCGCGATGAACCGAGCCCCGACCGTGAGGGAGGGTCTTCGCCGAACACCGGTCTTCGCCGAACACCGGTCTTCGCCGATCGATTCGGCAAGAGTCGTGCCCACTCGCCGACGCGCCCACGCGCCGACGCGCCCACGCGCCTGCCGTTGCCGCACACGCCCACTCACCTGCGCGCCGACGCGCCTGCCCTCGCCGCACACGCCCGATCACCCCACATCCAAACCCCGTGCTGACGCGTGGGGCTCGGTTCATCGCAACGCGATGAACCGAGCCCCGACCGTAAGGGAGGGTCTTCGCCGAAAACCGGTCCTCGCCGATCGATTCGGCAAGCGTTGTGCCCACTCGCCCGCACGCCGACGCGCCCGACGGCTCCACATCCAAACCCCGTGCTTACGCGTGGGGCTCGGTTCCGATCATCGCGCCCACGCGCCTGCCCTCGCCGCACACGCCCGATCACCCCACATCCAAACCCCGTGCTGACGCGTGGGGCTCGGTTCATCGCAGCGCGATGAACCGAGCCCCGACCGTGAGGGAGGGTCTTCGCCGAACACCGGTCTTCGCCGAACACCGGTCTTCGCCGATCGATTCGGCAAGAGTCGTGCCCACTCGCCGGGCGGCTCTTTCGTTGCGCGTGCGGATGGTCGGACGCCGCGGGGCGTCGCGGTCTGCGGCCGCGTTGTCAGGATTGCGGCTCTCGTCTACCCTTGTCATCGGCCGGCCGGATACCCAAGCGGTCCAAGGGGACGGATTGCA
>JBDIVQ010000107.1:0-13396 GCA_039794345.1 Phycisphaerae bacterium | reverse complement strand
GTCTGATCCTGCGCCGGGTCGCGCGGGGACGATGAACACGATCACTGTGACAGGTTTGCAGCCGAATCAGCGCGTGCATCTCGTCTGGGGCACGCGCGAGGGGTCGCAGAAGATTCACAGCGGCTGCCCCGGCGGGACGCTGCTCATCCGCGACCCGCAGGCGCTGCCGGCCGTGCGCGCTGACGCCAACGGCGTGGCGACCATCACGCTCAACGTCCCCCTCATCGCGCGCGGCCGCACAGTGCGCCTCCAGGCCATCGCCCCTACCGAGTGCCAGATCAGCCACACGGTGACGTGGACGTTTGAGTAGGGCCCAGGCGCCGGGCGCTGGGCGCTCGGGATCTGCCGAGCGGGGTTGGAGGGGACGACTCGTCGGGTGGCGGCCGCCGGGGTTGCCTTGAACTCCTCCGAGAGGTGCGGGACGAGCGCCGGTCGCCGCTTATAGTTGAGTCATGACGAGTCCAGCCGGCCGTCCCGCATCCGACTCGAATCGAGCGCTCAGCGCTCCCGTCATCGGCATCGCGGGCGGGATCGGTTCGGGCAAGAGCGAGGTGGCGCGGCTGCTGGGCGGGATGGGCTGTGTGGTGAGCCACTCCGACGACGATGTTCGGGAAGTGCTTTCCCGGCCGGAGGTTCGCGACGTCCTGCTGGGGTGGTGGGGCCGACGGGTGCTTGGTCCCGGTGGAGAAGTTGATCGGAAAGCCGTCGCCCGGATCGTCTTTGGCGATGAGGCGCAGCGCCGTCGATTGGAGGGATTGGTGCATCCGCTCGTCGATGCGAAGCGTAAGGAGAGTTGGCAGGACGCGGCCGCCGAGGGGTCGGTCGCGGCCTTTGTGATCGACGCTCCGCTGCTCTTTGAGGCGGGGCTGGATGGGCAATGCGATGCGATCATCTTCGTCGATGCCCCGGAGCCGGTTCGGATCGATCGGGTCCGGGCGAGGCGGGGCTGGGACGCCGCAGAACTGCAGCGCCGAGAAAAAAACCAGTGGCCCCTTGAAACGAAGCGGGAGCGGGCCGATCATTTGATTATCAACGACGGGAGTGTCGCCGACCTTCAACGGCGCGTCCGGTCGATTCTCGACGAGATCCGGGCGAAGTTTTCCGGTCCACGCCTGCGAAAGGCGTGATCCGCAACCCGCCGGAGTCGGCCTTTCAGGCCAAGGTTTCCCCCCTGCACGCATCTCGGCCGTCTGAGCGCCGCGCACCGTGGCAGACCGCCGACGCATCCCGGTCCTTGAGCGAAGTTCCCGATACGGGACTCGACCCTCCCCCTCCGGCTCTCGAAGAGCCATTCCCATCATGACAGCCGAAGCACCGATTTCGCCCACCGCAGACCAGGCCTCCGACGGCCACCCCTCGACTACGTGGAGTTCAACCGTGGATATCAACCAGCAAACCGCGACGAAGCGCAAGAACGGTCAGAAGAAGGCGAACCGTCGCCGCCGCAAGAAGGGCAACGGCATGGGCGGCGGCGGAGGCGGCGGCGCCAGCAGCATCCAGCCGCCCGTCAATCCAGCGGCGCTTCCCAGGGACGAAGACCTCGAGGCCGAAGCCCAGGCCCTGGCGACGCTCCCGCCGGTGGACGCGGCGGGGGGAGGCCAGGGCGGAGAGGTGCTCCACATCTCCGAACTCCAGAACATGGAACTCGACGACCTGCTCAAGGTTGCCGCGAGCGAGGGGGTCACCGACACCGCCGGACTGAAGAAGCAGGAACTCATCTTCCGCATCCTCAAGGCGCGGATGGCCAACCAGGGACTGATGGTCGGCGAGGGCGTGCTGGAGATCCTCCCCGACGGGTTCGGCTTCCTGCGCTCTCCCGCCTACTCCTACCTTCCCTGCCCCGACGACATTTACGTCAGCCCGAGCCAGATCAGGCGCTTCGGCCTGCGGCAGGGATGCATCATCGAAGGGACCGTCCGCCCGCCCAAGGAGTCGGAGCGCTACTTCGCCCTGCTGCGGGTGGACCGGGTGAACGGCCGCACGCCCGACGTCCTGCACCACCTGCCGACGTTCGAGGATCTCACCCCGCTGCACCCCGACAAGCGGCTGGTGCTCGAAACGACGTCGAAGGAGATCAACATGCGGGTGGTGGACCTGGTGACGCCGCTGGGCAAGGGCCAGCGGGCGCTGATCGTCGCCCCGCCGCGAACCGGCAAGACGGTGCTCCTCCAGAAGATGGCCAACGCGATCATCAAGAACTGCCCGGGCACGAAGATCATCGTGCTGCTCATCGACGAGCGTCCCGAGGAAGTGACGGACTTCCGCCGCAACACCCCGCCCGAGGTGGAAGTCATCGCCTCAACTTTCGACGAGCAGACGGCGCGGCACGTGCAGGTCGCTGAGATGGTCATCGACAAGGCGAAGCGCTACGTCGAGTTCGGGGAAGACTGCGTCATCCTGCTCGACTCGATCACGCGGCTGGCGCGGGCGTACAACAACGAGATGCCGCACTCGGGCAAGATCGGCACGGGCGGTATCGACACCGGCGCGCTCCAGAAGCCCAAGAAGTTCTTCGGGGCCGCGCGCAACATCGAAAACGGCGGGTCGCTGACGATCATCGCCACGGCGCTCATTGACACCGGCAGCCGGGCCGATGACATCATCTTCGAAGAATTCAAGGGCACGGGCAACAGCGAACTGCACCTCGACCGCCGCCTCGTCGCCAAGCGCATCTATCCCTCGATCGACATCAGCGCCTCGGGCACGCGTCGCGAGGAACTGCTGCTGGACCCGAAGGAACTGGAACTGGTGTACCGCCTGCGCAAGGTGCTCAGCGACATGAACGTGGTGGAGGCGATGGAACTGCTCAAGTCGCGCCTCGAGAAGACGAGTTCCAACGCCGAGTTCCTGATGACGATGAACCTGAGTTAGCCGCGCTTGAACCGGACGGCGCCTCGAGAGGCGTCAACGAAGGAGTCCGCGGCACGGCTCGTGCCGGCGGAGGGCCGTGGAAGGCGGGATGGACAACGTGGCGGATCAAGCGACCGGGGCCGCGGCGACGGCGGTGAGCGAGGGTCGGCCGACCCTCGCAGGCGGCGTCTGCCACGCCTTCTTCGCATTCGACGTCGGGTTCTCCATCGACCTCGACGAAGCGGAGCGGGCGCTGGCCGCGTCGAGCCGCCGGGCCGTCATCCACAAGAAGAAGCGCGCCCCGCAGTCCATCCAGGCGCAGTCGGTGCCCCTTCGCATCACGCTCGCTTCGCAGCCGGTCGAGGTGGCGGGTCAGACCTCCACCGGCTCCGTTGACGTGAAGATCTACGACTTCGGCGCCGCGTCGGTGCGCTTCGCCTTCCCGTTGCAGTGCGGGTTGCCGGACCTCGTGGCGCTGAGCGAAGCGCTCTACGATCACGCCGCACTGGCGGAAGAAGCGAGGCGGCACGTCGAGGGGACGATCGGCGCGCTCGGCCGGGCCGTTTCCAAGCCGGGTGTCGCCTCCGCCGTCGAAGATTACGTGGTGTTTGAGATGGGCGAGCCGCCCGGAGCGACCGTGGACGCCTTCCTGGCGGCCCAGCGCGACATCATCGCCCGGATCCTCCGCGCCGAGCACGAATCGCTCTCATCGCAGGAAGTCGGCGATGCGCTGGCGCAGTCGATCGCCTACGGCGCGCGCGACGCGGCAGTCATTGACTGGCACGCGGCGCTGCTCTTTGGCCCCGACGCCGACGACGTGCGCTCCATCCTCGAATACGCCAACGTCCAGCTCGTGCAGATGCGATCCCTTGACGAGGAACTTGAACACATCCTGGACGCATCGTACGAACTGCTCGCCCGCTTCAAGGGCTGGCGGCAGACGTTCCTCGGGATCGGGCAGGGCGAATTGCGCCGGCTCGGCGTGCTCCACGCCGACTCGGCCGTGCTCTTCGAGGCCGCTACCCACTCCATGAAACTCGTCGGCGACCAGTACCTCTCCCGCGTCTACCGCGCCGTCTCGCAGCGCTTCCACCTGCCGCAGTGGGGCGCCAACATCAATCGCAAACTCGAAACGATCGACACGATCTACGACCGCATGACGGAGCGGCGGTCCGCCATGCGCATGGAACTGCTCGAGTGGATTATCATCATTCTGATTCTCATTGAAGTCGTGAAGGGATTCTGGCCGGTGTAAATGAACGCGGCGCGCGAACAAAGGCCGCGTGCGGCGCCGCGAGTGGTTTTCCAGCGCCGTCTTCCCCGGCACAGGAGTGCCGGGGCTTTGCCTTGATCCGTTGATGCCTTCCCACCATGAAGACCCACTTCCAGTTTGACATCAAGGCGCAGCCGGACGACACGACGTGCGGCCCGACATGCCTGCAGGCGGTCTACGCGTATTTCGGCGACCAGATCGAACTCGATGACGTCATTCGCGAGGCAGGTCGGCTTGACGACGGCGGCACGCTGGCGGTCATGCTCGCCAACCATGCCATCCGCCGCGGCTACCGCGCGCGCATCTACACGTGGAACCTCGAACTGTTCGACCCGACGTGGTTTGGCCCGGACGCCCCCGACCTGGCCGAACGCCTTACGCGGCAACTCGAATTCAAGTCCTCCCCCAAACTCCGCCACGCGACCCAACTCTACCTCGAGTACCTGGAGTACGGCGGCGTCGTCCGCTTCACGGACATGGACGCGGCGCTCTTCCGCCGATACCTCAAGCGCGGCATCCCGATCCTGACCGGCCTGAGCGCGACCTACCTCTACAACTGCTCGCGGGAGATCTTCCCGAACGAGCGGGCCGTCGCGGACGACCTGCGCGGCGAACCGACGGGCCACTTCGTGGTTCTGTGCGGCTATGACCCGAAGGACCGGCAGGTGCTCGTCGCCGACCCGCTCGCGACCAATCCGCACTCCCCGGAAATGCGCTACCACGTTGACGTCGACCGGCTGATCTGCTCGATCATGCTCGGGATCCTGACGTACGACGCCAACCTGCTCATCCTCGAACCGAACCAGCCCGCAGAAAGTAGAGAGGCGACGCATGTCCGCCCTGATCGTCGTCAGTGATCCTGACGACTGGCCTTCCAACATGCCCGGTGTGGAGGTCGTGTCCGGCCGCAATTACCTCACGGACGCAGCCTACAGCGAGCGGCGCCGCACCCGGGTTTTCAATCTCAGCCGCTCCTACCGCTATCAGTCCACCGGCTACTACGTCTCGCTTCTGGCCGCCGCCCGCGGCCACCGGCCGCTGCCGAGCGTCACCACCATCCAGGACATGCGCTCGCTCACCATCGTCCGCTCCGTCACCGACGACCTCGACGATCTGGTGCAGCACTGCCTCGGGCCGATCCAGTCAGATCACTTCGTCCTGAGCGTCTACTTCGGGCACAACATGGCGCAGCGCTACACGAGGCTGGCGCTGCAACTGTTCAACCTCTTTCCGGCGCCGATGCTGCGGGCGCACTTCGTCCGCGACGACCGCTGGCGCCTCGTGCACATCAAGCCGATCCCGGCCAGCGACGTGCCCGATTCCCACTGGCCCTACCTCATCGACGTCGCGACGCGCCACCTCGCGGGCCACACGCGCAGCGTCTCGCGGCCCAAGGCGGCGCAGTATGACCTGGCGATCCTCCACGACCCGAAAGCCGCCGACTCACCGTCGAATGAAAAGGCGCTGCGGAAGTTCGCTCGCGCCGCCGAGCAGGTCGGCTTTGACGCCGCCTTCATCACGAGGGACGATTACGGCCGCATCGGCGAATTCGACGCCCTCTTCATCCGTGAAACAACGGCGGTCAACCACCACACCTTCCGCTTCTCGCGCCGCGCCGCAGCCGAAGGCCTGGTCGTGATCGACGATCCCGAGTCCATCGTTCGTTGCACGAACAAGGTCTACCTCGCCGAGGCGCTGCTCCGCCACCGCATCCCCTCGCCGCGCACCCTCATCGTTCATCGCGGCAACGTGGACCAGATCGTTCCCACCCTCGGACTGCCCTGCGTCCTCAAGCAGCCAGACAGTTCCTTCTCGCACGGCGTCGTGAAAGTGGCTACGACGGAAGAACTCGGCGCCCGCGTCGAAGAACTCCTCGAAAAGTCCGACCTCCTCGTGGCTCAGGAGTTCCTGCCGACGGATTTCGACTGGCGCATTGGCGTCTTCGCCGGCCAGCCGCTCTGGGCCTGCCGCTACCACATGGCCCGCAAGCACTGGCAGATCGTCAAGCACGACCGTGACGGATCGCACTCCTACGGCAAGGTCGATTGCTGCTCCGTGGAAGACGCGCCCAAGTCGATCGTCCGCGCCGCCGTCCGCGCTGCGAGGCTCATGGGCAACGGTCTCTACGGCGTCGATCTCAAGGAGGTCCGCCGCCGCGGCATCGTCATCGAAGTCAATGACAATCCCAACATCGACGCAGGCTTCGAAGACCAGGTGCTCAAGGACGACCTGTACCTCCGCATCATGAACGGATTCCTCGCCCGCGTCCGCGCCCGAACCGAAGGAAAGGTCCGGCTGTGACCGACTCTCTCCGAAGCCTTCGCCTCTTTGACGCCTTCGGCGTCGAACTCGAGTACATGATCGTCCGCGGGGACACGCTCGACGTCATGCCCATCTGCGATGAAGTCATACGCAGCGGCGCCGGGGCCTACGCATCGGACTACGAGGCCGGCGCGATCACCTGGTCCAACGAACTCGCCCTGCACGTCATCGAACTCAAGACCACCGGCCCTGCCGGCGCGATCGACCCGCTCGTCGCGCCCTTTGACGCCCAGGTGCGCGCCATCAACGCCATCCTCGAACCGATGGGCGGCCGGCTCATGCCCGGCGCCATGCACCCGTGGATGGACCCGCACACCGAAATGCGCCTCTGGCCGCACGAGTACAGCCCGACCTACGAGGCCTTCGACCGCATCTTCTCCTGCCAGGGCCACGGCTGGGCGAACCTCCAGAGCGCTCACCTCAATCTCCCCTTCGGCGACGATGAGGAGTTCGGCCGACTTCACGCCGCGATCCGACTCGTCCTGCCGATCCTCCCCGCGCTCGCCGCGAGTTCGCCCGTGATGGATGCGCGGCTGACCGGCCTCCTTGACAACCGCCTCGAGGTCTATCGCCGCAACGCCCGGCGCGTGCCCAGCGTGAGCGGCGAGATCATCCCGGAGCCGGTCTACACCCGCGCCGCGTACGAGTCGGAGATTCTCGCCCGCCTGTACGCCGACATCGCCCCCCTCGATCCCGCCGGCATTCTCCAGCACGAATGGCTCAACGCCCGCGGCGCGATCGCCCGCTTCGACCGCGATGCCATTGAGATCCGCGTGCTCGACGTGCAGGAGACCGTCGCCGCAGATCTCGCCATTCTCCGTGCCGTCGTTGAGGTGGTGCGGGCCCTGTGCGAGCAGCGCTGGTGCGACACGCGATCGCAAATGGCCTGGCCGATCGCGCCGCTCGCGGACATCTTTCTCACTGCTGTCCGGCACGCTGAACACGCGCCGATCGAGGATCGGGCCTATCTCGAGGCATTCGGTCTTGAAAGCGCAGCGCCCTGCACCGCCGGGGATCTGTGGCGCCACCTTGCCGAATCGCTGATCCTGAACCATCCCGGCGTCACCGGGGAACTCAAGTCGGCCTTGAGCATGATCCTCAATCACGGCACGCTGGCGACGCGGCTCACCCGCGCCCTCGGCCCGCAACCCGATCGAGAACTGCTTTCGCGGACCTACGGCCGGCTCTGCGAGTGCCTCCAGCATGGAGAGATGTTCGTTGACGCGTAGGAAGTGGCGCCCCGCGTTTCTCATCACCTGCGAGCACGGCGGCAACCGTGTGCCCGCGAAATACGCCGCCCTCTTTGCCCCCCATCGCGAACTGCTCAAGTCACATCGAGGCTGGGATCCCGGCTCGCTCGAGTTGGGCCGCGCCTTCGCCCGCGCCCTGCGCGCTCCTCTCATCGTCTCGACCACCACGCGCCTGCTCGTCGAACTCAACCGCTCCGAGCGTCATCGTTCACTCTTTTCAGCCATTACGCGCAGCCTGCCCGACGAGGAGAGGCAGCACATTCTCGAGCGGTGGTATCACCCCCATCGCCGGCGTGTGATCGAGCACGTGCGCCGAGGCATACTGAATGCCGGCGCTGTCTTTCACCTCGCCATGCACACCTTCACCCCGGTGCTCGACGGACTGAGGCGCACCACCGACATCGGCCTGCTCTTCGATCCCTCGCGCGCCCTCGAGCGCCGCTTCTGCACGCGCTGGCAGGACCGGCTGCGCGAGGCTCGACCCGACCTGACCATCCACCGCAACCAGCCTTACCGCGGAGTCTCCGATGGACTCGGCACCTCGCTGCGCCGCTTCTGGCCGGATTCGAAGTACGTGGCGGTCGAACTTGAAGTCAACCAGAAGTTCGCACTCGGGTCCAACCGCGACTGGCGCCAGATCATCGCCGATCTCGTTGATGCGTGCCGTGCGAGCCTTGACCTGTAGAGCCGCTCACAGGGCGCACGGCCTCATGCTCACCGAGCGATCCTCGTTCACGACCACGAGATGATTCACCGGCACTTCTGTCCAGCCGGGATCGTCGCTGAGCGGCTCGGAACTGATGATCACCGTCGGCCCGCCGCCGTCTGTCGGCTCGATCATCCGGCACACGCCCCCTTCGCACACGTACCGCCGGCCGGTGTGCACATAGAGCGTGTCCGCACGTCCCTTCGCATCCGTCGTGCAGCGCGACGCCGCCGCGTGCCGGCCGTCGGACACCGCCACGTTCAGAAACGAAGGTTCATCCGAATCGATGGCCCGGCCGTGCGCTGCGATGCGCTGAAGCGTGCGCTCCAGCGCCGCCGCCAAAGACTCACTGGTCGATGACCCGCCCGCGACGGCCTCGTGCTCATCGAGGAAGACGCCGAAGAGGTGCTCCGAATCAGTCGTTCCCTGCACGACGTGGAACGCCATTTCGGAGAGTTCGCCGATGATGCGCCGCCGCATGAGGTGAAAGCCCCCCACGTCGCCGTTGTGCATCATCGCGAAGCGGTCGTGCGTGAAGGGGTGGCAGTTCGTCTCCGTCACCGGGATGCCGCGCGTCGCCGCCCGAACGTGCGCCAACAGACAGTGCGTCCTGGTCACCCGGCACAGTTCGAGGAGGTTGCGGTTGCTCCAGGCCGGCGAAATCGAGCGGAAGACCGCCGGCCGCTCGCTCATGCTCGGCACGTACCACGCCAGGCCGAACCCGTCGCCGTTGAGAGGCTCCTCGCGCTCGCGGCTCTCGAAACTCTGGTGAATGAGCGAGTGCGTCGGCTCGGTAATGAGCGAACTGAGCGCGATCGGCGGGCCGAGATAGAGAGTGAAGCGACACATGAGAAGACTCCGAACACGCCTTCGGCTCGGGCCGCCGTCCACCGCGAGCCGCCCGCGATCGCGGCGGATTGCCGCCTGCCGCCCGCCGCCCGACCCGAACTCCGAGGCGCACCTCTTCAACCATCGGCCGGAAACGGGGCGAACCCCCATTCGAGCCGGTCGCAGGAGGGGCGAAGTTGACGGTCTTGCGGCTGACGCCTAACCTCCACTTCCGCAGATCGTCGCCATCGCGGCGGTCCTGCGGTGCGCCCAAAGGCGCCTGAGTTGCGGGGTAGAGCAGTCTGGTAGCTCGTCGGGCTCATAACCCGGAGGTCGCAGGTTCAAATCCTGCCCCCGCTATTGCCGGGCCGGTTGCAAACGCAGCCGGCCCTGTGGTTTGACCGAGACGCCGCCGAGAGACCTCGGCGGCGTTTGCGTTTGCAGGCCACGGTTCTGCAAGGACTTGCGGATGAGGTCGGTGCGAGGCAGTGTCTCTTCCGGCGCCGACGTCATAAACGGATGTCGCGCCCCGAGCCGCCCGAAGCGCCGGTTTGGGCCAAAAGTCTCTCCGAGTCTCTGTTTCGCAGGGTACCGGGTTATGAGGGTGTTGTCTCCCCTATAGGGAGCGCAACACCCACTGTTGCGCTCGGTGAGGGGGCGCGACAGTGTTCGTCAGTGCTCCGCCGAATCCTAGAATGTATCCGCGGCGGAGCCGCAGATAGCGGCGGGCAATGACCGGCGCGTTCCGGTTTCAGTCGAGTGCCAAGCAGGCTCACGACGCAACTACTCGTAACCCTCAGTGCGGCAGCGACTGCTAATCCCGTAAGCCGCCTCAACCGCCTCTCAGCCAGAAGTCCGGGGAACGGCAATGAACCCGTCTGACCCAGCAATCGGGCCGAATCAGCACTTCCTCCCTCGGTTCCTGCAACGCGGCTTTGCGTCTGGGAGGGGCGGAAGGAATCCACTCGTGTGGTACTTTCCGCGAAACGAATCGATTTCTCACCAGCGCATCAACACGATCGGAGCGGATGCGTACTTCTATGGCCACCCGTCAGAGTCACCAGTTGATGAGCGTTTGAAGGCCCGAGAGAACGACTTCGGAGCGATGGTATTCAAGTTGCGCAAGGCGAAAGCGTCACAGGTGATTGAGAATCAGCTGATGCCGGAGCTCTTTGCACACATGGCGGTTCGGACGAAGAACCTGCGTCAGACGTTCGGCGACTCGGCCGCGGAGTTGATGAAACGCATGGCAGCGCAGAGCGATACTCCAGAGGGCCAAGCCCGCATTCAGCGAAAAACGCAGAGCATGATCGACGATGAGATCGCGAAAATCCTCGATCAAAGACCGTACAAATCGCTCTTGTCTCGACTCACACACACTGATCGGGATCGCCTATTGGCCCAATTCAAGGCCCACGCGCGCAACCTTGACATCGCATCACTGTTCGGCCCGGCTCTTCGAGCGGTTTCACGGGTGGTGGACTTTGCGGAAGCGGCGTCGGATGGCCATATCAAGGCGCTCACGAAGCTGGATGACGGAGTGCCACCGAGAATCGATGCATTGAAACCACTGAGCTGGTCTCTCGTCGTTTGCGATGCGGGCTCGTTCATACTCGGGGATATTGCCGTGATGGTGCAGGCGAAGCACGGCGATGCGCTCCAGTCGCCGCTGAAGGAGAACGAGACCCCGTTTGCGATCGTCCTCCCAATCTCCGATCGGCACCTTCTCGCCGGATCGCAAGAAGGACCGCTGTTTGTTGTTGACGCGGACCTGATCAATCGGGCGTCAGCGGAACTGAGCGTTGACTTCTTCATCGCAAGTCGGAGGACAGAGCGCGAGGAGCGCTACGTATCGCGGCTGGGAGTGCGCTCCGCGCTGTTCAACTCAACTGAAATGGACGAGATCGTGCGCTCCGCAGTCGAGGGGTTCTGACGCACCTAACCCGCGTCTACAACGCTCGCCGCTCCCCCACAAGAACGGGAACTCGTCCGGCCCTCGCCGGTCGCGGGCAGGCGGCCTCTTGGACCGCATGGTGGCCACCATCGCCGCCGTCGATGCGCTCGAGCTGATACAAACGCGTGCCCCCGCGACAGGGGAGCAACAACCACTGTGTGCGGCAGTGTTCGCGCGCCGGCAGGCTATCTGCGATCCAACGATCGAGTAATTCGCTCGGCCTTTATCGCCAGGTATTGGATGTCATCGGGCGCCAGATTCAGCACCGCGCATGTCCGCGCTACGTCTAACGCTCGCTCCATGTGCCCTGACTTCTCCAGGATGATCACGAGACGCTTGGGCACAACGACATGGACAAATCGACCTGTCGAGAACTCCTGGCGCATGGCTTCAATCAGGATTGGCGCCTCCATGAGCCATTGCCAGCAAGCCCACTCGGACCATGTCAGGGCATCGGATCGATTCTGCCGTTGCTTGTACCCTAGTTCGGCCATCTGCTGTAGGAAGAAGTGCCGTTCTATCGCGTGACAGTCGTGGTAGCGGAGTTCAAGCATCTGATCGAGGCTCTGCGACTGTGTCGCGTCACACACGGCGGACCGAGGCGCGATCTGGCCCCCGCGCATGCTGCTTCCCCCACTGGCCGACCGCAAGAAAGCCGGGCGCACAGGTTCAGGGGTGGCGATGATGAATCCCCACCCCATCGGAACACTCCGAGCTTCGTCGGCATCAGAGCCGAGAAGTCGCAGCAGAAAGGTGCGTCCGGTCTGTCTGTCCACGCACTCGGCTTGAAAGTAGCCCACGTTTCTCCTTCCGCGCAGTGCACGCTTCACGGATCCGGGATCACTCCGAGCGAGATTCGCTCCTTCAGAAACGGCTCAGGCGTCCGTGAAGTCAGAATGCGATCACTCTCGTCGAAGCTACACACCGTGACCCCGTGCGCGAAGAAGGCGTCCGGGTTGAGCGCGTGCCGGGCATGAGGGTTGAGCAGGAGATACCCTCCATCCGCCAATGACTCACGATGATCCGAGGGATGAACGTGGCCAGCGCGAATCTCACCGGTCGATGGGAAGTACCAAACAGCACTGACCCGATCATCCTTGTGCGATTTGC
Organism: Phycisphaerae bacterium; assembly: GCA_039794345.1. Classification (GTDB taxonomy): domain Bacteria; phylum Planctomycetota; class Phycisphaerae; order Phycisphaerales; family UBA5793; genus UBA5793. The sequence goes on along the minus strand of JBDIVQ010000107.1, from coordinate 1,103 downwards.
GGAGTGGATCAGCGTAGACTTTGCTCACGGTTGCCCGCGGGTTGAAGAACACACCGCTGATCGGCGCATACTCTCGATCGAGGAACAGCCCGAGTTGAACCTTGGTTCCATTCGGCTTGGTCACGGATGCAACGCGCTCATGGCCAGTCTCGACCATTGCCCCAGTCTTGTCAAAGCCGACTATGGGATCGCCATACTGGTAGAGCACCCGAGTGATCACTCCGAAGCCCTGAACAACAAACCAAGGGTGATCGAACGGGTTCAAACACAGCAAGAATGGACGATCTTTGACGTGTGGTTCGCGGGCGTACTCAAGAAATGACCTGAGCTTGGTCGCCATCGCTCCGGCGAGCTTCATGCTGGACCGCTCGTAGAACTCGTCACGGTTGAATGCCACCTCTTGCTTCGGTGCCCATTCCGGAGCATCTCCGGGACTGGGTTCCGTGACCTTGGCCTCGGCAGCGATCGCTCCATGCGGAGTGTCGAGGACGAAATCAGGGCGGAGCGCTGGGCGTGCGACTCCAAATCCAAGACTCCGAAACATCGCATGGAGATACAGCTCCCAGAATGCGGGCGAAAACTTCGTCTGGAACTCCTGGACGATCGTGTTGTTGACGTCCTCGAAACCGTCCGCCCAACGCGTAATGGTCCGCTGAGTCTCCGGCATCTGCGTCAGCATCTGGAAGTGCGAATGCAATCGCCCCGGAGGATACCTCGGAGTCCAGAGATCGATCGGGTAACGGGGCATTTCGGGTAGTGAGCATATTCCTGAATCGTCTCGCCGGCTGAGCGTGCAACGACCACACGCGCGGCATAGGTAACCCATGACGGCGCTCCTCGTTCTGCGCCGCATCATGTCCTGTACCGGAGCCCGCCGTGTCCGCCATCACCGATCCTGCCACCATGTCCGCCGCGGAGCGCCGCGCCGAGGTCGCCCGCATCCTCGCATGCGGCCTCGTCCGGCACGTCAGGGCCGCCAAGACGCGAGCATCTTCAACGCCCGCGGAATCCGCAGATTCCGGCGACATCGCACTTGAACTCGGCAAGCCTTCGCGCCTCACTGTGGTGAACCGGCCCCGCGGTTAGGGCCGGGTCTCCATGCC
>JBDIVQ010000106.1:0-13979 GCA_039794345.1 Phycisphaerae bacterium | reverse complement strand
CGCTTCCTCCCCGCCGCCGCGTGCCCCGGCTACTTCCAGGCCATCCTCCGCGAGCCGACCGGCCCGTGCGAAGTCAGCAACGTTGCGGCGACGCCGTAGCGAACGGTACGAGGAGGCTGTCGATCGCGCGGTCGGCGGCCCCGCGCCTGCGCCGGCGGCGAATCGCGGCACCGGGCGCGGACCGACGCGCCCTCGGCATTGGCCGGGCCGCGCGGCCGGCTCTATGATCGCCGTGCAGATGAACGCGGTGCGCGATGGAGATGGTGGAGTGGATCGCGGCGGCGCGCTGGCGGCGGCGGCCGTTGCGCTGGCGCTCGCTCTGCCCGCCGGCGCGCAGCAGGTCGAGCGCGACCTGTCCGAGGTCGGCGCCTGGTCGATTGTCGCCGAGCCGGAACTCAACACCCCCGCCGGCGAACTCCACCTCGCCCGCCAGGCCCTGGCGCAGCAGCGCTACGGCGACGCCCGGCGGCGCATGGACACCTGGCTCAAGAAGCACAAGGGCGATCCCCTCGAGCCCGAAGCGTACCTCGTCCGCGGCGACTCCCTCCTGCTCCAGAAGGAGTACTACAAGTCTCTCTACGACTACGAGTACATCTGCCGCATGTTCCCCGGCAGCGAAGCGTTCATGATCGCGCTGGAGCGCGAGTTTGAGGTGGCGCAACTGTTCGCGAGCGGGGTGCGGCGCAAGTTGTGGGGCGTGCGCTGGATGCGCGCCTACGAGGAGGCGGAGGAACTCTTCATCCGCATCCAGGAGCGGGCGCCCGGGAGCAAACTCGCCGAGCGCGCGGCGCGGGCCCTCGCGGACCACTACTACGCGCGGCGGAAGATGGAACTCGCCGCCACCATGTACGACATCTACCTCAAGAACCACCCCAACGCCGGCGACAGCGCCGAGGCGATGCAGCGCCTCGTCTTCTCTCACCTCGCCACCTTCAAGGGGCCCGCGTTCGACGTCTCGGGCCTTGAAGAGGCGAACGGCTGGCTCAACATCCTCCGCACGCGCTACCCCGCCGAGGCGCAGCAGATGCGGGCTGAGGCCCTCCAGCGGCGCATCGAGGAGGCGCGGGCCGAGAAGATGCTCGTGGACGCCGACTTCTACCTTCGCCGCAAGGACGAGGTCTCGGCGAAGTTCATGCTCGACCGGCTCATCCGCCGGCACTCCTCCACCCTCGCCGCCCAGCGGGCCTACGAGGCGATGAAGGAGCGCGGCTGGGTCGCGGACGAAGTGCCCGAGGAACTGCGCGTCGAGCCCGCACCGGAGATCCTCCCCACAGCGCCGCAGGAAGGGACCGAATCGGCCGCGCCCGATCGAGGCGCGGATTCGGCCGCACCCGATCGGGAGTCGGCCAGGGAGAGTCAGCCATGAGGGCTCGCCCGTTCCCAGCGGCGCTCGCCCTCGTCGCGGCCGTGGCGCTGCCGATGAGCGGCTGCGCCCGCGGCGACGCCTCTGAACAGGAGGCGTCGGGCTACACGGCCCGATCGCTCTATCCCGAGCAGTACCACTCCGTCGCCGTGCCGATCTTCGAGAACCGCACGTTCGTGACCGGACTGGAGCGCGACATCACCGATGCGCTCATCAAGGAGATTCAGGCGCGGACGCCCTACCGGGTGCTGAACAGCGAATCGGCCCAGACGCAGTTATCCGGCGTCATCACCGCGGTGGAGAAGACGCGGCTGAACCGCGCCCGCGGCAGCGGGCTGGTCCGCGAGATGCTCCTGAGCGTGACGGTGGATTTCCAGTGGCGCGACCTGCGGACCGGCAAGGTGATCGTGGATCGCCGGGAGTTCTCAGTGGGGGACGAATACATGCCCTCGCGTCCCTTCGGCGAGCGGCCGGACGTCGCCGAATACGGTCTGGCGTCAAATCTGGCCTCAGAAATCGTTGCGGCGATGCGCGATCAATGGTGAGGTTCGGGGCGTAGGATTAACCGAGCCCCCGGTGGAGCCGATAAACAGCCGCAGGGGCGGGTCGTACGGCACAGGTGGCGCGGCGCCGGCCCCGGCGCGGGAATCAGTTTGATGACGGAACAGTCTCCCAAGAACACCAGGCGCGACTCGCGCGAGTCGGGCGGCGGGCCGAATCGTCGCCCCGACCAGCCCCCGCCTCCGAACATGCGCATGAGCCGTAGCCTGCTCATGTGGACCATGCTCGTGGCGCTGGCGCTGCTGCTCTTTTTCGTGCTCAACAGCAAGCAGCCCGGTCAGGCGCTGCGCTGGGACGAGTTTGAGACGCTCTACAACCAGGGGTATGTCGATCGCGACAGCGTCGTGCTGCGGCACAACGGAGTCTACGCCGAACTCCGCGAGAACACCGGCAACTACGCCGCCGGCCCCGTGCGCGTCCCCTACAGCCAGGTCCGCGATCCCTACATCGAGCGCCTCAACGAACTGACGAACGGGGCGTGGAAGGATGACGCCCGGCCCTCGCTCTGGCCCAGCCTGCTCATCGGCCTCCTGCCGTGGATTCTCATCTTCGCCGTCATCTGGTTCTTCCTCTTCCGCGGCCTGCGCAGCGCCGGGGGCGGGGCGGGAATGTTCGGCTCCTTCGGCCGCTCGCGCCACCGCCTCACCAGCAAGGAACACACCAACATCACCTTCGCCGATGTTGCCGGAATCGAGGAGGCCAAGGAGGAACTCACGGAGATCGTCGAGTTCCTCAAGAACCCCAAGAAGTTCCAGCGCCTCGGGGCCCGCATTCCCCGCGGCGTGCTGCTCAGCGGACCGCCCGGCTGCGGCAAGACCCTCCTCGCCAAGGCCATCGCCGGCGAGGCGGATGTGCCCTTCTTCTCCATCTCCGGCTCCGACTTTGTCGAGATGTTCGTCGGCGTCGGCGCCAGCCGCGTCCGCGACCTCTTCAAGCAGGCCAAGGAGAACAACCCCTGCATCATCTTCCTCGATGAGATCGACGCCGTCGGCCGCAAGCGCGGCAGCGGCTTCGCCACCGGCGGCAACGACGAGCGCGAACAGACGCTCAACGCCATTCTCGTCGAGATGGACGGCTTCGAGACCAGCGACCAGGTCATCGTCATCGCCGCGACCAACCGCGCCGACGTGCTCGACCCCGCCCTCACGCGCCCCGGACGCTTCGATCGCTCGGTGATGGTCTCGCTGCCCGACCTCAAGGGCCGCACCGAGATTCTCAAGGTGCATGCCCGCAAGGTGAAACTTGCGCCGACGGTGGACCTCGAGCGCACGGCGCGGGGCACGCCGATGTTCTCCGGCGCCGACCTCGCCGCGATCATCAACGAGGCCGCGATCATCGCCACCCTCGCCGGCAAGGACTACGTCGATCAGGACGACCTCGACGAGGCGCGCGACAAGATCAAGTTCGGCCGTGCCCGCAAGAGCCGCGTCATCGAGGAAAAAGAGAAGATCGCTACCGCCTACCACGAGGCGGGGCACGCGGTCGTCCAGTCGCTCCTCCCCGACGCCGACCCGCTGCACAAGGTGACGATCATCCCGCGCGGGCAGTTCGGCGGCGCGACCTTCAGCCTGCCCGAGAAGGACCGCTACGGCTTCGGACTCAAGTACCTCCAGGCGACGCTGCGCGTCATGTGCGGCGGCCGCATCGCGGAAGAGATCATGACCGGCGACGTCTCCTCCGGCGCCGCCCAGGACATCGCCCAGGTGACCTCCTTCGCACGCATGATGGTCCTCGAATGGGGCATGAGCAAGCGCCTGGGCTTCATCCGCTACGCCGACGACGACGGCGGCGACTTCGCCCTCCCCGGCAAGCCCTACTCCGACGAGACCGCCCGCGTCATCGACGAGGAGATCAAGCGCCTCAGCGACGAGGCCTACGTGGACTGCGAACGGCTGATCCGCGAGAACTGGACCAAGGTCGAGGCGGTCGCCGACGCCCTGCTCAAGTACGAAACGCTCAGCGCCGATGAAGTGCACCGCCTGATGCGCGGCGACACGATCGACAAGCCGACGGTGAGCGACCTCCTCGCCGCCGAGCATCGCAAGAAGCGGGCGGCCGGAGAAGCCGCCGGCAAGGGCGCCAAGCCCGCCTCCAAGGAAGGCGACGAGCCGGAGTCCGGCGTCCTGCCCCGGCCGGCCTAGCGCCATTCCCCTTCAAGGAGCGCCGCTGCGGGGCGGAATCCGATGCCAGCGTGCAGCGGCGCCGGCCAGGCGTGAAGTGAAGCGGCGGTTAACCTTGCGATCGGGACCGGCGTCGGCGCGGGGCTGACGCTTTCGCGTTGCTGCAATACCTGCGGCAGATGGCGTCATCGGCGCAGAGCGCGTGGCGCGCCTTGCAGACGCGCCGGCCGTGGAAGATGAGCAGGTGCGCCAGCAGGCACCATGTGTCGCGCGGGAAGAGGGCCATCAGGTCACGTTCGATCTTGCTCGGATCGGTGTGTTGCGTGAGGCCGAAGCGCTGCGCGACGCGGGTGACGTGCGTATCGACGACGACCCCTTCGTTAATGCCGAACGCGTTGCCGAGGACGACGTTGGCCGTTTTGCGCGCCACGCCGCGCAGCGTGAGCAGATCCTCCATGGTTCGCGGCACCTCGCCGCCGAAGCGCTCGCCGATGGTGCGGCACGCCGCGTGAATCGCCTTCGCCTTGTTGCGGAACAGGCCGATCGAGGCGATGTACGGCTCGATCTCCTGCGGCGAAGACGCGGCGAAGTCGGCGGCGGTGCGGAAACGCGCAAAGAGCGCCGGCGTCGCCTTGTTGACACCCGCATCCGTCGCCTGCGCGCTGAGGATCGTCGCGATGAGCAGTTGCAGCGGGTCGGAGTAGTCCAGTTCGCAGTGGGCATCGGGATACCGCGCTTCGAGCGCGGCGAGAATCTGGAGCGCCCGCTTCTTCTGGGCCGGGGTCTTCCGCGGCAGGGCCGTGGAGGCGCGGCGACGCGTCGATCGTTTCTTCACGGCGGGCATTCAGCGATTCATCCGGCGCAGGAGTTCGGGTTCCTCAAGTTGCCGGCCGCGCGGCCGCGGCGATGCCGTCGGCTCGACCTCGCCGGCCGGGCCGCTCAGCGCCGCCGCAGACGCGAAGATCATCGTCACCAGCATCAGCGTGCTGAAACTCATGACGCGCGTCGCCGCAGGGTGATCGGCGTCGAAGGCGTCCCTGGCCCGGCGCGCCGACTCGACCTCTCCCGCCTTCGCCGAACGCCAGAAGGCATCAAGGTTGCCCGTCATCCGCGGCGCCAGCACGAACGTGTCATACGAGACGAGCATCATCAGCGTCGCCGCCGCGAGGACTCGCACCACGTTGGAGGCGCGGCGCAGCGGCATGCGGAAGATCGAGAAGTGCAGAATCAGGACGATTGCCAGCACCACCAGGGCCGCGAGTTCGAGAACATCCTGCATGGAGAAGATCACCGCCATGATCCGCCCGGCGAGGAGGAGGGAGTGCGAGCCGTCGTACGCCGCATACTCGGGCAGCGTGAGGTCGATGCCCCGCATCAGCGGGAACATCATCGCCGCGATCGCGCCGGTGAAGACGAGCGAGCCCAGCCACAGCGCCAGCATCAGCCAGTAGAGGCCGTTGGCGAACGTCAAGGCCCTCGTGCGCATCAGTTCAATCCCCCCTCTTGCTCGTTCTCGCCGACCACACCGATGTCGATGCGGTCCGGCGGCGGATGCTCCTCTTCAGCGTCGGCGAAGGCGTCGGGGTCGATCGCCTGGCCGCGCGACCAGGTCGTGCCGTCGGCCCACACCTCGTTCTTCCAGATCGGCGCCTCGGCCTTGAGGCGGTCGATGAGCATGCGGCAGGCGGCGAAAGCGTCCTCCCGGTGCGCGGCCACGACCTGCACCAGAACGCTGGCCGCGCCGATGGGGACCTCTCCGGTCGCGTGCACCAGGCGCACGAACAGGGCGTGGTGGCGCTCGATCGCCTCCCGGCCCAGCGCGGTAAGCACCCTGACCGCCATGCTCTCGTACGCGGTGTAACGAAGCAGCCGCAGCGGGCCGTGCCGGGGATGCGCCTCGCCGCGCGTGCGGCCGAGAAAGACGCACTCCCCCCCACCCTCGGCCAGCGGCGGGGGAGGCTGGTAGGACACCGGCTCGGGCAGCAGCGCGATGTGCAGGCGTGGGTCGTTCAAGCGGTCGCTCCGCGGCAATCGTAGAGCGCCCCGCGCTCGGGGAGGGCGAGCGCTGAGAGGCGCCCTGGAGGTCATCCAGCCGTTCGGCCCCGAGCGGCTCACGGCCGAGGGGAGGTGAAAGCACATGGTCCATCCGTCAACTACCGACGGATGAAACGCTGAGGGCTTGCGGATGGGGAGGGGTGGCGCGAAGTCGTTACACGGGTGGACCTTCACGGCTGGCTGGCGCCGCACCATCGGACTGCAGGTCGCTCGGGGACTTCAGATCGGAGCAATCGGTCCGAGATTCGCAGGTGTGTGCAGCGACAGGACATGAGGTCAGAACAGGTGAATCTCGGGAAGTCCCGCGCCGGATTCGCCCGGATTCCCGTACACTTGAGAGAGTTGAGGAGGGTCATGCGATTGACTGCATTGGCCGCGTCATCTTCGCCGGGGGGGACGCATGCCGGCGCCGGCGGCTGCGGCATCACTCCGGTCACTGTGTACGATCCAATCCTGAACACGATGACCAGCGACTGGAACATGGCCAAGGGCCGCTGGCGTCCGACTGTGACGATGGACGCGGGGGGACAGGCGTACTTCTTCTCCGGCAACACGGGTGATGGAGTGGATGATCCGCCCTGCTCGTCGAATCGGCAGATCGAGGGCTTCGATCCCTACGAACCGGATGATCCGGGACTGGCCCACACGCTCCGCGCCGATCCGCCGGACTACTCGCGATCGCACCTGCTCAGCACGGGCATCATCGCCTCCGTCGGCCCGCAGGCGACGACGCGGTGGTTCGACACGCTCAACCCTGGCGTGAGCGGCGGTCCGACAACGGAGATCGGCCAGGCTCGCGAGGGCACCACAAGCGTGCTGCTGCCCGTCGACCTGCGCGACGCGACGCCCGACGAACGGGTGCTGCTGATCTCCGGATATGTGAATGGCACTCCGACCAACACATCAGAAGTCCTGTTCCTGAATCAGCAGCAGCAATGGGAGTGGGACTACACGGCCGACAACCTGACCTACGGACGTGGACATGCCAACGCCGTCCTCCTCGCCAATGGTCAGGTGTTTCTCATTGGCGGAGGTCGTGAAGACCTGCAGGATTGCCCGATCTTCGTGCCCGAAGTGTTCGATCCCGCTACGGAGGATTGGACGGCTCTGACCACCGCGACTCACACGCACCCGCGCATGTACCACAGCGTGGCGCTGCTGCTGATGGACGGGAGTGTTTGGACTTCCGGACAGAATGAGGATTCATTCTGCACCTCTCCTCCACCCTGTCCGAGCTGCGATCCTGAAGAAGAGTACTGGCCGCAAGGCGGCAACCGGGTCGAGATCTACCGCCCGCCCTACTACTTCGACGCCTCGCGGCCGACGATCACAAATGTGCAGACATCAGTCGAGCCTGAAGAGATCTTTCTCGTCGAGTACTCGGCGGGTAATGGCCGCTCGATGGACCCGAACGAGGGCGCGAGCGTCGCGATGATCAGCCTTTCGGCGGTCACGCATTCGGTCAACATGACGCAGCGATATTTGATCCTGACTCACGAACTCGACGACATTGAACCGGATGAATTGATGGAGGTGACTGCCCCACCAGCAGCCTACGCGCCACCTGGTCCGTACATGTTGGTCATCATCGACGACACCGGAATTCCGTCTGTTGCCAAGGCTGTCTTCCTCGAATAGCGGGAGCTCTCGTCTGCGGGGTGTCGAGGCGGATCATGATCGAATTGAGAACCATCCTCCCTTCGGCTTGCATGCTGGCGCTTGCTGCGACATTGCGGGCTGGTGAGGTCGTCTGGGATTTCGGACCTCAAACCGGCTCGTACAGATCCTGTTTGATCAACGAAACCGATGGCTCAAACCGAGCGGACGATGTCGTCTTCAGCGAGTTCATCGAGTTGAGCGGCATCGACATCTGGACATGCCGTAGTTCCGAGTTGTACGAAGGCACGGACATGCACATCAAGATCATTCTCGACAACGGCTACATGGAGCCGGGCGAGGATGTGCTGCGATGGGACACGCTCCCATCGTCCTATGAGTTCGACGGACACTACAACGGGACCGATCTGTACAGAGTGAGTTTCGACTTCGATCCTGTGCTGCTCCGCGCCGACACACGGTACTGGATTGGGGTGTCAGGGAACGGCGGCTCACTTGGGCAAGCAACGATAATGGAGCCTGGAGATGGCTGGCTGGCGTCATTCAGCGGGCGCACCTTTACGCGTTTGTCCCAGTCCGGCGATCAGATGTTCCGCCTCCGCGGCCATGCAGTCTTTCCGCCCTTTGAACTCGCGCTGGAGGGTGATTGCCCCGGGCCGATGACGGCCAGCATCATCGGCGCGACGCCCGGCGGGCGTATCGCTCTGCTGCGCGGCCAGCGCGGCGGGGAGACCACTATCAAATCCGGCCCCTGCGCCGGCGCCGTCGTTCCGCTGGGCAATGCGATCCTTGTCGAGACGCTCACCGCCGACGGGGAAGGCAACGCCGAGTTCAACTTCGACTTGCCCGGTGGCTGCGGCGCCATCGCCTTCGCGGCCCTCGATCTGACCACCTGCGCCGTGACGGAGGCGGCGCGGACCTACGCACGGCCTGAACTCTACCTCGGCGCGAGAATCGCCCTGACGGAAAACCTCGCCGACTTCAATCAGAGCCTGTGCTGCAATCGAACAGTCCCGCCCTGTCACGACGAGGGCGGGCTGCACTTCACTCGCGCCCACCGAGGCTGCGACGGGCCGATCTTCGGCGGCCTGCGCTACTGCGGCGGCGACGGCACGCCGTCCCTCTACATGGGCGGCTCGCAGGACATGATGAAGGTCGTTCGCCTCGACGGCGCCAACTTCGACGCTATCGAGTTCAACGCCGGCGATGGCGCCGTGAATCACTGCTACGACAACCTCTGGATACGAGCCTACCTCGACGGGCGCGTGATCGCGGACTACCTGGTCGATATGCCGCGATCCCAGATCGTGGGTCTCGTGGGAGGCGAGTTCGACGAGCTGCGCATCGGCGGCTACAGCAGCGAGAGCGTGCGCGACCTGGCGTATGAGACTCGCAACGAGCGGGCGCACCAGTCGCTCGCGCTTGACAACGTCCGCATCGGCTCGATCCACGCCTGGCCGAGCCTGTCGCTCACTGGCGTCTGCCCCGGCGGGATGACGGCGGCCATCAGCGGCGCCACGCCGCGCGGCACGGTAGCCCTGATCTTCGGTCAGCGCGCTGGCCAGACGACCATCCCGACCGGCCCCTGCGCGGGCACGATTCTGCCGTTGACGGGAAGCGTCCAACTCATCGCCACGACCCGAGCCGACGGCCAGGGCCGCGCCGCCGTGACCGGCCCCGTCCCGCCCGCCGCCTGCAGCGCCCGCCTCGTCGCCCTCGACGTCGCCACCTGCGCGACAAGCAATGTCGTTCGGATCCAGTAAGCACGGCCAGGGGGATCCCCTCTCCTCGTCCTTCCCGCAAAGACCGAAACCGGCGGGAGCGCGCGGATCGCTCGCGTCCATTCTCGCGGATGAAACCACTCGTTGGGGCAGGGGCTGCATTTCTGCGAGCGCCGGAATCTTGAAAGCACGGTCGCCCCGGAGAGGTTCCGCGGTCGGCCGGCCTCCCCCCTTGGCCGGGCGGTCTGCTCCGGCGGCGCGCGCGGCTGCGCGTGCGCCCGGCTATGCTCCACTCGATGGCGCAGCCGCTGGTGCTCGACGGGCAGGGGCTTTCGATCGACGACGTCGCGTCGGTGGCGCGCGGCGACCGGCCGGTGCGCCTCGGCGGCCGCGGCCGCGAGGCGCTGCAGCGCAGCCGCGCCGTCGTCGAGCGCGCCCTCGAGACGGGCGAAGCGATCTACGGCGTGAACACGGGCTTCGGCAGCCTTGCGCGGCAGCGCATCGCGCCCGACCAGGTCCGCGAGGTGCAGCGCAACCTCATCCGATCCCACTCCGCGGGCGTCGGCGAGCCGCTCAGCGAGAGCGTGGTGCGCTCCATGCTCCTGCTGCTGGCGGCGAGCCTGTGCCGGGGTTGCTCCGGCGTCCGCCCCGTCGTGGTCGAGCGCCTGCTCGACCTGCTCAATCATCGCGTCGCGCCCGTCGTTCCCTCGCGCGGCTCAGTCGGGGCTTCCGGCGATCTGACCCCGCTCGCCCACAGCGCGCTCGTTCTCACCGGCGAGGGGCACGTCATGCACGAGGGGGCGTACAAGCCTGCGGGCAAGGCCCTGGCCGACGCGGGTCTCCAGCCCGTCGCCCTCGAAGCCAAGGAGGGACTGGCGCTCATCAACGGCACGCACCTCATGACGTCGCTGGCGGCCCTGGCGCTGCACGACCTCGGCCGGCTCATTGACGCGGCGGTGCTCGCCAACGCGATGATGATCGACGCCTGCCTCGCCACCGACGCATTTCTCGACGACCGGCTGCACGCGGCCCGGGGGCAGGAGGGGCAGCGCACCGTCGCGGCCCGGCTGCGCGAGTGCCTCGCCGGCAGCGAGATCATCCCCTCGCACAAGGTGGACGATCCGCGGGTGCAGGATCCCTACTCGCTGCGCTGCGCGCCGCAGATTCTCGGGGCGGCGCTGGACATGTTCGACCACGCGCAGCGCGTCGTTTCGCGCGAACTCGGCGGCGTGTCGGACAACCCCCTCGTCTTCGCCGGCGAGCGCGGCGGGCGCGATGCGATCATCAGCGGCGGCAACTTTCACGGCCTCCCGCTGGCGCTCGTCATGGACGCCGCGGTCATCGCCGTCGCTCATGTCGCGGGCGTGAGCGAGCGGCGCATCTACTACCTCCTCGCCGCCAGCGACAGCGAGAATCCCCTCAACGCCTATCTTTCACCGCAGCCGGGGCTGCATTCGGGACTGATGATCGCGCAGTACACGGCGGCGGCGTGCTGCAACGAGATCCAGACGCTCTGCGCCCCCGCCAGCGTGGCGAACATCCCGACGTCGGCGGGGCAGGAGGACTACAACTCCTTCGGCCCCAACGCCGGCTTCAAGCTCCGCCGCGCCGTCGAACTCGCCACCCACGTCATCGCGATCGAACTGCTCTGCGGCGCCGAAGCGCTCGAATACCACCGCCCGCTGCGCAGCGGCGCGGCCGTCGAGGACGCGCACGAAGCGATTCGCCGCCACGTGCCGCGGCTTGTCGCGGACCGGCCCATGACCGCGGACTTCGAGGCCATCGTGAAACTGATCCGCACGGGGCGGCTGCGGCGCTGAGACCTCCGCCGCTGATGCGAAGACGCAAGCGGTCTCAAATCTCAAATCTCAGATTTCAGATCTCAAATCGCAGGTCCCACGCCTCGATCCCGCGCATCCCTGAGCGCGTTCACTCCGGGTGGCGGGCGCCACGGCACGTTCGCCGTCGCAGTCCGTCCCGAGCGGCGATCGATGCCGCCGCGCAGCAGTGCGCTTGACATGGCGAAGCGCTAGAGAATGGGCATGCCGGTGACGCGGGACTCGAAGGCGACGTTGCCGTTGACGAGCCCCATGGTGTCGCAGATGAAACGCCGGATGTGGAACTTGACCTGCTGGCTGAGGATGACGAGCGTGTCGCCGGGCTCGACCTTGTTGCGGAACTTGGTGTCTTCGATGCGCGTGAAGCCGACGAAGTTGTAGGAGACGATGCCGCGCGCGAGGAACATCCAGCAGGAGAGTTGGGCGGCGGCTTCGACCATCATCACCGCGGGCATGATGGGGCGGCCGGGGATGTGGCCGGGGCACCACCATTCGTCGTCGCGTACTTTGCGAATAGCGACGCCCTGTTCGTAGTTCTCGCCCAGCCAGGCGATGCGGTCAATCTGCTGCGCCTCGCCGCGGTGCTTGTTGTACTTCTGAATGCCCTCGTAATCGACGACGGTGGCGTCGAAGTCGATCCCGGAGAGGTCAAAGAGAAGCGGGGGCGCCGGCGGGCGGAGGGGAGCGAGCGTGATGTTGTTTTCAGAGCCCACGAGGACACCTACCGGTTTTCTGATCGTTGCCGTGTCGTTCACCATCGCCTCGCTTTGCATGAAGCGACCCGGGCCGACCTCCGCGCACGCGGAGCGCCGTCGGGCCCGATTGGCCGCCTGGAGTTGTTCGGCCGACCCGGGCGACGTGGTGGATGGTCGCGGGACCGGGGCGGCCGGTGGCGTGTCCTCGTTCAGCCGCCGGATGATTCGCCCTGGTCGCGGAGGTTGAGAATCGCGTTGCGAACCTCCTGGCAGGCGGTCTTGATCTCCTGCATGGTTTTGCGCGCCCGCGTGCCGGCCGCCTTATTGCCGCCCTCCGCCTTGCGGATGTCTTCTTCAGCCGCTGCGACCAGCCTCTTGAGATTCTCGTACGCTTCCATGGTGCTCCTTACCCATCTTGTACGGTCAATGGCCCGTGGGGCCCTTCCCCCCCGCGCAGAGAATATAGCCCCCTCCCGGGCCTCGCGAGCAAGGCATCAGGGCGACTTTTTGCCCTTTCTGGCCTCGCGCAGGCCCTTGACGAGTGGCAGGCAGGCGCGAAATCGAGGGTCGGCGGCATCGCGGACAAGTTCGTAAGTCGCTGATACACCGCCAGTTACGATCGCTCCCGCCCCCTCCAGCCGCGCTGCCGCCGGTCCGATCTGCTCCGGTTCGCCACCGGAAATCGCATCCAGAACCGCGAAAACGTTCTTTCCCGCCGCCAGCAGATCAAGCCCGGTTTGCAGCACGCAGACATGCGCCTCGATGCCGCCGATGAGGACATTGGGCCGGCCATGCCCCGCCAGCCACGACTCCACCGGCCCGATGCAGCCGCTGAATCGCGTCTTCTCAAACACGGGGACCTCCGCGGGCAGGACGCGGCGAATCGGCTCCACCGTGCGGCCGAGGCCCTTGACGTATTGCTCAGTCACCGCGAGGGGCAAGCCGAGCACCCCCGCCGCCCGCACGAGAAAACAACAGGACTGGACGAGGCGTTCGGCTTCGGCCATCTCGCCGATGAGCCGCTCCTGCACGTCGATGATCAGGACGCAGGCGTTCGAGACGTCCAGGCGCGGCGCAGGCATGCCAGGCTCTCCCGACCTCGTGCGGCGCCGGTCGTCCGGCGATCGCGGCCGCCGATACAATGACACCCGGTTCTTCCGAGATCCGATCCACCATGTTACCCTGAAAGTGAACGCACACGATGGCCAGCCGCAAGAAGTCCGCCCGACGCGTTTCCAAGCCCCGACCCGCCGCGAAGAAGAAGCGTGCGCGCCCCGCGCCGCCGAAGAAGAAGAAGGCCGCGAAGAAGCGCCGCGCCGCCGCGAAGCCGCAGCGTGATCCGCTCGCACCGCGCGCCGTCACGACCGGCCCCGGCTCTTCGCCCGCCGAGATCGGCGCTTCGCTCGTTGAGATGTTCAATCGCAACCTGCTGCGCGAGATCGAGGAGATGTGGTGGTCGCCCAAGATCACCTCGATCGAGGGCACGGGTCAGGCGTGGGACGGCCGCGCCGCCGTCGATGGCAAGAACAACTGGTGGGCGCAGACCAATCGCATGGTGAGCGGCTCCGCCGAGGGCCCCTATGTCGGCGCGACCGGCTTCGCCGTCAAGTTCCACATCGAAACCGAAGACAAAACCACCGGCCAGCGCACCGTCATGGATGAAGTCGGCGTCTACACCGTCAGGGACGGCAGGATCGTCCAGGAAGAGTTCATGTACGGCCCCGCAGTGTCCTGACCGCCGGGCAGGCGCGCTTTCGGGGCGGCGGCGTCAACGCGTCGGCGTCAACGCCCAGGTCCGTCCCCACGCGCCTTCGGGCGAGTCGAGGGATGAAGTCGTCCTTTGCACCCACGCGCGACGCCGTCGCACCCGGCGGCGCTGACAGCGCCGCGATCAGTTCTCCGGCTGGATGATCGCCCACGCGGGCGGGCTGGTCTCGCACGTCTGGTGATCGACCACCTGGAACATGTACGTCCCGTCGATGTGCGCGGGGATCCGCAGGCGGATGATC
>JBDIVQ010000105.1:0-14004 GCA_039794345.1 Phycisphaerae bacterium | reverse complement strand
GAGCGGCGGCGATCGATGCCACCCGCCGCGGAGCCGTGTGGCGCCGATTGTCCGGGAGCGTCAAAGAGGGGGCTCCACACATCGACCCGCTTCGGGCGAGGTGTGCGGGGAGGGCAATGGCGAACGTCCCCGTCTTGCGCGCTGGGCTGGTATCGCCACGCCTTGCGGCGGGGGAGGGCGATCGTCCTCGCTGGCGATTCGAGTCGGCATCGAGAGAACCAGGCCGGTGAAGCGCCGGGCCGCGAGGGCGCGAACGAAAGGCCCGGACGCAGATCGTCCGGGCCCGAGATCAACCTCATGGGCCGCGACGGGCAGCGCCCCGCGCGGCGGGACGGTCAGCCTACGGAATCTGCACCACGTTGCTCGTCTCGCAGGGGCTGCCGTCGGCGACGACCATCTGGAGGAACTTGCGGCAGGCGGCGGTGCCGGCGTTGCTGCTCACGTTCCCCGAACCTCCGGCCCCGGTGTTGCCGGTGTAGACCAGTTGCAGACCGGAGTTGCTCAGTCCGAGTTGCGTCCCGCCGCACACCCCGCCGGGAACTGTGAAGTTGCCCGTGCTGTTCGCCAGTGCGATTCCCATCGGTCGGCTGGGGGTGGCGTTCGACCACGAGACGGTCACGCGGCCGGGGCAGGCGCCCGTGATGCTCAGCGAGAGTCCTCCGGCGCCAAGCGTGATGCGCGTGACGTAGCCGTCGTCGCCGACGGATGAACCCGTCACCGCGTCTGCGCCGAAGGCCCAGAGGCGGTCGATCATGGGCAGGCCGCCTTCACCAAGCCCTGTGCCGGCGGAGTCAAACTGCGTCGTGTTCGCATTGGACCGGACCTTGTACTCCACGAGCAGGTTGCGATTCCCGTCGTAGGTGAAGACGTCGTCGATGTCGATCACGATGTCGAAGCCGTTGCCGCTGCTTGAAAGACTCAGCGGCCCATTGAAGACGAGCGTGACGTCGTTGCCGAGATTGTCGGCGAAAGTCGTGCTCATCTGCGTGGGCTGCACGGTCGTGTGACAGAGCCGAATCTCCGTCTGGATGCCGCTTGCATTGAAGGCGTTTCCCGCCGACTCATCGATGCGGAACGCAAGGTGCGTCACGACGCCGCCGCGCCCCGCAAACTCGCCCGCCGCAAACACCTGTTGCACGCGCATCGGCGAGCTGCCGTTGAAGGGAAAGGCGTTGTTCGAGGCCCCGGGGGTGTTCTCGTTCATGTTGGGGATGTACACCTGCGTCTGGCTCAGCGCGAATGGAGCGATCGGAAGTGACGCGAGTACGGCTGCGAAAACGTGACGGGCGAAGCGCATGGAATCTCCCTTCCTTCCTGAGATGTGCGGTGTCGAGCGGCGTCAGGAACCGCCTCGGCAGCCGCGGATTGTCGCGGATCAACGGAACCTCCCCGCTCGAAAGTCGCCGAGCAGGCCTGCCATCCGGAAGGATTGTACAGTCGGAATTGCGTGTTGTGGCGGAAAAGCGCGGAGGGCGCCGCCTGGCGCCCTCCGCACAAGTTTCACGCTCAATTCAGGTCCGAGAAGGAACCTGAATTCGTCCGTCAGGGCACCTGCACGACGTTGCTCGTCTGGCAGGAGGGGGCCTCGATGAACTGGATGAAGCCCCCGCAGGCGGAGGTGCCCGCTTGCCCGTTCACCGAACCGCTCCCGTTGGCGCCGGTTCCGAGAGTGTTGACCAGGCGGAGGTTCTGGCTGCCCAGGCCGAGTTCCGTGCCGGCGCAGATGCCTCCGGGGATGACGAAGCTGCCCTGGATCGAGGCGAAGAGAACGCCCTGCTGGGTGTTGGGCGTCGCGTTGTCCCAGTTGATCGTCACCGTGCCGGGGCAGGTGCCGCTGATGCGGATGCGGTAACTGCCCGACCCGACTTCGTACTCGATATATCCCGAGAAGCAGCGCGGGGTGAAGCGGCTGCCGCCGAAGGGCGGCGCCCCGCGCGAGACGTCGCTGAAGAGCGTCATGTTCGAGTCCGTCCAGGTCGTCTGCGGCGGGCTGCCGCTCGTGCCGGTGTAGCGCACGCCGCCGATCTCCCCTTCGAAGAGGAAGCCCGTTACCTGCCCCTGATCGAGCGTGATGGGGTTGTTGAGGATGAACGGGGTGGGATCGGCATTGCCGACCGAGATCGCGTCCACCTGATCGACGACGCTCCACCCGTCGGAGGTGCCGTCAAAGCCCACGTAGGACCCCGTCCTCCTCCAGACGCGCAGGCGCACGGGCGTGCCCTGCGAGGTTGAGGAGACCATGCCGATTTCGGAGATGGTGATCTGCCCGGAGTCGGCCGTGAGATCAACAAAGATCCCCGCGCCGCTGTCGCTGCGACCGTTATTGGGCGGAGCGGTGGAGAGGCGGTCGGCGGCGGCGCTGCCGGCGACGATGAGACACGTTGCGATCGAGATCGCGATTCTGCTTTTCATCATTTCAATCCTCCGTATTCAAAGTCTGCACGGCCGAAGGCGGAGCCGCCCCGCAGGTCAGCGGGCGCACCGCCGCCGCGCAGCCGTCAGGCGTTGGAACTCCCGACGGAAGCCTGGAAAGTGTCGACCGCACCCCACGAACGGGCGAGGCCACGATGCACTTTTGTACCAGATATCCGGGAAGATTTCAAGGGGGAAACAGGGGATTCGGGGCGGAAGCCGACCGGGGGCGCTTTTCCGGCAGCGGCGGCTCGTTCGCCGGGGCAGGAACGGCGCCGGCGGACTATCATCCAGCGCGAACAGTTCTGGGCGAAGTAACCCGGCTGCTCGACCCGGCGGACAATTCCTGCGCTGAGAGCCGGCAGCGCGTTGTTCGGAGCCGTTCATGACTGATCTTGTGGTGGATGGGCAGCGGTTCTCGTGGCGGCATCTCGACTGGCCGGTCTTTTCCGCCATCGCCGCCCTCCACGTCGGCTGCCTGGCCGCCTTTGTCCTGCCTTTCGACTGGACGATGCTGGGGCTGGCGGCCCTTCTGTGGTGGGTGTGCGGCGGGCTGGGCGTGTGCCTGTGTTACCACCGCCTGCTGACTCATCGCAGTTTCAAAACGCTCGCCCCCATCAAGTACTTCCTCACCATTCTCGGCAACCTCAACTGGCAGGGAAGCCCGATCAAGTGGGTCGGCATTCACCGCCTTCACCACCACCACTCCGACGACGAGCACGATCCGCACTCGCCGCAGCACGGCTTCACCTGGGCGCACATCCTCTGGTGCATGGTGCGCGATCCCAACGGCAACCACGCCCGCTCGGCGGCGCGCGATCTTCAGCGCGACCGCGTCATGGCCTTCATCGACCGCTACTACTTCGTGCCGCAGTTCGTCCTCGCGGGGCTGCTCTTTGCGGCGGGGGCGTGGAACTGGGGCAGCGGGTGGTCATGGCAGCACGGCCTGGCGTGGGTCGTCTGGGGCGTGTGCATCCGCACCGTGTTCGTCTATCACTCGACCTGGTTCGTCAATTCCGCCGCCCACACCTGGGGCTATCGCAACTTTCAGACGACCGACAACTCGCGCAACACCTGGTGGGTCTCGATCCTCGGCTTCGGCGAGGGCTGGCACAACAACCACCACGCGCTCCAGCGCTCGGCCGCGCACGGCATGAGATGGTGGGAGTTTGACCTCACCTACCTGACGATCCGCCTCATGGCGCTGTGCGGGCTGGCGTGGGACGTCGTCACGCCGGAGGGAGCGGAATCGCATCGGGGGACGTAGTCGCCTCCGTGCCCCCCGCCGCTGGCGACCTACGCTCAACCGATGGAATCCACCACGCCGAGCAAGGTTGAGGAATCGTTGACGCAGGAGCGAGTCACAGGTGAATCCGCCGAAACCGGTGCGGAGTCCCTCTGGAGGCGCCTTGGTCCGGCGCGCTGGCTGGGCCTTCTGTGGGCCACGGCCCCGGCGGTCTCGGGCATCACCCTCATCACGTTTCTCGGCGCCGTCTCAGAGTGGCTGGCCCGACACCCCGGCGACGGCCTCTATGTTTACGTCGCGATTTTCACGCTCTCGGCCGGCGCGGGGCTGCTGCCCACCTATGCGCAGTCGTTCCTCGGCGGCTGGGTGTTCGGTCTGTGGCGCGGATTCGGGGCGGCGATCGTGGCCTTCACCGCCGCGTCGCTTCTGGGCTATCTCATCGCCCGCACCGTGGCGCGAGACCGGGTCGAGCACCTCGTCGAGTCCAACGTCAAGGCGCGGGCGGTGCGCGAGGCGCTCATCGGCCGCGGCACCTGGGCGACGCTGGGGATTGTGGCGCTCATCCGCATGCCGCCCAACTCGCCCTTCGCGCTCACAAACCTCGCCATGGCGAGCGTCGGAGTGCGGCTGTTTCCCTACCTGGTCGGCACGGCCCTGGGCATGGCGCCGCGAACCGGACTGGCCGCCTACCTCGCGGCTTCGGTCCAGAGCACCGGCGCCCGCGACATTCAGGAGGCGTTCCGGGAGCGCGGCATCGGGATCGTGCTGCTTGGCTTTGTGGCCATGATCATCGTCATCGCCGTCATCGGCGCCATCGCCAGCCACGCCCTCCGTCGCGTCACGGCCCGTTCGGAGACGCCGGCCGCCTGAACGAATCGAGCGGATTCGCAACGTCAGAAAAAACATCGGGCGCGGCGACCGACGGCCGCCGCGCCCCGGATGCTGAACGTCGTCGATCCGACCCGGCAGGCCGGACGCTCGAGAATCAATGATCGGTTTCAGACGGGGGCGGGTTCCCGAACTTGTTGATCACGTTCGGCGTGTTCGCCTTGACGAACTCCGCCTTCTGCTCATCCGTCCACGCGTTCCACTTCTCCACGCACTCGGCACAGCAGAAGCCGATCGTGACGCCGTTGTACTGGACCGTCGGCGCCTTGGTGGAGACGGCGTTCTCCGTCATGATCGGGCAATTCGCGTTGATCGCGACCGGCGCGCTCGAACCCGACTCGGACTTCTTGCATCCGCTCAGCGCGGCGGCCATTCCGAGAACCAAGGCACATCGAAAAAGCACAGATTTCTTCATCGGACAACTCCTTTGAGGCTTGAGGTGGCCGGGGCATGGCTCGGGCCGCACCAGGCCCGGACTCAATCTTATCCGGGAATTCCGCCTTCGCCATTCGACGCCGCCGCGCTCTGCGGGGCCTCTACCGGGAGCCGCGCTCGGGTGGCGCCAGGGGAATCGGGCGGGATGGCGGCAGAGGAGATATGCCCTCTCCGTTTCGGCCCGGCGCCGGTTCTCCTGCCGGAAGGGACCGGCGTCGATCCAATGGCGCATCGGGGACGGCCCAGGTGCGTTGGCCCTCGAACCGCCCGCTCGTCGGCGGAATCGTCGCGATCGGGCCGAGTCGCGCTCCGCCGCCTGACACGCCGAGAGGAGAGAATCCGCCGACACAATCGAAGGCAATACGCCTGCGTCTCAGGCGTTCAATTGTCTGGAAGCGTCACACGCCCGGCGCAGGGCCCCGCGAACCGCCGCGCCGGGATCCTTTCCCTAAGGGAGCACATCATGAAACGCACGACTACAAGTGGCCTGCTGGCATCCTTGGCAGGAGCGATGCTTTGGAGCGCGCCCTCGCTTGCACAGGATCGGCAGCCGATGGCGGATCAACCCGCGCCGGAACAGGCGCCGGCGGAAGCTCGCCAGCGCCGTGAAATGCGACTGGAGCGCGACGGGCAGCCCGGTCTGCCGCCGTCGCGCGAAGTGCGCCGGCAGAGGCGGGGGCAGACTGACGCTCAGGCGCCTGGCGCGCCATCGCTGGGCCGGCCCCCGGGGCCTCCCCCCGCTGCGGCGTCGCAGGAGCCGACGCGACTCCACCGTCAGCGCGCCCAGTCGAGGAATGCAGCGCCCCAGCCGAGCGAAAATCGTCCGCTGCTTCGTGAGCGATCTCGGGAGCGGCGCGCGTTGCGACGCGAGTTGTGGCGTGATCGAATCCGCCTCCATCGGCAGCGGACGCAAGGCGACGGCCCGACTCGCCGGTTCTTTGAGCAGAACCGGGACGGGGAAAGGGCGGGGCCGCCCCGGCCGCTGATGCGCCCGCCACATCAGCCTGATCCGATGCAGCCGGGAATGGGCGGACCGCCGGGAATGCAGCGCGGCCCGATGCAGCCGGGAATGGGCGGACCGCCAGGAATGCAGCGCGGCCCGATGCAGCCGGGAATGGGTGGACCGCCGGGAATGCAGCGCGGCCCGATGCAGCCGGGAATGGGCGGACCGCCGGGAATGCAGCGCGGCCCGATGCAGCCTCAGATCGATGGCGGTGGGCCGCCCGCAAGGAGGCCGCAGAATGTCTCCCCCATGCGCCGTCCCGGGCGATTGCCCGCTGAGGGAGAAGGCGAAGGCCGGAATCTGCCGGAGTGGTAAACCCCTTTCGACCGCCTCGATTGGAATGTGGGGCGCCCCGGTCACGGAACCGGGGCGTTTCGTGTTGGTGCGGGATCGGGCTGCGCAGTGGCTTCCCGATCGCACCGAAGGCGCACCTGACAAGTGTGACGGGCCAGTCTGACCCACCGACGCGCTTTCGTGAAGAGGGATCGAATCACCGGCGAAGCGTTTGATAGAGCGAGTCATAGCGACTCGAAATCACGTCAATTCCCGCGACTTGCTGGACGCGGCGGCGCGCTGATTGCGCCAGGGTCCGCCGGTGTGCTTCGTCGTTCCACAGATCGAGCCATGCCGTCGCAAGGAGGTCGGGCCGGCGCGGCTCGACGAGGCGCATCATCGTCTGGTCGAACCAGTCGGTGATGCCGGGGATGGCGGTGGCGATGCAGGGCAGCCCCGCCGCGGCCGCCTCGAGCAGGGCGTTCGGGCAGCCCTCGCGCTCTGATGGAAAGATGAACAGGTCCGCCTGCGCGAGAAGCCGATGCGGATCATCCACCGCGCCATGGAAGCGCGCCGGGGAGGCGCGCTGCTGAAGTTCGGCTCGACCGGCCCCGTCGCCGACCAGGTGCAGTTCCGCGTCGCCGTGAACCTGCCGCACGAGGTCGAACGCATCGATCAGATCGCCGAGCCGCTTGCGTTCTTCAAGTCGGCCGACGCAGACGCCTCGCCGGGCGACCGGTCTGATCTCCACGGCCGCCGGCGGAATCTCGACCGCGTTGGGCAGGCGCTCAATCCGCCGGCGCGGCACGCCGACGTCGAGCAGCTCGCTTTCGATGGCGCTGCTCAGGGCGATGAAGCACTCGCACTCGCGCAGGATGCTCCAGGCGCGCTGCATGAGGCGCTGCTGGCGGCGCAATCGCCACGGCTCAAAGCGGCGCGCCGCGGCGACCTCCGGCGGAAACGCATGCGGATCGGCATAGCGCCGGGCATCGCCCTGCGTCGCGATCTTGAGGATCGCGGGGATGCCCCGCCGCCGACCACGCTCAACCACCGCCGCCGCGAAGGGATCGACGGCGTGAACATGCAGCACCGACGACCCGGCCACAGCCCGATCGATGGCGCGCGGCGAAGCGCGGCCCAGCGCCCACGCGACGCCATGCACTGCAACTTCCCGCGATTGATGACGAAGCAGCCGGGCGTGCGACGCGTGGGTGATGATCGATGCCGCGGCCCCGGCCCGGGTCTGCGCCGCGGCGAGCAGCTGCGCCTGCCGCTCATATCCTCCGATCCGGGCGGCGAGCGGCACGACGTGGGCGACCTGAATCGGCATCGGACGGATTCTACAATGAACCCGTGCAGGGACGACCGGCCCCGGTCCACCCGCCACGACCGACGCCCTCCCCACCCAGCCGAGGTCCACGTGTCGCAAAGCGAATCCCAGCCCGAGCGCGGCGTCGTGTCGTCGGCGATCCGGAGTGCCGGCGAGACGCTGCACTGGCTCGGGCGGCGCTTCGGCCGCGCCGGCCGCGGACATGTGACGCGGCGAGTGTGGGAGATCTGGCGCGAAGGGGGGGCGTCCCTCGTGCGCGACTACCTGCTCAGCGAACAGGCCGCCGCCCGACGCGAGACACGCTACGCGGCGTGGCGGCGCGAGATCGAGCCGGGTCGGCTCGCGGCCGAGGCGGTCACGGATGAACTCACCGCGCGCGGCCCGCGCTTCTCGATCGTCGTTCCCGTCTTCAACACTCCTCCGCCCATGCTTCGCGCGTGCATCGAGTCGGTCCTGGCGCAGACGTATGCGAAGTGGACGCTCCTGCTCATCGACGACGCCTCGGCGCGGGCCGGGACGGCGGCCGTGCTCGATCAATGCGCCCGGCGCGATGATCGAGTGGTCATGATCCGACGCCCGGTGCGGGGAGGGATTGCCGCGGCGACGAACGATGGGCTGCGCGCCGCGGAAGGCGAGTTTATCGCCCTGCTCGATCATGATGATCAACTCAGTCCGCATGCGCTGGCCGCGATGGCGCGGCGCCTCATTGAGCAACCTGACGCGGACGTGCTCTACAGCGATGAGGACAAGATCGATGAACAGGGCCGTCGTCACACTCCGGTCTTCAAGCCCGCCTTCAGCCCGCACCACCTCCTTACGAGCAACTACCTCTGCCACCTCCTCGTCGTGCGGAGCGAACTGATGCGTTCCGTCGGCGGCGAGCGCAGCGCATACAACGGCGCGCAGGATTATGACCTCGTGCTCCGCTGCGCGGAGCAGGCGCGGCGCATCGCGCACGTGCCGCTCGTGCTCTATCACTGGCGCACGCACGCTCAGTCCACGTCCGGCGCCGGGCGCGCCAAGCCGTGGGCGGCGGAGGCGGGGCGGCAGGCCCTGCACGACGCCATGCAGCGGCGGCGCATCGAGGCGAGCGTCGAGCACAGCCCGTTTCTGCTCTCCTATCGCGTGCGGCCGAAAGTAACGTGCGATGATCAGGTGGACGTGGTGCGCACGCGCGGGGACGGTTCGCTCGACCTCAAGGCGTTGCGCCTGAACGAGTCGGGCGGCGCCTCGCGCTGGGTGCTCGTGCTGTCGCCCGAGATCGCCCGCGTCGGCCCGCACGACACGCGGCGCCTCATCGAAGCCGCGAAAGCGCCTGATGCAGGGCCCGTCGGCGGCGTGGTCGTCGCGGGCCAGGGACGCATCGACGATGCGGGCTGGTTCGTCGATGAGTGCGGTATGCTGCGCGGCCGATACCGCGGGGCCGATGCGGCCGAGCCGGGGGTCGGCTGGTCGCTCCGACTGCCGCGCAACGTCTCGATCGTCGGGCCGCAGTGCCTTCTCGTCGAGCGGTCGGTGCTGCTCCGGACGCTCGAGAGCGGACTCCGAGAGCCGTGGTGGATCGCGCTGGCCCGCGCGATGCGTGCCGAGGGTCGGATCGCGCAGGTCGTCGGCGACGTGCAGGTGAAGCGCCGCGGCGGTCTGAGCGCGCCTCCGGCACGCCGCGTCAGCGCGTGGCGCGACGGCCTGCTCAGCGAGCACCTGGCGTGGGTGGAACCCGCCTACGCTCCGCCCGCGGACGCCGGTTCGAGCGAGGCCCCGATGGGTGAATCAGAAGGTCAGGAGGCGTCATGTGCGGCATCGCCGGCCTGATTGACTGCGAAGCGCGCCTCGATGACGCCGCGCTCGCCGCGCAGGTGATCACGATGCGCGACTGCCTCGCGCACCGCGGGCCGGACGATTCCGGCGTGCTCGTCGAGCCGGGCCTGCGCCTCGCGCTGGGCCACCGCCGCCTCACCATCGTTGATCTGACGGACTCCGGCGCGCAGCCGATGACCAGCGCCTGCGGACGGTACACGATTGTCTACAACGGCGAGATCTACAACGCGGCCCAGTTGCGAACGACCCTGCCGCACATCCGTTGGCGCGGCCGCAGCGACACCGAAGCGCTGCTCGAGCACCTCGCCGTGCGCGGGGTCGAGGGCATCGCCGAACTCAATGGAATGTTCGCCTTCGCCCTGCTCGACCGCGCCCGGCGCGAGTTGATCCTGGCGCGCGACCGCTTCGGACAGAAGCCGCTGTACTACAGCGTCGGCGGCAGCGGCCGCTTCGCCTTTGCTTCGGAACTCTCGGCCCTGCGCACCCTGCCGTGGTTCGATGCGACGATCGACCGCGAGGCTCTGGCCGTGTATCTCCTCCTGCAATACGTCCATCAGCCGCGGAGCATTCACCGCGGCGCGCGGAAACTCCCGCCGGGCTGCTTCCTGCGCGTACGCCTGGGCGGGGACGTTGTCGTCGAGGAACCGCAGCGGTGGTTTGACTGGTCCCCGCAGCCGGAGCCGGAGACCGCCGCGGATGATGCGCCGGTGGAGTCGCTGCTCGACGAACTGGATGACCTGATGACGCGGGCCGTGCGCCGGCGCCTCATGAGCGATGTGCCCCTGGGCGTTCTGCTCAGCGGAGGGATCGATTCCGCCCTCATCGCTTCGGCCATGACTCGCCTCGTCGATGATCCGGTGCGCTCCTTCAGCATCGGCTTCGCCGGCAGCGAGGAGAGCGAGCACCTCGAGGCGCGGCGGGCGGCGGGGCATCTCGGTACGCTGCACCACGATGAAGTGCTTGATCCCGACATTCTTGAACTCCTGCCGGCGATCGCCGCGCGCCTCGACGAACCGCTCGGCGACAGCAGTTGCCTTCCGACCTTCCTGCTTGCCCGCCTTGCGAGGAGGGAGGTCAAGGTGGTGCTGACGGGCGACGGGGGAGATGAACTCTTCGGCGGCTATCAGCGCTACGCCGAGACCCTCCGCGAGCAGGGCAACCTCGCCCATCGCCTGCGCTACGTCGCCAGTCAGCGCCGGCGCTGGAGCGCGGCCGACGCCTACTGCTCGCCGCGCTTCTGGATGTTCATGCCCGAAACGATCGTCGAATGGCTCGGCGAATGGCCCGCCCTCGCGGCGCGCACCGCCGAAGAGATGCGCCGCGCGCTCGCCGATGATTCCCGCCCGCTCATCCACCGCATGCGCCGCGTCGATGTGCACTCCTATCTGCCCGGCGCCGTGCTCGCCAAGGTCGATCGCATGACGATGAACCACGGCCTCGAGGCGCGGAGCCCGTTTCTCGATCCCGAGGTGGCCGCGTTCGCGTCGCGCCTGCCTGCGGACCTGTGCGGCACGGCCGTGCGGCTCAAGCCCATGCTGCGCGACCTGCTCGCCCGGCGCCTGCCGGGCGAATGGGCGCGTCGGCCCAAGAAGGGCTTCGGCCTGCCCTCCAGCGCCTGGAGCCACGCCGCGATGCTCGACCTGTGCGATGAACTCCTCCTCGCGCCCGAGGCGCGCTGCCGCGACCTGCTCGACCGCGCCTCCCTCGCCGCCTGGGTTGAGCTCCAGCGCCGCCCCGAGCGCTTCAGCGTCTACCAGGCGTGGACGCTCCTCGTGCTTGAACTCTGGCTGCGGAACGCGGCGGACGAGGCGACCCCGGCGGCAACGCCCGCCGCGCTCCCCGCCGCACGACCCCTTTGCGGCCTGCCCCTTGCAACGGATGGCTGATGCCGCATGGCCTTCACCGCACGCATGCTCCCGCACGCCCTCAGCGGCGCCCCGCATCGTGGGGCGTCGCTCTGGCATCGTCGTCTCGCCATCATCGCTGACGAGGCGCTCAGCGCTGCGGAGGTGCGCCTGCTCTTCCCGCGCCTCGAACGAGCCATCTTCGTTCGCGTTGCGGGCGCGGAAGTCGGGCCGGGCGAAGAGCCCGCCGGCGGGATCGCGGAGGCAGCGGAGGTCCGCTGGGATCCCGCGGCGGGGGGCTTTGACGGACCCGCGATGCGGCGCCTGCGCCGCCTCGACGGCGTCGCTGTCTTCCTCAAGCCTCATGCGCAGTGCAGCGGCCGAATGCTCCGCGACTTGCGCCGCTGCAGCGTGCGCACCGTGATCTTCGACGAGGGCGGGCGATGGAGGCGAGCGGGTATTGAGCGCGCCCTTGCCGGGAAAATCCGCCTCGACGGCCTTCCGCTGCGCCGCTGCGGCCGCGCCGAACCGCTGCTGCGCCGCTTCAGCCTCATCCTCGACCGCGCCGTTGCAAGCGTGATGCGGACCGTCATCATGCAGGGCGCCTCCGATCGCGACGGACGAGCCGAGGAGGCGGCGATCGCGCGGCTCGCGGCCGCACTCGCCGAAATCAAGCGGCCCAACGCGCCACGCAAGCAGGTCAGGCGGGTGATGCACTTCGTCAGCAGCCTCGACTCCGGCGGGGCCGAGCGGCAGGTGGTGCACCTGGCCGCCACTCAGCGGCAGCGCGGCCTGGAGGCGTCGGTGCGCACCCAGGCCGCCCTCGCGGGCCAGTGGGCGCACTACCTCCCCCTCCTCGTCGAGGCCGGCGTCGAGGCGCGGCAGGCCGGCGCCATCGAGGCGGAGCCCCTCGAGCGCGTCGCCGAGGCCGTGCGCGAGTCCGCGGGTCTGATGCGGGCGCTGCGCTGTCTGCCCCTGTCCATCCGCGGCGGCGTGCTCGATCTCTTCGGCGAACTGATGCTCGATCCGCCTGACGTGCTGCATTGCTGGCTCGACGAGCCGAACGTGCTCGGCGGCGTCGCAGGCCTCCTTGCCGGCGTGCCGCGCATCGTCCTCTCGACGCGCAACGTGAATCCCGCGCACTTTCCACATCTCCATCGGCCGTGGATGCGCCCGTGGTATCGCTTCCTCGCCGCGCGCCGGCGCCTCGTGTTCGCCGGCAACTCGCTCGCCGGCATCACGGACTACGCCCGCTGGCTCGGCATCAGCGCGTCCCGCTTCACTCTGCTCCGCAACGCGGTGCCGCCGGAGGCATTCGTCCTCCCCTCGCCCCAGCGCGTCGAGGCGGTTCGGCGCGAGATCGGCGTGGAGGCTTTTCAGCCGCTCGTCGTCGGCGTGATGCGCCTGTCAATTGAGAAGCGGCCCGACCTCTTCCTCGAGGCGATCCGGCGCGTGCGCCTCGCGCGCCCCGACTGCCGCGCGGCGATCGTCGGCGTCGGCCCGCTCGAAAGCGAGGTGCGCCGGCTGCTCGCCGCGCTGCGCCTCGATCGCGCCGTCACGCTGCTCGGCCAGCGGCGCGACGTGGGCGCGATCCTGGCCGCCGCCGACGTCATCCTCCTCACCTCCGACCACGAAGGCACGCCCAACTCGCTGCTCGAAGCGCTCGCGCTCGGCCGCGCCGTCGTCGCCACCGACGCAGGCGGCGTGGCCGAAGTCATCGAGCACGAGCACACCGGCCTTCTCGCCGACTGCGGCGACGCCGGCGCCCTCGCCGCCGCCGTCAACCGCCTGCTCGGCGATCCTGCCCTGCGCGCCCGCAGCGGCGACGCCGGTCGGACCATGGTCCGCAAGCGCTTCGCCCTCGGCGAGGTCGTCGAACGCACCCTGGCCGCCTACCTCGGCTGATCGGCCGCGGCGCTCCTCCACCCGAGCGGATCCTGCCGGAAGAACTTCGACCACTGCCCGTACAACTCGGGCTCGGCGATGCGCAGGGCCGCCGGCTGGTCGAAGAACATCTCCGTTACCACGGCGAAGAACTCCGCTTCGTCCGTGGCGCCATAGGGGTCGATCGCCGTGACCCGGCCGCGCTTCACCTCGCGCCGATGACGCTCGAACGCCTCGCGGAAGGCCAGCGCCCATGCCCGGGCGCTCCCCTCGGGCTGCTCGCGCGGATCGGCGGACGAGAGGCCCCATTCATCATCGATCTGGTGGGCGAACTCGTGCAGCACGACGTTCTCGCCGCTCGCTCCGTCGGCCGAGCCATCCACCACGTCGCGCCAGGAGAGCACGAGCGAGCCTTCCGCCCAGGACTCGCCCGCGCGTGGCTCGTGATCCTCGATGACGATGCCGCCTTCATGCTCCTCCGCCGCCGGGGCGAGGTACTCGTCGGGATAGACCAGAATCGACCGCAGCGCGGGGAAACAGTCGGTCTCCCGGTGCAGAAGGAGAAAGCATGCCTGGGCGGCGATCGTCACGCGCACTTCGTCGGTGATCGCCATGCCCCCGCAACCCTCGAAGCGCTTCTCATCAAGGAAGACCAGAACGTGCCGGAGCAGTTCGATCCGGTCGGCTGCGGGCAGCCGCCGCCACAGGGCGACGCGCCGTTCGATGATGGTGCGCCATTCGTGGGGAAAGGGCCGCGCCGCCGCACGAGCGCGCCGCCGTTCCCTCCCGCCCCCCAGCCAGCGCCACAGTCGCACAAGAGGCATGAGCCATTCTACGACGCACTCAGCGCCGGCTACTCGAACTGATGCAC
>JBDIVQ010000104.1:0-14082 GCA_039794345.1 Phycisphaerae bacterium | reverse complement strand
TCATCCCCGACGGCAACCCCTGCGCCGGCACGCGCCTGGGCCTCGGCGCGCTCGACCTTCAGGTCGCCTTCACCGGCTCCGCCGGCGACTTCGGCGCCGGCCGCCTTGTGACCACCATCCCCCGAGCCGTCTGCGGCGCCTACCTCCAACTCGTGGACATCAGCCGCTGCCAGACGAGCAACGTGGTGAGGATCGAGTAGGGGAGGGTGGGAGTCGGAAGGCACCACTCACTGGGCACTGGGCATCAGGCACCAGGCATCAGGCACCAGGCATCAGGCACTGGGCATCAGGCACCAGGCATCAGGCACTGGGCATCAGGCACTAGGCACTGGGCATCAGGCACTAGGCACTGGGCACTGGGCACTAGGCACTGGGCACTGGGCACTGGGCACTAGGCACTGGGCACTGGGCACTGGGCACTAGGCACTGGGTACTGGGCACTGGGCACTGGGCGCTTGACAGTCGGCTGTGGGGGGGTGGATGGGCTATGAGGCGATGAGGCGCCGGTCTGCTCTCCTGCGCCCGGCGGCGCTGGCATTGCCCGGCCGGCGGTCTATCGCGGCCGCGTCTGCGGGGGGCGCGTCGATCACTATGATGCCGCGTGACTGAGTTCGTCTCCACCCATCCCGCCGCGCTTGATGAGAGGGAGTTGCTCAAGTCCTGCCGCGTGACGCGCGGGCGGGCGTCGGGGCCGGGCGGACAGCACCGCAACAAGGTCGAGACGGCCGTCTTCATCCGCCACGAACCGACCGGCATCGAGGCTCAGGCCACGGAGTCGCGCCAGCCCGAGCGCAACCGGCGCACGGCGGTCTTTCGCCTTCGCGTCAGGCTGGCGCTTCAACACCGTCTGGGGATTGCCCTGCCCGGCTACGAGCCGAGCGAGCGCCTCCGCGGCCGGGTGCGCGGCGGGCGGCTGGCGCTCAATCCGGGACACGACGACGCCCCGGCCATACTCGCCGAGGTACTCGACGTGCTGGAGGCATGCCGCGATGATGCGGCCCGGGCGGCGATCCTGCTCGGCCTGACGCGCACGCAGTTGATCCGCCTGCTCAAGGAGTTTCCGCCGGCGCTGGCGGACCTCAACGCCCGGCGTGCCCGGCGCGGTCTGCGGCCGTTTCGTTGAAGTTCGGCGGGCGGATCCGCCGCGCCGCCTCAACCCGCCCGCGCCTTCGTCCGATGAAACCGCCTGAGGGGGGAGGATGATCAGCTGATCTTCCGCGGGGTGGCGGCATCATGGGATTGAGACTCGAAGAACACACAGCCGCCGCACCGACGCAGCCGCGCCGCGCGCGGACGCTCTGGCCGGGCGGCGATGGGGGTCCGCTGCGCTTCGACCGGCGGCGCGAGCCGCGGGCCGCCGCCTCCGGCTGGGCGCGGCTCATCTGCCTCGATCCCTACAAGTCATTCCTCGGCGGCACGGTCGAACTCGCGGATGTCAGCCGCGGGAGTTTTGGCTTCCGCTCGCCGCGCGCCATTCCGGTGGGGGAGTATGTGGAGGTGCGGCTCGCTCCCTTCCGCGTCCGCGGGCGCATTGCGCGGGTGGCGCGGTGCGAGGAGGCGCCGGAGGTCATCGACGAGGCGACGGGCAAGATCATCACGCCGCGCCACTACCGCATCGGCGTGCAGCACGCCCAGGCCATCCGCGCGGCGTGAAGTCAGGCCGGGCGGCCGCATCCCCGCACTCATCGCAAGCCGGGCTGGTTGCGGCTGCCGATCACGCCGCACCCGCCCGGGGCGGCGAGCGCGCGGCCGATGCCCCTCTCTGATGCACTCTGCCCCAGGCCATGCAGGGCGATCGCGTTTTCGTTCTTCCCGGGCACGCGGGAGTCCACTCTCGCTCACCCGGCTCTGCGGGGGAGGGCCGGAGTGGGAGCCTTCCATGAATGCAGCGCAGGGTCTGCCCCGCGGGATCGCGCGGGACAGCCTCTTCGCGGGCATGACGACGACAGCGCGATCGCCCCGCCAGACCATGAGGCCGCGCCGCCGGCGGCACGCCGTTCGCGTACACTCGTGCGATGCTGCGTCTCGGCTCATTCTCGACGGACTGCCGCGTGCTGCTGGCGCCGATCGCGGGATACACGGATCTCGCATTCCGGCTCACCTGCCGGGCGGCGGGGCATCGGGGCGTGGGGTACACCGAACTCCTGCACAGCCGCGGCGTTCTCGAGCAGAACCGCGACAGCCTGGAAATCGCGCGGGTGAGCGAGGAGGACAGGCCGTTCGGCGTGCAGTTGTACGGCAACGACGCCGACTGGTTCTGCCGCGCGGCGCAGTGGGCCGAGGGACTCGGCGCGACGCTCATCGACATCAACATGGGCTGCCCCGTGGACAAGGTCACCAAGACCAACGGCGGGTCGATGCTCCTGTGCGATCCCGACCGCACGACGCGCCTGGCGGAACGAATCGTGAAGGCGGTGCGCGTTCCGGTGACGGCGAAACTGCGCCTGGGCTGGAACGAATGCCGCATCACGGCGCCGCGGCTGGCGCGCCAGCTCGAAGGTGCCGGCGTGCAACTGATCACCATTCACGGCCGAACCACGGCGCAGCGATTCAAGGGCGTCGCGAGCCTCGACGGCATCGCCGAGGTGGTGGCGGCGGTCCAGCGCATCCCCGTGATCGGCAACGGCGACGTCGATTCACCCCAGGCGGCGCAGCGCATGATCGCCCACACCCGGTGCGCCGGCGTCATGGTCGCCCGGGCCGCAATCAAGCGCCCCTGGCTCCTGCGCGAGATTGACGAAACGCTCGCCCGCGGCCTCGCCCCGCCCGAACCGACGGTCCTCGAGAAGATCCGGCTCATCCGCCTCCATTTCGCTCTCATGCGGCGCTTCCGCGGCGACCGGATGGCGATGATCGTCATGCGGGGAAGGATCGCGGCCTACGGGACGAGCCTCGGGCACGTCAAGCCCTTCAAGGAGCGAATCCGCCTCATGACGGAGCCGGCGGACTTCGACGCCGCGATGGACGATCTCGAACGGGCCGTCGATCCCTCCTGGGAGAGCGTTCCGCACTGGGTCTTTGCCGCACGCCACGAGGGGGACTACCCGACTGAGGTGGCGGAAACGAGGCGGGAATCGGAAACGGCCGGCGCGGGCCTGTCGATTGTGTGATGCGGCGGTCGAATAATCGCCCTGCGGTGGCCCGACTGAAGTTCAGATCGTCGCTGGTTCTCAAGATGCGTCTTCGGGCCTTCTGGCTGCGCACGATTGAGGCGGGCCGGAACCCGGGGATCGAAGTCAAGCCGTTCATCCTCACCGGTCCGCCGCGAAGCGGAACCAGCCTTCTCACGGCGCTGCTCACGCGCAAGGCCAACGTCTTCGTCGCCAACGAACCGGTGGTCGTGGGCGATCCGCTGCTGGCGCGGGGCGAACCGGCGCGCCTCCTGCGCGGCTACATCCACGCGCTGGCGCGGCAGGCGGTGCAGCGGGGCACGATGCCCACCAAGGTCGATCGCCGCGACCCGTCGCGCCCCACGACCGACACCGCCCACCACGGCGCCACCCGCCGCGATGTCGTGGTGCGCCTCGACCGATCCCGGCCGCTGTGCGTCGGCGTCAAGCATCCCATTTCCTTCATGGAGTACCTCGGTGAACTCGTCGAAGGCTGGCCGCAACTCAAGGTCGTCGTCCTGGCGCGCGACCCGGTCCTGACCATCCGCTCCTGGCGGGAGACGACCTACGGCTGGCAGCCGGGCCTCGATGATCCGAGCAAGGGGCTGTGGCGGCGCATGTACGCCGAGATCCCCGCCGACGCCCCTCCTCTCGCCCGGCGGGCCCATCTCTGGAATCTCCTCGTCGAGCGCGGCGAGCGGTACGCGGCCAGCCATCCCGCCCAGGTGCGCCTCCTGCGCTACGAGTCGCTCCTGGCTGATCCGGCGGCGACGATGCGCGGCCTCTTCGCGCACATCGGCGCCGACCGGCCCGACGAGCCGATCGACGTCTCCGACGTGCGGCCGCAGGAGCACGCCTCCTACAAGGGCTTCACCGACGAGGAAGTGCAGATGATCCAGCGCGTATGCGGCGAGACCGACCGGCGCACGCGCGGGACATAGGACCTGTATGAGCGCACTTCCATATCAGATGTATCGCTGCGGGTGGCATCGAACGCCGCCGCCTTGGGCGGAGTTCGATGAGGAGCGTCCTTGCCCGATCGCACTGAACTCTCGTCCAGAGCGACGAGCGTTCAGTGCCACCCCGCTCCACATGAAGTGGAAGTGCTCTAGAGCCGCCGGGCGCCATGGTCGGAGCGACCCCCCCCGGGAGCGCCGGCCGCGCGCAATGCCCTCTGGCGCGCGCTTTCTTCAGGCGTGCCCCGCATCGACTCGCTTCGCAGGATGTGCCGGGGGGACAAGGGCGATCGTTCTCACCGGCGCTTCGGGCCGGCATTGAGAGGCGCTGCGGCGGCGTCAGCACGCTCGCCGCCTCGTGGGATGGCATTCCCGGCCGTCAGGCACGGCGCCGCGGCTGGCGCGTTCAGGACTTGAGACGGTCGAACCCCAGCGGAATCAGCGCCGGCCGCCAGGCCTCGCTCCCCCACCGGACCCGGCCTCGCTCCATCCAGAAGAACTCGACGGTGCGCGAGTGGTACATGTCGCCGCGCCGGTAGATGCGAAAGGGCAGGTCGAGCGACTCCGCCTGGGCGCAGGCGGCGCGGTAGAGCGCTTCGGGGATGGCGAGGTCGGCTTCGTTCTCCGCTCCCCCGCGGCCGATGGGAAGGAACTGGTAGAGGTGCCAGGCATGGACGTTGCCGCCGAGACGCTCGTAGCGGCGCAGGAACTCTCCCACCGCCGCGACGTGCTCGACGTTGTGCCGCGTGATGACCGTCGAAATGGTGACGGACCTTCCGACGCGCCGCAGCGCCTCGAGGCGCTCCATGATGATCGCGTGATGACGCCGGCGATAGAGGCGCATCGCGTTGTGCGGCCCGGGCTCGATCGACTCGAGCGGCAGGACATAGCGATCGAAGGCGTCGGAGGTCTCAAACCCCTCAGGCAGCGCGACGCCGTTCGTCCCCACCTGCATGAGCAGGCCCAGCGAGCGCCCGAAGCGACCCAGCGCCATCGCATCGTGCGGCCAGTCAAAGGGCTCGCCTCCGCCGAGGACGACCGAGCGCACCGTGCCGCCGCCCTGGAGCGCGCCGAGCAGCGCCGCGCCCTGCTCGAAGGTCATCGCGCCGAAGTTGTCTTCGGTGATGCAGAACGTGCAGTGCATGTTGCACCGCGGCTGGAGGAAGACGACGGCGACGCGCGGCCCGATCGCCGCCGGCAGGTCCATCCGGCGCTGTCCGGCCGGGGCGGCCGCCGCGTGTGCTCCGCTTATCGCCTCGATCGCTCTCACGTCAACTCCCGCCGGGGTTCATTCGGTCTCGCTGGATGATGTCCATTATTTGCGCCGCGGCAAGTGCGGGATAGGCCTTGGTCTGGGCGCGGCAGCAGGATACGCTCCGGCGTGAGCGACCCGCGCGACCCGCTGACGTACTTCTCAGACCTCGCGGACGACTACGCCGCACACCGGCCGTCCTACCCGGCGGAGGCGATCGCAGCGATTCTCGACGGCCTGCCCGCAGAGGCGCGCGTGGCGGACGTGGGCTGCGGGACGGGCATCGCCTCGACCCTTCTTGCCGACGCCGGCGCGGCGGTGATCGGCATCGAACCCAACGAAGAGATGCGCCGCCGCGCGCTCGATCGCCGCTCCCCACGCCTCGCGCCCCGGCTGGACTACCGCTTCGGCACGGCGGAGCGCACGGGACTGCCGGACGCGGCCGTGGACGCCGTCGTCTGCGCCCAGTCCTTTCACTGGTTCGACGTCGAGCCGGCGCTGCGGGAGTTTCGCCGCATCCTCAGGCCGGGCGGACGGCTGGCGCTCATGTGGAACATCCGCGTGGCGAAAGGCGAGTTCGACCGCATCTATGCTGAAACCGTCGTCGAAGCACAGCAGGACGCGCGGCGGCACGGCCGTCTCCTGCGCCGCGACTACGGCGTGGACCTCGGCGAACTTGGTCCGCACTTTCACCATGCCCGCCGACTCACGTGGCCCAATCCGCAGGTCTGCACCCTCGAAGCGCTGCTCGGCAAGGCGCGCAGCGCTTCGTACTTCCCGCGGGAAGGACCGCTCGTCGGGGAACTGCTCGGGCGCCTCACAGCGGCGTTTCACGCCCACCAGCGCGACGGCGTGGTCACCGTCAACCAGGAGTGCAGCCTCACACTCGCGCAGCGCGCGGACTGATCATCACGCCCTGCCGGCTCACCAGCGGCACAGGCGACAGCGGCAGCCCGGGCCGTGGTGGCGCCAGTGCCGGTAGTGATGGCCATGGGAGTGATGATCGTGATGGTGGATGCTCCGGCCGTAGGAGCCGCGATAGTAGATGTGCGAACTCGAAGAACACCCGCCCAGCGCCGACGACGACGCCAGGAGGAGTACGGCGGCGGCCGCAGTGATGATCGCCCGACCCGCGCTATGACTTGAGGCCCGCAAAGACATGACAACCTCCCCGCAAACGAGGATTCAGCGCCGCCAGCCGCCCGGAATCAGCCGGACGCACCCGCGCCCTCTCATGGGACAACTCCTTCGCCGGTTTATTCCAGCCCGCTCCGCGGCGGGCCACGCGGCATCGAACGCCCCCGCCCGGCGCGGAGTCGGATGGTGAGGGGGAGGTGCGCGCCGCGTCCGTGAATCAACGACGCCCTTCCGCGCGTTCGCCGTGCGCCGGCTCCGGA
Source organism: Phycisphaerae bacterium (assembly GCA_039794345.1). Lineage (GTDB taxonomy): Bacteria > Planctomycetota > Phycisphaerae > Phycisphaerales > UBA5793 > UBA5793. Next base: position 7,367 of record JBDIVQ010000104.1, on the reverse strand, counting down.
GGGGGTCGAAGCCCGGCGCCGGGTTTCGGCTCTCCCCTCGGCCCCGGAGTCCCTTCGCCCGCCGCCGGCGTGTCCACGAACCACCGGATCGAGACATGAACGGGCGACGGCCGCATGTTATATTTCGATTGCTCCAGAACGCGCGGAGATCACTCATGCCCGACCCTCACATCGAAACGACGTTCACACCGGCGAAGGTCTGCATCTACTGCAGGACAGACTGCTCCGACCGGCCGCGGGTGCGCGACAGGCAGGGGCGCTACGCCTGCCGCGCCTGCGCGGAATCCGCAGCGAAGACCTTCGAGAGGCAGGGCCCGCTCGCCGAGGACATTGACGTGGACATCCTCCTCGCGCCGGAGCCGGAACTGAAGAAAGAACGCGTGCGCGTGGAGTGCGCCGTATGTCTGCGCGAGATTCTGCCGGGCGAGTCGAAGTGCGTGAGTTGCAACTACGACCCCGCCGTCGGGCTGACGGAAGAGACGCTCGTGGCGCGTCGGCCGCTGGGGAAGGAAGGACTGGTGTGCGTGAACTGCGGCTACAGCCTGCGCGGGCTCAGGGCGATGCGCTGCCCCGAGTGCCGCCAGCCCGTCGTGCATCGCGCCGAGAAAGGGCTGAAGGCCGGCGCCTTCCGTGACGAGGCGACGCGTCAGGCCTACGTCGTGCCGCTGATGATGCTGGGCGTCGGCGGCGGCCTGTACGTCATCTGGAGCGCCATCGCCCACGGTCCCGCGGGCGGGCCGCTGGCCGCGATCAACCTCACCGCCCAGGTCGTCACGGGACTGCTCGCCTTCTTCCTGTGCAGCGTGCTCATCTTCGGCTTCGACGCGCCGTGGCACCTCACCGCCTTGCGCCTCGCGGGCATCTACTCCGTCGTCAATGTCGCCGGCCTGGCGATCGACGAACTCCTCGGCGGGGCGTGCTTCCTCCACATTCTCCTGATTCTTGTCTACATCCAGTTGCTCATGTCCCTGCTCGAACTCGATCTCCAAGATGCGATCATCCTCGGCTTTGTGCTCTTCCTCGTCCGCTTCGGCCTGGTTATGGGGCTGGTCATGTGGGGGATCGCCTGAACCTGTCCCGGCAGCGCCCACCGCGCGCGGAGAATAGGGACGGGTGTATTCTCCCGGCCACGGAAAGACAGGGGTGGCGGAGTTTTCCGCGCGGGGCCTTCCGCGGCGCCATCACGCCTGATGCGATCCGGCGTCAGGTCCACTTCATCGAAGCGGCGGTGGCAGGTGCGGCGATCCCGGACTCCGCCCGGGGCACGAAGAGCGGCGAGGCGTGGGCGCCGGGCCGCCCCTCTACTATTGCCCATGTCGGATCGCACCCGCCGACCCGCCCTGCTGACGGCTCTGGCTCTCTCGCTGGTACTGCACGTGAGCGCCTTCGGGCTGGTGCGCGCCATCGGCGACCATCGCGACGCCGTCACGGAAGCGCGGGCCGATCCGTTGCCGGCCGAGGTCCGGTCCGAACCCCCGCCGCCTCCCGAGGAGGAGATCACCCCCGGTCTCGAGGAAGGCGCTCCGGCCGTGGTGACCTGGATCGGGTACGAGGAGTACGAGGAGCACCTCGCGGAACTGGCGCGGACGGAGCAGGCCGCGTTCACCAGCGCGCCGGCGCGCGGCCTGCCCGAGGCGCCCGCCGAAACGCCCGATCCCGGCGAGCACCTCGCAGAGGCGCCCGACAAGCCGGCGGAAGCGCCCGCGGAAGTGGCGGGGGGCGCGAGTGCCGCTGAACCGCGCGCTCCGGAGGCGACCTCCGCACCGGAGCAGCGCCCCGCGGCGCCGCAACCCGTCGAGGCCTCCGCACCGGACCCCGGGCCGCGTCAGACCTCCGCGCCGATCGAGCCGCCGGTCGATGTGCCGCCGGGCGAAGCGCGCGAGGTCATCGCCCAACCCGCTCCCCAGTCCGGAGAGTCGGCGGAGGCGCCGGCCGAAGCGGTCCAGGCGCCGGCCGAGTCGGTCGAAATGCACCCGGCACGGGCGGACGCAGCGGCGGAGCCTCGCGTGGAAACGCGCGAAAGTGAAGCCGCCGCCGATCCCCTGCGAGTACCGCTGCCCCTGGCGCGTCCGCTGCTCTCGACGCCACCGCCCGCGGCGCACGGCGAGCCGATTCCTGATGACTCGACGCCCAGTGAGAAGGACTCGCCCGCGACGAGCACGCGCGATGTGCCCGAGGTCGAATGGAACAACGGCAAACCGATCGCGCGCGAGGGGCTGGAGATACGGCCTTACTCGCTCCGTCGGCACATCGAGTGGGATCTCAAGGACATTCTCTTCAGCCAGCAACTCAATCGCGGCCGATGGGAGGGCCGCGTCTTGCGCAATCCGGTCGTCTCCCTGCGGTTCGATCGTTTCGGCCGGGCGGGGGATGTGCGGATCATCCGGCCGAGCGGTTTTCGGCCGCTCGATGAGATGTACCTGACGACGTGGATGGCGCGCTGGACCGCAACGGGCAGCCGCCTGGGCGAACTCGGGCCCAATGAACTGACCGAAGCGCTGAAGATCAAGATCGTCTTCATCGCCGAGCCGAGCGCCGCGGAGGGAGCGGGGCGCTGAGGCTCGGGAGCGGCTCGCCGACGCGGCCGCGTCGGCGGAGCCGGGGCGGTGCCGCGTTCGTGCGGAACGCGGGGGGGCCGGGGTCAGATTGGACCTGCCAAAGTGGCAAACCGCGGCCGCGGAGACGGCAAGCCTGACAGCGAAAAGCACCCCGGAACCCGCAAAACCAGCCCGTTTCTGCGGTCGCGCTCCGGCACGGGCGCTGCAAGAGAGAATCGCTGATCCACCGGGGCACGCCCCCGGCCGGATGGGTTGATTCCGTCGGTGATTCCTGTAACAGGAGGTGCATTATGTTGACCCGATCAGTTTTCGAATCTCCCCTGGCGACGTTTGCGGAGATGGACCGCCTGTTTGACTCGATGGTGGGCAATGGTCCGTTCCCGATGCTCGCCGCCGGCGCGCGTTCGCGCGTGCTGTTCCCGGCCCTGAACATCTACGAGGATGAGGCCAACGTCTACGCGGAAGCGGAACTTCCCGGCTTCTCGCTGAGCGACCTCGATGTATCCATCGCGGGCGATGAACTCACGATCCGCGGCCGGCGTCAGTTGAGCCTCCCGGAAGGGGCGACCTCGCTGCGGCGCGAGCGCCTCGCGGGCGAGTTCGAGCGCACCATCACGCTGCCCGTCGAGATCGACGTCGAGCACGTCGAGGCGACGCTGACCAACGGCGTGCTGCTCATCACGCTGCCCAAGTCCCGTTCGGCCCAGGCGCGCAAGATCGAGGTGCGGGCCGCGGCCGATGCGTCGTGAGCGGGCGCCGGCCGCCGCAGACAGCCGTTCGCAAGTGAGTTCCCCTGGAAAGGAGACAGCCATGACCAACACGAGCAATCTTGACCGGAGCCAGGCCGGGCAGGTCGCCGTCCGCCGACCCGGCACGATGCAGGCGCGAAGCGAGTGGACCTATCGGCCGCACGTGGACATCATCGACGCCGACGCCGCGATCGAGGTCTACGCCGACCTTCCCGGCGCTGCGAGCGAATCGATCGACGTGAGTTTCGAGCAGGGCATCCTGACGATCGAAGCCCGCGTCCAGCCGCGCCTCCACGAGACCTGGAAGCGGGTGGTGAACGAGTTCGGCGTGGGCAACTTCCATCGCCGGTTCCAGATCGACGCCGCGGTCGATCCCGAGCACATCGGGGCCGAGTACAACGAAGGAGTGCTGAAGATCACGCTGCCCAAGGCGCAGCAGGCGCAGCGGCGGCGGATTCCCGTCAAGGCGTGATCCACGCGAGCCGCGGCACACCTGACTCGCCGCCGCACAAGCGGCCAGACATCTGTGTCCAACGTCACCCTCGCGCACCGCGACGTGCGCGAGGGTGTTTCTTTGGGTGACGGGTCATTGGGGTGCAGTCCAACCTTATGCCATGTGCATCGGATCGGGGCATGTTGGATTTGACCCCGGCAGGGGTCATGGAGCGTAGCCACGGGTGGCGCGATGCGCAGCATCGCGGAACCCGTGGTGGCGAGCGCTATTCGAAAGATCTCGCCCCGGACGGGGCGATGGAGGCGGTCGAAGTGCACGACGTTCGCTACTCCATCACATGCGCCGGAGGCCGTGCGTGCGCCTCCGCGACCCCTTCCGGGGCCGACTGGATGCTGCGCGGGGCGGACCACGGGGTCCGCTCGCGAGGCTGCGCTCGCGCTTCGCTCCACCCGCGGCGACACTCGCGCGCCCCATTCGGGGCGAAGGGCGTCGCACGCGGCGCGTGGGCGAATGACATCGCGCCGCTTCACGCTGGGCGCGATGGAAGTGCCATGATCCTGGACACACCCGTCATTGCCTCTATGGCCCAAAGCGCGCAGCGTTCTACCATCGAAGAAAGGAACACTCGATCGCTCGGAGGCTCGGAGATGACAGGGCATGCGGACAATCGGATGCGGGCGCTGCGCCGGCATCACCGGGAGCGGATTCGGCGCTACGTCGAGCGCGTGCTGATGCGCGTCGGCTTTGTGCCGCGCGAACACGTGTGCCGATACATCAACACCCGCGTCCCCTGCTCGTGCTGGATGTGCGGCAACCCGAGGCGGTACTTCCACGAGCGCACGCGGCAGGAGCATCTGGCTGAACTGGATCAGCGGCAGATGCTCGATGAGGTGTGAGTGATGGCGGGCGACGTCGCCGGACGCGCTCAGCTCACCTGCAGTTCCAGCCGCTGAAGGTCGGCGTCGGGGAACTGCTTGCGGACGTTGAGAATCTCGATGCCGACGACGCGATTCTCGGCGTCGAAGTCGAGGACGATGCCCGGTCGAAGCTCCTCGGACTCGCAGACGTCGCCCGCTACGAGCGTGACGTAGGCGGCGTCGATCTGCGAGTCACATTCGAGTTTCATGGCGATCTCAATTCTGACGGCGCCCGCGGCCGCGTCGAGCTGGAGCCTTGTTCAGGCGCTTCGCGGTTGCGGAGAGCAGGTCATCCAGATCAACCGAGGCGAGCATCCGCCGACGCTGCTTCGTATAGTCGCCTCGCCCCCGGCTGAACTGCAGCATGAACCGCATCGCGTCGGCATAGCCGAGTTCGCGGATGAGTATCTCCATCCCGCGCTGTTGGAGTTCGATGGGGGTCATGGGGAGTGCTCAGTTTCCAATGCTTCCATGGCCTTTCCGGGCGTCGTGACTGCGATACGTGCCGAGGCACTTGTCCGGGATGCCCTGCGAATGAAGGCCTGATCCGTAGTGATGAGGAGGTCTGCGGCCAGCGCCTCTGCCCATGACAAGTGTAGAGCGTCAAACGGACCGAGACCGGCGCGAACCAGAGACCTCGCTCTCAGACGCAGCCCAGCCGGTTCCGACGTTGGCAGGGGAATGGATGCGAGCCACTCCGCAATCGCTGCAGCGCGAAGAGGATCTCTGTTGCGGGCGTTCTCCTCGTCGTGAATCGGCGAGCGGACCGCCTCGTGAATCCCGTTCTGGGTCAGTTGAACAATGCTGATGATCAGCGCCGTCTCGGCCGCAATTCGCGGTTGCTCCTGGTCGTCCCACGGTCGCTTCAACGCGCAGATGTCGAGATACAACTTCATGCCAGTTCAACGCTCTCAAAACTCCGCCAGTCGCGGCGCCCTCGGGAAGGGGATCACATCCCGCATGTTCGCCATGCCGGTGACGTACATGAGCAGGCGCTCGAAGCCCAGGCCGAAGCCCGCGTGCGGGACGGTGCCGTAGCGGCGCAGGTCGCGGTACCACCAGTACGCCTCTCTGGGCAACTTCATGTCATCAATGCGCCGGTCGAGGACGCTGAGGCGCTCCTCGCGCTGCGAGCCGCCGACGAGCTCGCCGATGCGCGGCACGAGGACATCCATCGCCGCCACCGTCTTCTCATCGTCATTGAGGCGCATGTAGAACGCCTTGATCTCCTTCGGATAGTCCGTCACGACCACCGGCTTGCGGTGCACCTCCTCACACAGGTAGCGCTCGTGCTCAGACTGGAGGTTGTCGCCCCAGTTGACGGGGTACTCGAATTTCCTGCTGCTCTTCTGAAGTTCCTTGATCGCGTCGGTATAGGTCAGGTGGACAAACTCGGACTCGATGACGTGCTCGAGCGCGGCGATCAGCCCCTTCTCGATGCGCTCGTCAAAGAACTTCATGTCATCGGCGCAGTCGGAGAGCACGGTGCGCAGCAGGTGCTTGACGAGGTCGATGGCGAGCAGCCGGTTGTCGCGCAGGTCGGCGAAGGCGATCTCCGGCTCGATCATCCAGAACTCGGCGAGGTGCCGCGCGGTGTTGCTGTTCTCGGCGCGAAACGTCGGGCCGAAGGTGTAGACGTTGCTCAACGCGCAGCAGTAGGTCTCGACGTTGAGTTGGCCCGAGACGGTCAGGAACGCCTCGCGGCCGAAGAAGTCCTGATCGAAATCGACATCCCCCTCGGGCGTGCGCGGCAGGTTGAGCAGATCGAGCGTGCTGACGCGGAACATCTCGCCGGCCCCCTCGGCGTCCGACGCCGTGATGATCGGCGTGTGCACCCAGAGAAACCGCCGGGCGTCGAAGAACTGGTGAATCGCCTGCGCCAGCCGGTGCCGCACCCGCGCGACGGCGCCGAAGGTGTTGGTCCGCGTGCGCAGGTGGGCGACGGTGCGGAGGAACTCGAAGGAGTGCTGCTTGGGGCTGATGGGGTAGGTGTCGGGATCCTCCACGTCGCCGACGAGGTCAATCGACTCGGCCTGGATCTCACAGCGCTGCCCCTTGCCCTGGCTGGCGGCCAGCGTGCCGACGCAATCGACGCTGCACCCGGTCGTGAGTTTGAGCACGACGGACTCGTAGTTGGGCAATGCGGCGGGGGCGACGACCTGGATGGGGTCAAAGCACGTGCCGTCGCTGACGTGGACGAAACTCAGCCCGGCCTTGCTGTCGCGCCGCGTGCGCACCCAGCCCTTGACTCTGATTTTCGAGCCGACCTGGCCCGACTGAAAGGCGTCTGCGATGAGCGTCCGCTCCATGAATCATTCCTCCGCGATGCAGGCGGGGATGATAGCGGGAGGGGGCGGTGGGTGTGCTCCAACCAGCCCGACGCGCGAGCGTGGAGGAGTCGATGCCCGCCGCGGCCTCGGATTCGATGGCGCCATGCTTCGGCCCGCTCTGGGCCGAAGCATGCAGTCGCGCGGAGGACGTTGTGACTCTCCTTCGAGACCGTGCGCGCTTGCACCCTCGCCATGCTTCCCGCAGAGCCGTGAAGCATGGCACCTCGGAACTCTCTGGTTACTCAATGGCCTTCGATGCGATCAGGACCGCCTCACGACGCGCCGATGGAGAATCATCACGCCGAAGATCCAGAGTAGCGCCGAGATCGTACAGAACACCCGCGGAGGATCAACGCTTA
>JBDIVQ010000103.1:0-14358 GCA_039794345.1 Phycisphaerae bacterium | reverse complement strand
CGGCTCGCCGCGCTGAGTGCCCCACAGAAGCGAGACTCGCCCGCCGGGCGTGGCGTGATTGACCTGGACGACGTTGCGCCGGCCGGGCCGCGACGGTTCCATGCCCCAGAGCGTCAGACCCGTGTCGATGGGGTCGAGGCGCGCAACATGGTACCCATATTGCCCGGTGTACTGGATGCCTGCAGCGATCTGACCATGGTCGTTGATGTCACGGACCGAGATGTGATGATCGCGAGCGTAAGGGACTGCGACGAGATCGTAAACCTCCGTCGCCAGGTTGTGTCGCCAGATTGTCGGGCCGCTTACGTAGTAACTCACGTTTGATGAGCCGACGGCCTCTCCGCGATTGTTGATGCGGGCAATACCGCCGTTGAGCCGCCGGTCAGCGATGGGCATCTCCCGCGGCACGCCGTTGGTCCAGATTACAGGATAGGCCTCCTCGCCCCCCTTGCGCGACCAGCCGACCATGACGCCGAGGTCATTAATGTCGCTGAACTTCGCGCGGGCGCCAGGGTAAAGGGGCACAGGTTCCGTGAACCGGCCATTTTCCCAGAGCCATGATCGGCTGTTGGTCGACCCGATGACCTGGCTTCGTTCATTAATGTGATCGATGAACTGGATGGGATCGAGCGCCTCCCAGCCTCCCTCCTTCCAGATGAAGCCGCGCACATCGAGGAATCCGACGGCGTATTGGCCCGCAACCTCCATGCTGTTGTTGATGTAGTGGCCTGAACTGTCGCGGTCGAGGATGGGGACGATGGTGTGCTCATCGAGCCACATCACCGCCTGCTGGGGGTGCTGTCCGTTCGCACGGCCGACGATCACGCCGAGGTCGTTCATCCCCCAGGCCCAGCCCGTGTCAGAATCCGGATGAGGCAGCAAGGGCAGCACGATGACGCGGTTATCCCGCCAGAGGACGGGAGTCCATGGGAAGTGCTCGCTGAAGGCGGCGCCGCACATGTCGCCGTGAATATTGATGGACCATGAGGTGGCGCCCCAGCGGCCCTCAGGCAAGGGGAGTATGGTAACGGAGTAGCGCTGCGCGGAGGCGGACTGACTGAGCGCGCCGAGCGCGACGAGCGCCATCGCGGCCCAATGTTGGAACGAAGAGCCCGGGCAGCGGGTTAATCCTGCCATCAGAGCCATGATTATCCTCCATTGCAGTTTATGTTGACTGCGACGCAGCGGCTGCCGCGCCGCTGGGTGTTCCAACCTGCACAGACTATACGACGAAACCACACGGGGCGCTTCAGGGTGAATTCCCTGATCTGCTCTTTCCAGCCCATCTCCAATTGGACAGTTTGCTCCTCTTCGCTATCCTCGCGCGAGACGGCCGTTCACTCGACACGTTGTCAAGTAACGACCGTCGGACGCCAAACAAGACAGGGGAGCATCATGCAGCGCACGATTCACATTCGCGGTTGGACCGTCCACTGTCTGCTCATCATCGCGGCGATGGCCGTGCTCACGGCCGCCAGCGCCAAGGCGCAGCCGAACCCGCAGGAAGCCAAGGTCTACGTCAAGATGGACTTCTGGGAAGGTTCTGGGAGCCAGAGCGCTGAGGCGTGGCACTTCGACCCCAATAACAACGGTCAGTGGACCCAACTCTCCAACCATCCGAATCCGCCCGATGCACGGCCGCGCGCCCGCTTCGAGATCGAAGACCTCTTCCTCAGCAGCCTGATGCAGGATGACTGGGTCTGGTTCCTCGGCGTGAAGGACGTCAAAGTCGTCACGGGAGAGCCGGGCAATTTCACCAACGTCTCGCTCTATCCGGAGTACTCGGAGCTGATCGACCGCATGGTCTTCGCCGTCGATCCCGCGGCCGTGGACATCGGCGCCCACGACCCGTGCGGCGAGCGCATCTGGCCGATCGCCACGGGAAGCGAACTCACGCCTTACATGCTCTACGAGCACCCCAATCGCGACGGGGGCTACGGCATGAGGATGCTCAAGGAGGGGATGCTTGAAAGCACCGCCTGGCTCTGGAAAAACCCCGCCGACGTCGAAGAAGCGGACGTGTACATCGAGTTCACACTCGTCTTCGACATGAAGGATGATCCGGGTTTCGGTTGGGAGGACTATCGGCACATCAAGGTGAAGGTCTCCTGGATCAGCACCGCGGGCGGCTGCGGCTACACCTTCTGCCTCGCCCAGGGGCAGGAGACGGCGGTCAAGATCGGGACTCCCTTCGCCGAACCCGGCTGGTACAGCACGATCGTCGTCGCCGTCCCGCACGTCATCGATCACACGGCGACGCTGCAACTCTACCAGCGCCGCAACAACCAGAACACGCTCCTGATCAACACGAGCATCGGCAACTCGAACGGGCATGACACGACGCACAAGTGCGAGCCGGACGGAGGGCTCCACGCTTGGCACGATCATTCGTCCGGGAGCGCCGGCCACCTTCCCGTCGGCGGGCTGTCAGCCTGGCGCGGTTCGATCGTGTTGGATGACTCGCCCTACCAGGACTCGATCTTCGCCGCCGCGTCGTTCAACATCCCCTCTCACACGACGGCCGACCCGACCAATCACCGCGCCCTCTACATGGTCTTCTGGCATCCGGATCAGAGTGGAGGCGAGTGACACGCGGCCTCAGAATATGACCACTTTGCGGGATGCGTCAACGAATCTTGGCGCATCCCGCGGTTCGCACAAAGACCCGCTCATCGCGGGCGTCAGGTTCTCTTCACTGCGCATGCGTGCCTACACGCGGTCTTCGGCCCTGATCGGGCGGAGGATCTTCAGGGCCCGGTTGCCGCGGTGCTGGCCGATGTGGGCGAGCATCTTTTTTTCGCCCTCGACGGTGAGGACGACCGGCTGCACCGCGGGCTTGTCGGTGACGATCAGGTCGCCCACGGAGAGGTTCATCAGGTCGTCGAGGGTCAGCGTCGTCTCCGCCAGCGTCCCGCCCACCGACAGGACCGCGCCGGAGAGCGACTCGGCGATGCGCTTGGCGAACTCGACATCATCATCATCGCGCTGCACGTTGAACCACGACTGGGCGCTGAGTTCGGGCATGAGCGGCTCGATGACGTTGAAGGGGATGCACAGGTTCATCGTCCCCGCCCGCGCGCCCATCTTGATTTCGAAGCCGATCACCACGACCACTTCGTTGGGCGGGACGATCTGCACGAGGTGGGGGTTGCTCTCCGTCTCGACGAGGGTGAAGTCGAGTTTGCGGATGCCTTCCCACGCTTCGCTGAGCGCCTTGAGCGCCCGGGCGAGTACGACGCCGAGCAGGCGGATCTCAATGACGGTCAGCGCCCGCTGGGGGATGAAGAGTTCGTTGCTGGTCCCGCCGAGCATCCGATCGACGAGGGGGTAGACGATGAGGGGGCTGAGTTCGAGGCAGATCATGCCTTCGAGTTGTTCGGCCCGGATGAGGTTGAAGGCCGTCGGGTTGGGCAGGCTGGAGATGAACTCGGAATAGGTCATCTGCTCGGCGGTGGCGACCTTGACCTCGACGATGGTGCGGATGAAGCCGGAGATCGCCGCGCCGAAGATGCGGCCGAAGGACTCGTGCAGCGTTTCGAGCGAGCGCATCTGCTCTTTGGAGACGCGCTCGGGGCGTTTGAAGTCGTAGGGGCGGATCTCGACCTGGTCGAGGTCGCGGCGGTGGCGCGAGAAGAGTTGTCCCGCCGTGGCCTCTTCTTCGATCTCCCCGGAGTCCACCGCGGCGAGGAGGGCGTCGATGTCGGACTGGTCGAGGACGTCGTTCATGGCGATTCGCTGGGCGCGCGGAATCAGCGCGCGGTTGCAGAGCGCTTATCGGACACCTTCACCGGTCCACTTGAACCCCCGGCCTCATCCGCTCGTAGCAAACCTGCCTCCTTCCTATACTGCTGCGCATGCGCGCCTTCTTCTGCCGGAGAATCACGAAAATGACCGCCTGGCGCTCCCTGACGCTTGTGGTGACCCTCCTGCTCGCCGGTGCGGCCGCTCTCGCCCAGCCGCCGATGGGGCCGGGCAAGGTCAGCGTCTCGGTCGAGTGGTCGCACAGCGGCTATGAGCCGGGCGCTCGCGGCGCGCTGGCCGTGGTCCTCGACATCGAACCGGGCTGGCACGTCTATCCCGGCCAAGGCTCCCCCGACGAGCCGGAGACCTACATCCCCACGACGGTGGATGTGGTCTTCCCCGCCGGCTGGACGCAGGGGGTGCGGAAGTGGCCGGAGGCGCACAAGGTGCTCTTCGGCCCGCCGGGCGCGCAGGAGATGCTCAAAGTTTACGAAGGCCGTGCGCTGGTCTTCATTCCCTTCCGCATCGCCGCCGACGCCGCCCCCGGCGAGCATCCGGTTACGGTCATCGCCGGCTACCAGGCGTGCGACGACATGACCTGCGAAGTGCCGCGCGAGGAAAGCGTTTCCGCGTCGGCACGGATCGTCGAGGCGGGGGCGGCGACCGAGGCGAACGCGAGCGAGGCTCTGGCGGCGACTTTCGCCGAGGTGTTGGCCGCAGCGGAGTCCGCCCAGGGCATAGAACCGCCGACGGGCGGCGGCGCGGGGACTCCTGCCGAGAGTGCGGCGCTTCCCCCCGAGGCGACCGGCGGCGATGCGCCCGCCGCGCGGCGCACCTTCTTCGGCATTCCGTTGCCCGAGCAGAGCGGCGGCGCGCTGAGCCTCATCATCCTCGCGCTGCTCTCGGCGCTGGGCGGATTTATCCTCAATCTCACCCCCTGCGTCCTGCCCGTCATTCCCATCAAGATCATGACGATCATGCAGCACGCGAACCACCCGGGCCGAACGATGGTGCTCGGCCTGTGGATGGCGCTGGGAGTGGTTCTGTTCTGGGTGGGGCTGGGCCTGCCGCTGGTCTTCTTCTCGGAAATCACCGATCCCTCTCGCCTCTTCGGCATCTGGTGGGTGACGGTGGGCATCGGAGTGCTCATCGCGCTGATGGGCGTGGGCATCATGGGGAAGTTTACGATTCAACTGCCCCAGGCCGCGTATGCGGTGAACCCGCGGGCCGACACGTGGTGGGGCTCGCTCGTCTTCGGCTTGATGACGGGGGTGCTCGGCCTGCCGTGCTTCGGCTTTGTGGCCGGGGCGCTGCTGGCCGGCGTGGCGACGATGCCGGCTTCGTGGATCATGACGATCTTCACGTCGCTGGGCGTGGGGATGGCGGCGCCGTACCTGATTCTCTCGGCCAAGCCTTCGCTCGTGGAGCGCATTCCCCGCACCGGGCCTGCGAGCGAACTCGTCAAGCAGGTGATGGGGCTGCTGCTGCTCGCCGCGGCGGCGTACTTCATCGGCTCAGGGCTGCTGGCACTGGTGAGTGAGCAGCCGTACCTCGGCCGTCAACTCCACTGGTGGGCGATCGCGCTCTTCGGCGCGGTGGCGGGCCTGTGGCTTATCGTTCGTACTTTTCAGATCACGCCCAGGGCCGGGGCTCGCGTGACGTTCCTGATCATCGGGCTGCTCGTCGGCGCGGCCGGGCCGCTCTTTGCGCTCAACGAGACCTACAAGGCGCGCGGCGAATGGGAGATCCGGCAAGCCGCGCTCGACGAATCGGGAGGCGCGGCGTACATCCACGGCGTCTGGAACGCGTGGACTCCTGCGGCCTTCGAAAAGGCTCGGGCCGACGGGCACATCGTCGTCCTCGACTTTACTGCCACCTGGTGCGTGAACTGCAAGGTGATCAAGGCCGCCGTCCTCGACCGTGAGCCCGTCAAGAGCGCGCTCCGTGCGGATGATGTGGTGAAGTTCACCGTCGATCTCACGAGCACCAAGGCGCCGGGTTGGAAGTTCATGGCCGAACTGGGCCAGAGCGGCATCCCGCTCCTGGCGGTCTACACCCCCGGCAAGGATGAGCCGTGGATGAGCAATGCCTACACGGCGCAGCAGGTCATCGATGCCCTCGCCGCCGCGCGCAACAACCGCCTGGCGGGGCCATAAGAAAAGACTCGCCCGTCCGTGCATCCTGGCGAACATCTCCGCCGTATCGTTTCCCGCGTGAAACGCTGGCGTCTCATCCTCCTGCTCGCAGGCGGCGGTCTTGGGCTGCTCCTGCTGTTCCTGCTCGCCGGAGTGCTCTTTGTCGCCGGGCGCGTGAGTGGCAAGTCCGAGGCCTGGCGCTCTGCTGATGTGCCTCAATCAAGTACGATCGCGCCGGCCGAGCCGCTGGAGCAAACGGAACCCCACACCTGCGGCCTGCTGAGCCTCTCTTCCGCCTACCGCGCCTACGGGCTCTCGCCGGACAACAAGAACCTGCGCTTCCGCCTCGGCGTCGATCGCACGGCGAATCCCGTTGATTCGACTTCAACCGGCACGCTGCATCCCGATCTCCTTCGCGTCATCGTTCAGGACGGCTTCACCTACGAACTGCTCGACCCGGGCGCGAGCGACGCCGGAAGCCGACTCCGCGAGCACGTCAACGCACACCAGGCGGCGCTGATTCTCATCCGCCGCCCTGAATCGGGCGGACTGCACTGGCTGCTCACCGATGAGGCCGGAGATGGGCGGCTGCGCATCGTTGACTCGCTCAGACCCGAACCAGTCCGCGAGGCGCTCGATGCCTTCATGCGCGAGGTTGCGCTTTCGATCATCCTTCTCAAGCCCAGCGGCGTTGATGTGATGCCCGATGTGAGCGCCGCTCATCGCGCCGGCGTGGCGGAGATGGTTCTGGTGCGCGAGCGTCTCAAGAGGTTCGACCGGTGAAGGCGCGCCCTGTTGCACAGCGCATTCTCGTGCGTCTGATCCAGATCGGCGCGCTTGGCGTCGCCGCCGCCAGCGTGCTTGGGCACTTCAGCCGGCATCACTTCCTGCTCGAACTGTGCTCGCACTTCCGCTTGCAGTATGCGGTGCTGCTCATCGGCGCCGCGCTGGGGCTGTTCATCCTGCGATCGTGGAAACTCGCGGGTATTGCGGCGTTGATCGCGTTGATGAACACGCTCATCATCGCGCCTCGACTTCTCCCAGCCGCAAAGGCAGCATCGCCCCACGCCGACGCGGCGACGATCCGCCTTCTCGTCCAGAACGTCAACACCGCCAACGCGCAGCATCAACTCGTTCTCGAACTCATCGAGCGCGAAGATCCCGATGTCATTCTCCTCCTCGAAGTCGATCGCCGATGGATGGAATCGCTGCGATCGCTGGACGATCGCTACGCGCACGCGATCGCCAGTCCGCGCGAGGACAACTTCGGCATTGCGCTCTGGAGCCGCGTGGAGTGGCGTAACGCCCGCATTGAGCCGATGACCGGTTTCCGGGTGCCGATGGTCGTCGCCGAGATGGTTGTCGGGGGCCGGCCTCTCCGGTTCCTCGGCGCCCACACGCTTCCGCCGGTGCGGCGGAGTTATGCAGAGGCGCGGAATGAGCAGTTGCGGCAGATGGCGGACCTGGCCGCTGCGGATGCGAACCGGCCGATTATCATCTGCGGCGATCTGAACGTCACTCCCTGGTCGGGGCGCTTCCGCGACCTGCTGCGCGACGGCCTGCTGGGCGACACGGCACGCGGATTCGGGATGCAGCGCACGTGGCCCGCGTCGTCGTTTCTCCTGCGCATTCCGATCGACCACGTGCTCACGACGCCGGGCGTGATCTGCCACGCGCGCCGCGTCGCCCCGCCCGTGGGCTCAGACCACCTCGGCCTCATCGCCGAACTCTCGGTGCTCCCATGAGTCGTGTCGGCTCCGATCCGTGCGCCCCGGAGGATCCGGCCGGATGAGCCTGCGGCCGCCCGAGGCGGTACACTGACGGATCGGGCGAAGCCGCCGCGCGTGCGGCGGCTCTGGCCTTTCCGTTCGAGGGCGTTCCGTTGGACAGCGCCGGCTTCCTTTCTCCTGCGGATGAGAAGCGCGTCGAGGAGGCGATAGCCAGCGCGGAGCGCGCCACCACGGCCGAGATCAAGGTCGTCGTGCTGCGCTGGTGCTGGATCGACCTCCCTTCCAAGGCGGTGGAGATCTTTCACCGCCTCGGCCTCGATCGCACCCGCGAACACAACGCCGTTCTCATTCTTGTCGTACGCACGAATCGCGAGTTCTTCATCTACGGTGATCGCGGAATCACGGCCCGCGTCGGATTTGATTATTGGTTCGACCTGCGCGACCTTCTGGCGGAGCACTTCCGAGCCGGTCGCATGGCCGAGGGACTCTGTGACGTGATCGCGTTGATCGGTGCGCGCCTCGCTGAGCACTATCCCGTCCGGACTGACAACCCCAACGAGATCGATGATGCCGTCGTTCACGAGTCCTGAAGCCCGGCGCCTGCTCCTTCTGCTCCTGGGCGTGCTGTTCACCGCCGCGCCGCTCCGCGGGCAGGACGCCTCATCCGGAGTCGGCCAAACGGGTGAGGAGCAGCGCGGCATCGGCGAAGATCCGGCCCGCTCCTACGCTCCTTGGCCGCAGCCTGATCACGGGTACATCACAGATCCCGCCGGCGTTCTCACTCCGGCCCAGCAGGAGGAATTCGAGCGGTTCCTCTGGTTCGCCGAAGCGAGCAGCGGGGTAGAGATCGCCGTGCTCATCATCGATTCGATGCATGATTACCCCGAGGCGGATGCGGCGAGCATCGAGGAGTTCGCACGCGGCGTCTTCAACGCGTGGGGGATTGGTAACATGCCCGCCAATGACGGAGTGCTCCTCGTCGTGGCCATCAGCGACCGGCGGGCGCGCATCGAACTGGGAGCGGGATACGGCTCGCTGCGCAATGGCGACGCCCAGCGCATCATGGATGGGGCCATCATCCCCAACTTCAAGCGCGGCGACCATGCCGGGGGCGTCTCGGCCGGGATCCGGGCCCTGGGCCTCGAGTTCGCCTCTGTGCGCTACGGCACGAACTGGGCCGTCGTCGCCGCGGTCGTCCTCGGCGTGCTCGCTATCCCCGTGGGGATCAGCCTCATCCGCCACGGCAAGCGCGGCTGGGGGTGGGTGCTCATCGGCTTGGGCATCATCCTGCTGCTTTACGTCTTCAAGACCCTGCGGACCACCGCGCAGTACATGGAGGACTATTCTCCGGGCGGCGGATCGTCGGGCGGCTTCGGCGGGGGCTTTGGCGGCGGATCCTCCGGCGGAGGCGGCGCCAGCGGCAGTTGGTAGGAGATTGCGCCGTGAGTGATCGCACCTTCGAATGCCCGCGCTGCAAGTCCGAGGGACACCCGCGCGGCGAGTGCAACCTCAGGCCCCGACCTGTCAAGGGAAGGGGAATCGTGGTCGATTGGTGTCCGAGGTGCGGCGGCATCTGGTTCGACGGCGGGGAACTCGAACGATCATTCGCACACGCCGAGTGGAGATTCGACGATCCGAAGGCGACCCTGGCGGGTGGGCGTACGTGTCCCAGGGGCCACGGCCCGATGAGCACGATGATCTACCCGCAGACCGACCATTGCATCGATATGTGCGCCGAGTGCTTCGGTGTCTGGCTCGAAGGCGGCCAGTTCCGCGCCCTCCGCGAAGCGCGAGCCTCCCATGCCGAGGCCATCGAGCGGCGAAAGCGAGAGGGCTTTCGGGGCGTGGTCTGCGACTGGATCGACCGGAAGATCGCGGACCTCGCCGAAGAGTGGTAGCGCCCGGTCAGGCGCGTCACTTCGCATGGCAGGCGAGGCACATCTGGCTTGCCGAGTTGTCGATGCGCAGCAGGCCGTCGTGTCCGCCGCGCCGGTGCGGCTCGTGGCAGGTGGCGCAACTCACCACCGAGCGTTCCTGGCCGTCGATGCGCATCGGTCGCAGGCTGCCCATGCGCGAGCCGCCGAAGACCTGGTTCTCCCACATTCCGCGCGGATTGAGGCCTTCCGGCTCGATGTCGGGCCAGACCGCGTCGGCGCCGATCGGATGATCGTCGGTGAGGTCGATCCCCAGAACCGCAGATACCCTCGCGGAGGAGCGAATCTTCGCGGCTGGGAGGTACACGCTGCCGCTGCGCCCTCCAAAACTGTCCAGCGCCACGGTGCCGTCGTGGCAGCCCATGCACAGCAGGCTGTAGGCGTCGAGGGCGTCGTCGCGCATCAGTTCTCCGGCGCGCATGCCGTACACCTGCCCCGCCGCGGGCAGCGCGTGATTCCACAGCCGGCCCGCGCGATAGCCGTTGACCTCCACCGCCATCGCGTTGTGAGGGGTGTGGCAGGGCAGGCAGATCTGGCTGCGGGACCATCCCGCCGCAGAAAAGTCGTGCGCGCTGCCGGAGATCTGGCCCTGCGCCGCCGCCATGGTCAGCAGGCATGCCGCCGCGGCCGCGAGGCCCCGACGCACGGAGAAACCCACGCGTTCCGTTTTCATGTTGAACTCCGATCGTGCCGGACGCGGGCGCGACGCCCGTCTCGCGATCACTTTCGATCACCCTTGACCCGGGTTCGGGTCGGCTCCGTCGAAGCGGCTCATCGCCCCACGCCGCGCGGGTGTTGGGCGGCACACCCTCGCGATGCACCAGTTATATCGCAGGCGGACTCGGGCGGAATAGGGGAACCACCCTGTTTCGGCCCTTCCCGGCTCCCCGCGTCGCCGGTCAATCTTCGGCGGGTGCTGCAATCTTGGCGGCAGGCCGGTTTGATCGAACTCTCGGCGCAATCTACGATCGCAACTGTATGAAAGGCGTCATACTTGCCGGCGGTTACGGCACGCGGCTCATGCCCATGACCCGTGTGACGAATAAGCACCTCCTGCCGGTTTACGACCGGCCGATGGTTTACTACCCCATCGAGTCGCTGCGAACCGCGGGGATCACCGAGATCCTCCTCGTCACCGGCGGCAACAGCCCCGGCGCGTTCCTGGAACTGCTGGGCAATGGACGGGAGTTCGGCCTCAAGGAACTCTCCTACACCTATCAGCGGGGAGCGGGGGGAATCGCCGAGGCCCTCGGTCTTGCAGAGGACTTCGCCGACGGCGAGCCCATCGCCGTCATCCTCGGCGACAACCTCTTCGAGCAGGGCATCGCCGACGTCGCGGCGGCGTACGAGGCGCAACTCGCGCGCAGCCGCGGGCGCGGCGCGCGGATTGCGCTCAAGCAGGTGCGCTCGCCGCAGCGCTTCGGCGTGCCGCGCTTCGAGCGGCTCGACGAAGACGGCGCCCCCTCGGGCCGCATCCTCGAAATCATCGAAAAGCCCAAGGAGCCGCCGAGCCGCTACGCCGTGGTCGGACTCTACCTCTACGACGCCTCCGTCTTCGAGATCATCCGCAGTCTCAAGCCTTCCGCCCGGAACGAACTCGAGATCACCGACGTCAACAACGCCTACCTCGAGCGCGGCGAACTGGAATACTCCATGCTCGACGGCTGGTGGTCCGACGCGGGAACAATCGAGAGCCTTCACCATGCCTCGCAACTCGTGGCGACGCGCGGCGCCAACGGCAAGGGCCCGGCGCGGCTCGCCCCCTCCGTCGAGGATGATGAGTGAACCATGGCCGACGCTCCCTTTGAGCCGCGACGCGTGTTCATCACCGGAGGCGCAGGGTTCATCGGCTCGACGCTGGTGCGCCACGCGCTCGAACGCCTGCCGGGCGCCGAGGTCGTCAACTTTGACGCGCTCACCTACGCCGCCAGCCTCGCCGGCCTGGAGGAGGTGCTCGCCCACCCGCGCCACCACTTCGTCCGCGGCGACATTGCGGATCGCGACGCCGTCCGTCGCGCCATGAGCGGCTGCGACGCCGTCATCAACGTCGCCGCCGAATCCCACGTCGATCGGTCCATCATCGATTCCGGCCCCTTCATCCGCACAAACGTCCTCGGCACGCAGATCCTTCTCGACACGGCGCGCGAACTGAACGTGAAGCGCTATCTCCAGGTGAGCACGGACGAGGTCTACGGCTCGCTGTCGCTCGACCCCGGCGAGCCGGCCTTCTCCGAGCAGACGCCGCTGAATCCGAGTTCTCCCTATGCCGCGAGCAAGGCAGCGGCCGATCTGCTCGTCCTCGCCTACGTCCACACCTTCGGCTTCCCCGCCCTCATCACGCGCTGCTCGAATAACTTCGGTCCCCGGCAGTTTCCCGAGAAGGTCATTCCGCTCTTCACCATCAACCTCATGCAGGGCAAGCGCGTGCCTCTCTACGGCGACGGGCTCAATGTCCGCGACTGGATCCACGTGGACGACCACTGCGAGGCGATCCTCGCGGCCGTGCAGCGCGGCCGGCCCGGCGAGGTCTACAACGTCGGCGCAAACAACGAACACCCCAACGTCGAACTCACCCACATGCTCCTCCGCCTCACCGGGCGCGATGACTCCTTCATCGAGTATGTCACCGACCGCCTCGGCCATGACCGGCGGTACGCCATCGACTCATCGCACGCGCGCCGGTCGCTGGGCTGGGAAGCGAAGCGCTCGCGCTGGCCCGAGGCGCTCGAGGCGACCGTCCACTGGTATCGCGAAAACGAGCCGTGGTGGCGCAGCATCCTCTCAGGCCGCTACCGCGAAGAGAACGAGCGCCTCGCTCGCGCGTTCGCATAGCGCCCCTGGCGAGCCCCAAACACAATCGAAGCGAATCGGCAAGCGAAGCGCATGATGCATCCGCGCGCTCCCAGCGCACCCGTCGGCGCCCGAGCCCGGCGTCAGCGGTTGCTCACGCCTTTCCCATGTAGGGCATCCGATAGTCGCGCGGCGGGTCGAAGTTTTCCTTGATCGTGCGCGGCGACATCCAGCGGAGGAGGTTGAGCGCCGAACCCGCCTTGTCGTTCGTCCCGCTCGCCCTCGCCCCGCCGAAGGGCTGCTGACCCACAACCGCGCCGGTGGGCTTGTCGTTGATGTAGAAGTTTCCGGCCGCGAAGCGCAGCCGCTGCATCGCCGCGGCGATCGCCCGCCGATCGTCGGCGAAGATCGCCCCGGTCAGGCCGTAGGGCGAGGTGGAATCGCACAGCGCCAGCGCCTCCTCGAACTCGCCATCCTCGTAGATGAAGACGCTGAGGATCGGGCCGAAAATCTCTTCGCACATCGCGGCGCTGAGCGGATCGGCCGTCTCAATGAGCGTCGGTTCAACGAACCAGCCCTGCGCGGAGTCGCACACGCCTCCCGCGAGGATCGAGCACGACGCATCCGCCCGCGCCCGCGCGATGGCGCGCTCGCAGCGCTCGAACGCGTCGCGGTGAATCACGGCCCCCATGAAGTTGCTCAAGTCGGCCACGTCGCCCATGCGGATCGTGCGGATCTCGGCGATCAGCCCATCGCGCATCGCGCTCCACATCGACCGCGGCAGGTAGGCGCGCGAGAGCGCCGAGCACTTCTGCCCCTGGAACTCGTACGCGCCGCGGATCAGCGCCGCGGCCACCGCGCCCGCATCGGCCGAGGCGTGCGCCACCAGAAAGTCCTTGCCGCCCGTCTCGCCGACGAGGCGCGGATACTCGCGATAGGCGTCGAGCCGGTCACCGACCTGACGCCACAGCGAACGGAACACGGCCGTCGAGCCGGTGTAGTGCAGGCCCGCGAAGTCAGGCTGCGCGAGCACCGCCGCCGTAATCGTCGGCGCGTCGCCGGGAACGAAGTTGATCACGCCCGGCGGCAGCCCCGCCGACTCGAACAACTTCATCACCAGCCAGTTGCTGTACTGCGCGTGCGGCGATGGCTTCCACACCACCGTGTTGCCCATCAGCGCGGGCGCGTGCGGCAGATTCCCCGCGATGCTCGTGAAATTGAAGGGCGTCACCGCGTACACAAACCCCTCGAGCGGCCGGCACTCCACCCGGTTCCACGTGCCGCGCGGCGAGACGTCCGGCTGCACCTGCCTCTCGATCCGCTCCATGAAACTCACGTTGAAGCGGAAGAAATCGATGAGTTCGCACGCCGCGTCGATCTCCGCCTGGTGGCACGTCTTGGACTGGTTGAGCATCGTCGCCGCATTGATGCGGTCGCGCCACGGTCCGGCGAGCAGTTCGGCCGCGCGGAGGAAGACCGCCCCCCGGTCCGCCGCCGAAAGGCCCATCCACTCGACCTTGGCGCGCCGCGCCGCCTCGACGGCCGCGATCGCCTCCCCTTCGCCCCCCTGGTGGACGCGCGCCAGCACCAGCCCGCGGCGGTGGGGGACCAGCGCCTCGACGATTCGACCCGTGCGCACCTCGCGCCCCCCGATGATCAGCGGGATCTCGATCGTCGCGCGCTGCTGCGACGCCAGTTCCGCGCAGAGCAAATCCCGCTGCGGCGTGCCCGGGGCGTAGGAGTGAACCGGCTCGTTGACCGGCTCGGGAAAGTGCATCATCGACTCTGACATGCGCGCCATGCTCCCTGATCGACCCTCCACCGGCGGCGCCCGCGACGGCCGCCGCAGCATTCTACGGCCCGGCCGCGACAATCGACCCTCCCGCCCGGACAAAGCCCCTCGCCCCCGCCACGGAGTTTGACCCCCGCACGCCCGGCCCTACCATCGTCCACCGGGCGATTAGTTCAGTTGGCTAGAACGCACGGATCACACCCGTGAGGTCACTGGTTCGAGTCCAGTATCGCCCA
>JBDIVQ010000102.1:0-14417 GCA_039794345.1 Phycisphaerae bacterium | reverse complement strand
GATTCGGCCCGCACCATGATCCAGCCGCGGCCGGGGTTGGAGTGCCCCTCGGGAATCTCGTGGTAGTTGTGCGCATCGTCGGTGGCCAGGCCGTAGAGCGGGCTGAGATTGAGTTCGGTCAGTCGCTTCGTCAGCGCGATGTCCCACATCTCCTCGGTGCCGGGGTGGTCGGTGTCGCCGTGGTTGCGCACGCTGCGGTGGCCGTTGTAGACTTCGAAGAACTGCTCGCCGCGCAGGCGGGCGATGTCGTCAACGCTTACCCCCCAGCCGAAGTTGGGATGGTTGACGTGCGCCAGCGTCGTGCGGTCGTGCGCATGGCCGTGGGCGATGACGGCGTCGAGGTTGCGCTGCATGACGTCGAGCACGCTCTCGCCTCCCTGCGGCCTGATGAGTTCGGCGAGGTTCAGGCCGTTGATGTGCACCGGCAGGCGGTTGAAGGAGTCGGTGATCTCCTCGCCCTCGATGAAGATGAAGGCGCCGGGCCGCTCGAAGTCTTCGCGGAGTTCATCGAGCGTGCGCAGGCGCATCTCGCGTTTGCCTTCAACTTCGCGCACCTCGACGCGGTCAGACCCGAAGCGGGCGATGAGATCATCCACGCGCTCGCTCGTGAGGCGGCTGCGCGGCGCATCGAGAATGGGGAACCACTTTTCGCCGCGCGAGAGGATGTTGTGGTCGGAGAGGACGAGGAAGTGGTAGCCATTCTCGCGGTACCACGCGGCGGCGATCTCGGGCGCGGCGTCGCCGTCGCTCCAGAGCGTGTGCGTGTGGGTGTTGCCCTTCCACCAGCGCGGGGAAGGCTCGGCGCAGCCGGGGGCGAGTGTGAGCAGCGCGATCAGGAGGATGGGCTTTCGCATGAGAGCGGCTCCGTGTGCAATTGTGGAGGCGAGTGCATCGTACCTCTCGATTGCGGGTCCGTCTGATCTATCCTTGACCGGGATCATTGAGCCTCGGTCCGTGGAGGACGAACATGACGTTCAGGTTCACGCCCGATCGGATCAACGCCCTGCGCGGGTGCGCGATGTGGGCCATTCGCGCGATCGCGGTCATCCTCGTCGCCGTCGGGGCGTACCTGATGCTCAAGCGGCTGGCGCTGGGGATAGGCACGATGGATTTCGGCCTTGCCTTCCGCACGTGGGAAGACGTGGGGGAGATGCAGTCGTTCTACCGGGGAATCGGGATGGTGGTCGTCGGCGCGGCGCTGGGGGTGTTTTCACGCCGGATCGCGGCGTGGGTGATTGCCATGCCGCCGTCGGGCTGTCCGCAGTGCGGCTACGCCGTCGCTCCACCGACGGGGTCGGCGCCGCCGGCGCGGTGCCCGGAATGCGGGTTGCACCTTCGCAGCGGAGATGGGGTTGCTTGATCCATGATCCGGGTGCAGTCTGGCTCTCTGGCGGACATGGGGGTGCCGTGGTCAAGCGACGCCCGGGGGGCGCGGGCCACGCGAGTGCACGAATGGTGATCGAATCATCGCTGATCCACGAGCGACGCAACCGCGTGGCCCTCCGGCCGCAAAGCCTCCCTCCGGACCACGGCACCCGCGCGTGGGGTGATCCCGCCGAGTTGACCTGCCCCGGCGGATTCGTATACTTGCGGGCTTTTCACCGCGCGCCGGCCATGGTGGCTGACGCGCCAGTCCGGTGGTGGGCCAGGCAGGTGTGCTGACCAGCGGCCAGGAGACGGCGCCGAAGGGGTCGCTCCTGGCGTCGCGGTTGAACGCTCGCAGTCGATCCCAGGTGACTCAATGACCGAAGCCAAGATTCGTATCCGCATGGAAGCCTATGACCACCAGGCGCTGGACGCCTCGGCCCGCGAGATCGTCGATCACGCCAAGCGCACGGGCGCCCGCGTGTCGGGTCCGATCCCGCTGCCGACGCGGATTGAGCGCTATACGGTGCTGCGCGGGCCGCACATCGACAAGAAGAGCCGCGAGCAGTTTGAGATCCGCACCCACAAGCGCATCATTGACATCCAGGAACCCAACTCCCGCACGGTCGAAGCGCTCAATCGCCTCGTGGTCCCGGCGGGTGTTTTCGTGAAGATCAAAGCGTGAGTGGAGTGGTCGTTGCGGTCGCCTGAGAGGGCGGCCGTTTGCATTGGTGGGTTGGTCGGCCCGGCTCCGGCAGGGCCGATCTCCCGGAAAAACAAGAGGATTTCAGCACCGGCCATGTTCCCCGACGACGCCGGCGATCGTTCGCCGACCCCTCGCGGGCAACCTCTGGCCTGAATCGGAGCATCTTCGCCATGAGCAAGGCACTCCTCGGCCGCAAGGTCGGCATGACGCGTTACTTCACTGAAGAGGGAAAGAACGTCCCGGTGACGGTAATTCAGGCCGGGCCGTGCTACGTCACCCAGATCAAGTCCAGGGACGATCACGGCTACAGCGCGATCCAGATCGCGTTTGAGGACGTCGAGCCGGGTCGGACGACGATGCCGTTGATCGGTCATGACGCCAGGGCGGGCGTGACGCCCAAGAAGTTCCATCGGGAGATCCGCCTCGAGGGGGATGCGAAGGACGCCGAACTCGGGCAGCAACTGACCGTTGGAGTCTTCGAGGGGACGAAGTACGTGGATGTGGTGGGGGTGAGCAAGGGCAAGGGCTTCCAGGGCACGATGAAGCGACACAACTTCAAGGGCCTGTGCGCGTCGCACGGCACGGAGCGCAAGCATCGCTCGCCCGGCTCGATCGCCGGCCACGCCACGAACCGCGGCACCGGCCCCAAGCCCAAGAAGGGCAAGAAGATGGCCGGGCAGATGGGCAACGCGCGGGTCACGGTTCGCAACCTCGATGTGATTGAGATTCAGCCGGAAAAGAACATTTTGCTGGTCAAGGGGGCTGTCCCCGGGCCGAATGGCAGCCTACTCTTTGTCCGCACTTCGGTGCGTCTGGGCCGCTCCAAGCAACTCGCGGTGAGCGGCAAGAAGAAGAACTAACCCCAGCAGAGCGAATGACTTTGTGAAATCGGGCGGGGCGAGAGCCCCCCCCGGCCGGGAAAGCCCGACGACCAGATGGGTACTGCCCGGCGGCGACAGAATGAGCAACGCGGCTCAAGCAGCAGCGAACCGAGTCGATTCCTGCCGCGCCGGAACATTGATGGATGGCGCCGGAGGATAGGCGAAACGAGCCTTCAACCCGCACGGGAGACACCCGCGTGACTCCGGGGCGGACTGAGGCAAGGTGGAACCACCATGATCGAACTGCCTGTTTACGATTTGAATGGAAAGCAGGTCGACACCTTCAGCGTCGACGAAGCGCTGCTCGGCGGCGAAATCCGCCCCGCGCTGCTCAAGCAGGCCTACGTCCGTTCCCACGCCAACCGGCGGCAGGGTTCGGCGCGGACGAAGAACCGCGGCCGCGTTGAAGGCTCCACGCGAAAACTCTTCAAGCAGAAAGGCACGGGCAACGCCCGCCGCGGCACCGTGCGCACCAACATCATGAAGGGCGGCGGCGTCGCCTTCGCCAAGACCCGCACCGGCGCGAACTTCCGCAAGGACATGCCCCGCAAGATGCGCCGCCTCGCCAACCGCAACGCCCTGCTCGCCAAGGCCGTCGATCAGGAGATCAAGGTCATCGACCGGATCGACTTCGACGCGCCGAGGACGGCGATGTTCAAGTCGCTGCTCGAAAAGGTCGGCATCGACCGCTCCTGCCTCGTCGCCCTCGACACCGCCAACGTGAACGCCCGCCGCAGCGCCCGCAACCTTGAGGGGGTGGACACGATCCGCTGGGAGCAGTTGAACGCGTTTGAACTGCTCAACCACCGCTACCTGGTGATCGAGAGGGCGCATCTCGCGGCCTTCATCGAGGGGCGGCAGTGCACGGGCGGCGCCGCGGGCGGCGCTCCCGCCTCCACCGCGAAGAAGGGAGGCCGCTGATGGAAGCCACCACCGTCATCCGCAAGCCGCTGGTCACGGAGAAGAACTCGGGCGCGGCGGAAGAGAACCGCTACGTCTTCGAAGTGGATCGCCGCGCCACCAAGCAGGACATCAGGCGCGCCGTCGAGGAGCTGTACAAGGTGCGCGTGACGAGCGTCAACACCGCCAACCGCATCGGCAAGGTCCGCCGGACGCGGTTCGGCTACACGAGGACGCCGGACCTGCGCAAGGCCGTCGTGCGGGTCCATCCCGACGACCGTATTGAACTGTTCTGAAGCGAGGCGTCGCGGCGACGGGCCGGGGCGCGATCGAAGGGATCTGAGTCATGCCGATTCGAGTCTACAAAAGAACCAGCGCCGGGCGGAGGAACTCCTCGGTCAACCTTCATGCCGAGGTGACCAAGCAGACGCCTGAGAAGTCGCTGCTGCGCCAGTATTCGAAGACGGCCGGGCGCAACAACCAGGGGAAGATCACCGCCTGGGGCCGCGGCGGGGGACACAAGCGCCGCTATCGCGCCATCGACTGGAAGCGCCGGCTCGACGATGTCCCTGCGAAGGTCATCGGCGTCGAGTACGACCCGAACCGCTCGGCCCACCTGGCGCTGCTCGAGTACGAAGGCGGAGAGCGGCGCTACATCATCGCTCCCAAGGGGATCAAGGACGGCGAGGTGATCCTGAGCAGCCGTCAGCGCATCGAGCCGAAGGTCGGCAACTGCATGCCGCTCAGGTACATCCCCACGGGCCTGAACGTGCACTGCCTCGAGATGGTGCCGGGCAAGGGCGGGCAACTGTGCCGCGCGGCGGGGATGTCGGCCCGCCTGACCAACCGCGAAGAGAAGTGGGCGACGCTGGTGATGCCCTCGGGGGAAATCCGTCAGGTTTCCATCGACTGCCGCGCCACGATCGGCGAGGTCGGCAACGCGGATCACCAGCAGGTGCGGCTGGGCAAGGCCGGCCGCAGCCGGCATCGGGGGCGCAAGCCCAAGACGCGCGGCGTGGTGCGCAACCACTATGACCATCCGCTGGGCGGGGGCGAGGGCAAGTCCAAGGGCGGCCGGGCGCCGGCAAGCAAGACGGGCGTCTTCGCCAAGGGCGGGCGGACGCGCAAGCGCAAACTCGCCTCGGCGAAGCGGATCATCCGCCGCCGCCGCAGCAAGCGCTACGGGCAATTGACGCTCTGAGGTATCGAAACGACGCGGCGGAGGGCTTGGCTCCGCCGGTGAAGAGGAAAGCGAATCATGGCTCGATCACTGAAAAAAGGCCCCTTCGTCGAAGAGCATCTCTTCAACAAGGTGATGAGGATGTCGCAGGGAGGACGGCGCGAGCCGATCAAGACCTGGGCGCGCCGCTGCACGATCGTTCCCGAGTTCGTCGGGCACACCTTCAAGGTGCACAACGGCCGATCGTTCCTCGACGTCTTCGTGACGGAGGACATGGTCGGACACAAACTCGGCGAGTTCAGTCCCACGCGGCAGTTCCGCGGCCACACGAACAAGAAGGAAGGCATCGTCTCCGGCGCCAAGGCCTGAGGCGGCGCCCGACGAGAGGTTGACGCATCATGATCCTCAATGCACAACGATTCAGCGCGGCGATGAAGGTCGTCGGGGCCAGCCCCGAAGATCTGGCGCCGGTCCTCAAGCGGCCGGGCATCAACGCTCTCTCGGCGCTGCGCAACTGGACGAAGGGCAACTTCAAGCCGGTGCCGAAGCGCGAAGACATCCGCGCCCTCGCCGCCGCGCTTCGCGTCCGGGTGAGCGACATCGCGGACTTCGACGGCACGCACAAATGGGCGCGCATCTCTCCCCGCAAGGTGCGCCTCGTGTCCGACCTGATCCGAGGCCGCGACATCGACACCGCCCTGACCGTGCTGAAGTTCAGCAAGAAGCGGGCGGCGGTGTTCGTGCGCAAGGCCCTCGAGTCGGCGATCGCGTCGGCGGAGGACAACGAGGCGGATCTCAGCCGACTCGTCGTGAGCGAGTCGCGCGTGGATGAAGGTCCGACGATGAAGCGCTTCCAGCCCAAGGACCGCGGCCGGGCGCACCCCATCATGAAACGGTCCAGCCACGTGCGCGTCGCGGTGGCGGTGGCGTAAGCAGGAGCAGGCCGGTGCGGCGTCGAAGCGCCCGCCCGCGAGAGATGAGACACGGGGCCCGCGCCCCAGGAAACGGACTGGTCGAACCATGGGACAGAAGTGTCATCCGCTCGGATTCAGGGTCGGCATCACCGAGCCGCATCGCAGCCGCTGGTACGCGCCCAAGGCGCTCTACGGCGAACTGCTCGTGGAGGATTACCGCATCCGTGAGTACGTGGACAAGCGCCTCAATCGCACGCCGCCCTTTGCCGCCGTCTCGGAGATTCACATCGAGCGGACGCGGCAGGAACTTTCGATCGTGCTCAAGACGGCCCGGCCGGGGCTGGTCATCGGCCCGCGCGGCGCGGAGGTCGAGAAGCTCCAGCAGGACCTCCAGACCATGACCGGCCGCCAGGTCTCGATCAAGATCGTCGAGATCAAGAGTCCGGACACCAACGCCAAACTCATCGCCGAGGGCATCGCGGAGCAGTTGAAGAAGCGGGCGAGTTTCCGGCGCATCCTGAAGATGCGCGCTGAAGGCGCGATGCAGGCCGGCGCCAAGGGGGTCAAGATTAGCGTCTCCGGGCGTCTCGGCGGGGCCGAGATGAGCCGCAGCCTCACCGTCGCGCTCGGGTCCATTCCGCTCCAGACCCTCCAGGCGAACGTGGATTACGGCTTCGCGCCGAGTTTCACCAAGTCGGGGACGATCGGCGTGAAGGTGTGGGTGTACAAGGGTCTCTACGAAGCGGGCGAGGAAGCCGAGTCCACCGCGGCCGGCGACCGGGCCCGCGCGCGAGGACGGCGCTAGTCGCCGGGTGTGCTTCCGACTGCGCCTCGGCGCAGGATTGACAGACGAGAGGATGAGTTCCGATGCCTCGAATGCCCAAGAGAATGAAGTTCCGCAAGCAGCAGCGCGGCCGCCTGCGCGGCAACGCGTCCGCGGGGAACTACGTCGCCTACGGGGACTATGGCCTGCAATCGCTCGAACACGCCTGGGTGAGCGCCCGGCAACTCGAAGCGGGCCGCGTTGCCTGCACCCACTTCCTCCAGCGCGAGGGCAAGGTCTTCATCCGCGTTTTCCCCGACAAGCCGATTTCCAAGAAGCCCATCGAGACGCGCATGGGCAAGGGCAAGGCCGAAACCGAGTACTGGGCTGCACGCGTCAAGCCCGGCACGGTCCTCTTCGAGATCGCCGGCGTGCCCCACGAGGCGGCGCAAGGCGCCCTGGCGCGCGTCGCGATGAAGATGCCCGTCCGATGCCGACTCATCACGAGGCGACTGGCCGTCTGACGAACCTAGCGCGCGGCGCCGCGACGATCCGCGCCGGAACCGGGACCACGACATGAAGGCGAAAGAAGTACACAAACTGAGCGATGAGGAAGTGGCGGTCGAGATCGATCGCATCCGGCGCCACCTCTTCGATCTTCGCACCCAGGCCGTGACGGAGAAGATCGAAGATTCCTCCCAGTTCCCCAAGAACCGCAAGGACGTGGCGCGGCTGCTCACGGAGCGCCGCCGACGCGAGATCGAAAGGCAGAGCCAGTCATGACCACCGCCGCCCCCGCCAGCAAGTCACGCCGCGTGCGGCCCCTCGAAGAGGGAATCGTCGATCGCGCCACGACCGACAAGACCCGCCGCGTGCGCATTGAGTTCCAGGTGCGCCACCCCAAGTACGGCAAGTTCATCAAGCGCCGGGCGTTCCGCACCGTCCACGACGAGAAGAACATCAGCGCCGTCGGAGACCGGGTCGAGATCATGCCCTGCCGCCCCATGAGCAAGACCAAGCGGTGGAAGGTGGTTCGCGTGCTCGCGACCGCGGTGGGAGAAGTGTCGCTCCATGACGAGGGGCAGGCCGTCGTCGCCTGATCGCACGACAACCGATCGCGCCGCCCTCCGCGGCCTCGGTCTGAGATGAACGGATCAAGCCATGCTGCAACAAGAAGCCAGAGTCGATGTCGCGGACAACACGGGCGCCAAGGTCGCCTACATCATCCGCGTGCTGGGCGGATCGACGGCCCGGGGCCGCTTCAAGCGGCGAACCGCGGGGGTCGGCGACCGCGTCATCTGCGCCGTCAAGAAGGCTCTCCCCGGAGGAGATGTCAAGGCCGGCGACAAGGTCAAGGCCGTCGTCGTCCGCACCGCCTATCCGACGCGCCGGCCGGACGGGTCGCTCATCCGGTTTGACAGTTCCGCCGTCGTCCTCATCAACGACGACGGCAACCCGAAGGGCACGCGCATTTTCGGCGCCGTCGCCCGCGAACTCCGCGAGAAGAACTACCTCAAGATCGTCTCGCTTGCCACGGAGGTGCTCTGATCATGCCCGCTCATGTCCGCAAGGGCGACACAGTCATGGTGACCGCGGGCTCGGACCGCGGCCGCACCGGCACGGTGCTCAAGGTCATTCCCAAGAGCAGCCAGGTCATCGTGCAGGGACTCAACACCCGCACCAAGCACCTCAAGCCTTCGCAGACGAATCCGCAGGGCGGCGTCATCACGCGCGAGATGCCCATTCATCTCTCCAATGTCAGCCCCGTGGTGGACGGCAAGCCCACGCGCGTCCGCTTCGTCGTCAAGAGCGACGGATCGAAGGTGCGCATCGCAGCCCGCGGCGGGCAGGAACTCGGCGCCGTCCATGGGCCGCGCCAGTCCCGCGGCGGGGCGGGCGCCGCGGCCGGGCCCTCGCGCCGCGCCGCCTCGAAGAAGAAAGCCGCGCGGCGCAAGAGCGGCGCCAAGGCCGGGGGCGGCAAGGCCTCCGCGGGCCGGACCGCCGGCCGCAAGGCCGCCAGCAGCACCAAGAAAACCGGAACCGGAAGGAAAACCTGACCGACGCGCGACGGCTCCGGCCGCCGCACTTGACGGGATGATCGACCATGACAGCGACTGCCACCGCACCCAAGCGAGTCAAGCCCTCCCTCCAGGAGAAGTTCGAAAAGGACGTTCTCCCCAAGGTGATGGAGAAGTTCGGCATCACGAACCCGATGGCGCTGCCGCGCATCGAGAAGGTCGTGATCAACACCGGCATGGGCAAGCAGCTCGAGAACAACAAACTCAAGCCCGAGGTGCGCGACACGGTGCTCGGCACGCTCGCGACCATTTCGGGCCAGAAACCCGTGCTCCTCACCGCCAAGAAGTCGGTGGCGAACTTCAAGGTGCGCGAGGGCGCCACCTCGGCGGCGATGGTGACCGTGCGGCGCGACCGCATGTGGAGCCTCCTCGAGCGCATCATGCATCTGGCGATTCCCCGCGTGAAGGACTTCCGCGGACTCAAGGACTCCTCCTTCGACAAGCAGGGGAACTACTCCTTCGGGTTCAGCGAACAGGCCGTCTTCCCCGAAATCGACATGGGCAAGGTGACCTTCTCGCACGGCATGCACATCAACGTCTCATTCCGCAACTCCAACCCCGCGATCAGCCGCTTCGTCCTCGCCGAACTCGGCTGGCCCTTCAAGCGGGAAGACTCGTAAGCGACTCAGGGCGAGCAGGCGCGGCCCGGCCGCGAAGGAACAAACTCATGGCGACGAAAGCACAGATGGCCAAGTTGAAGAGAACGCCCAAATTCTCGACGCGCAAGGTGCGCCGGTGCGAGATCACCGGGCGGGCTCGGGGCGTGTACCGCAAGTTCCGCGTCAGCCGCATTATGCTCCGCGAACTCGCCCACCAGGGGCTCATCCCGGGAATGCGCAAGGCCAGTTGGTAACACACCGCCCGCCCGACGCCCGCGACTCACCAGCGCGGACGCGGAGCCGGCGACTGAACGAACACACGAGGGTTTGACTGATGTCATTCAACGACCCGATCTCCGACCTGCTCACGCGCATCCGCAACGGTCTGCAGAACCGCGCGAGCACCGTCAACTGCATCAACAGCCGCGTCTGCCGCGGCGTCTGCGACGTGCTGCGCGACGAAGGCTACATCGAGCGCTACGACGTCATCGACAACGGCCTGGGCGGGCTCATCCGCGTGCACCTCAAGTACGGGCCGCGCGGCGAGACGGTCCTGCATAACCTGCGGCGCGAGAGCAAGCCCGGCCGCCGCGTCTACACCGGCGTGGACAACCTCAAGCGACCCCTCGACGGCCTGGGAATCTCCATCGTCTCCACCAGCCGCGGCGTGCTCAGTGACCGGAAGTGTCGGGAATTCAAAGTCGGAGGCGAATTGCTCGCGACCGTCGATTGACGAGCGCGCCTCCCGTCCGGTCGATCCGCCCACGCGGACCGATCGACGCGGGGATCGGCAGGAGTGTGAATCATGTCTCGAGTCGGAAAGAAACCCGTCCCCGTGCCCGCCGGCGTCAACGTCACGGTGGCGAACCGCACGGTCACGATCGAAAAGGGCGCGAACAAACTTCAGGTCACCCATCGGCCCGAGGTGAGCGTGCAGTGGCAGCCCGACAAGCGGGAAATCGTCTGCACCATCCCCGAGTCGAAGATGCGCGACCAGGCGTACAAGGCCTACTGGGGCACGACGCGCTCGCTCATCCAGAACATGATCCGCGGGGTGACGAAGGGCTACGAGAAGAAACTTGAAGTCATCGGCGTGGGCTGGAACGCCAACGTCCAGGGCAACAAACTGGTCATGAACCTCGGCTACTCCAAGCCCGTCGAGTTGCCCGTCCCCGCGGGGATCAAGGTCGCCGTCGAGCGCCAGTTCATCACCTTGACCTCGCCGGACAAGCAGGCGATCGGACAGTTCGCCGCCACCATTCGCGCCAAGCGCAAGCCCGAGCCTTACAACGGCAAGGGCGTGAAGTATGCGGACGAGCAGATCATCCGCAAGGAAGGCAAGACCGTCGTCGGCCGCTGAGCGGGGCGCGGAAAGCCGCATCGGCTCGGGCACCGGCCCGGGAGGAATGAGTCATGAGTCGCACATCGGATCGAGTTCTCCGCCGCCAGCGCCGCCGGCGCGGGCTGCGCAAACGCATCTTCGGGACCCCCGACCGGCCGCGCCTGTCGATCTACCGCTCCCTCAAGTACGTCTACGCCCAGGTCATCGACGACGTGGCGGGACGAACGCTCGCGGCCGCCAGTTCGCGCGATCCCGAGTTCAAGGGCCAGTCAACGCGCGACTGCGCCGCCGCGGCGACCGTCGGCACGCTTCTCGCCGAGCGGGCCATCAAGGCCGGGGTGAGCCGCGTTCAGTTCGACCGCAGCGGTCTTCGGTACCACGGCCGCGTCAAGGCCATGGCGGAGGCGGCCCGCAAGGGTGGGCTTCAGTTCTAACCACACGCAGGAGAGGCCGCAACCCGCTCGCCATGAGCGATCGGGATCGGATGACCACACATGATCGACGAATCAAGCGAATCCCAGGGGTTTGAATCGAGCACCGTCGGCGTCTTCCGCACCGCCGCGACGGTCAAGGGCGGCCGGCGCTTCAGTTTCGGCGCGCTGGTGGTCGTCGGTGACCGGCGCGGCCGGGTCGGCTTCGGCTATGCCAAGGGCAAGGAAGTGCCCCCCGCCATCGAGAAGGCCGAGAAAACCGCCCGGCGCGACCTCCTCAAGGTCGAACTCATCAAGGGCACGATCCCCCATTCCGTCCTCGGGCGCTTCGGCGCCAGCGAAGTCCGCCTCCTCCCCGCCAGTCCCGGCACGGGAGTCGTCGCGGGCGGCACCGTCCGCGCCGTCCTCGAACTCGCCGGCGTGCGCGACTGCCTCACCAAGTGTTACGGCTCGACGAACAAGAAGAATCTCGTCAAGGCGACGATGAACGGCCTGGAGCAGCTTCGCTCCAAGCAGCGCGTCGAGGAACTTCGCGGCGTCTCCATCGAAACGACCCACGTCGAGGAGTTTACCGCCAACGCGCCGGAGATCGAGTACGTTCGCAAGGCCCCGCCGAAGCGCGAGGATCAGAGCGGCGGACGTCGCGGCGGAGGCCGCGGACGAGGTCGATCCCGTCGCGAAGGGGCCGAGGAAGGTCAGGGGACCGAAGGATCCGCTCAGCAGTAGACCCCCGCCCCGGCGCACGCCTCTCGGCCGGCCGCCGCACTATCGTCAGTTCCCGCGGGCGGATTCGTTCCGTCACGCACGTCCGAAAGAGAGTTCCATCATGATGATCCATGAGATCACCAGCCTCGTCGAACGACACAAGGATCGCAAGCGAGTCGGCCGCGGCCGCGGCTCGGGCCTCGGCAAGACCTCCGGCCGCGGTCACAAGGGCGCCAAGTCGCGCAGCGGCTGGAGTGAGAAACTCGCCCGAGAAGGCGGCCAGCTGGCGTACTTCCGGCGAATCCCCAAGCGCGGATTCTCCAATAAGAACTTCGCCACCCGGTACTCCGTCGTCAACGTGCGCGACCTTCAGAAGCACTTCGCCGACGGAGAGACGGTCAGCGCCGACTCCCTCATCGCGAAGGGGCTGGTCCGTGATGAAGCCCTGCCCGTGAAGGTGCTCGGGTGCGGCGAACTCTCCCGGCGCCTCACCGTTCGCGCCGGGCAGGTGTCCGCCGCGGCTCGCGAGAAGATCGAAAAAGCCGGAGGGACGATCGAACTGAGCGAGAAGAAGCCCTGGAAGCGCCCTTCAACGAAGAAGCCCGCGCAAACCTGACCATGCCGGCCCCGGCAACCCGCGCCGCCGGCGCGACGATGATGCTTCCCGAGTGAAACGCAGATCGGCTTGCCCACCATGCTACAGGCCTTCCTCAATGTCTTTCGCATCCCTGAACTGAGGAACAAACTGCTCTTCACGATCGCGATGCTGGCGATCTACCGGATCGGTTTCTGGGTTCCGCTCTCGGGCGTCGATCAGTCGCGCCTCGCCGCCTTCTTCGAGTCCGCGAACGAGGAGTCGGGGGCGGCGCAGAAACTGACGCAGTACATTTCCACGTTCACGGGGGGCGATCTCGGCCAGTCCACGATCTTCGGCCTGGGCGTCATGCCCTACATCTCCGCCGCGATCATCTTCCAACTCCTCGCCTCCGCCTGGGAGCCGCTCAAGAAACTCCAGAAGGAGGGCCCGACCGGCCGGCAGAAAATCCAGGAGTGGACTCGCTACGCCACGATCGGCCTGTGCATCCTCCAGGGGTTCGGCTGGCTCACCTACATGCAGTCCCAGGGGCTGATTTACCCCGCCATCTCGGACAACCTCGGGCTCCTCTGGTCCTTCCGCATTCAGGGCGTCCTTGCGCTCGTCGCCGGCACGACGTTCCTCATGTGGCTCGGCGAGCAGATCGACAAGTACGGCCTTGGCAACGGCGTTTCGCTCATCATCACCGCCGGCATTCTGGCGCGCATGCCCGCCGCCGTCAGCCTCGTCATCTCCGACTTCAGCCTTGACGCGACGAGCGATGCGTCGTACGGCCCGCTTTCGATCATCTTCCTCGTCTGCGCCTTCGTCGCCGTGACCGCCGGGGCGATCGTCATCACCGTCGCCCAGCGCCGCATCCCCATCCAGCAGGCCAAGCACACGCGCGGCCGCAAGGTCTACGGCGGGCAGAAGGCCTTCCTCCCCCTGCGCATCAACCACGGCGGCGTCATGCCCATCATCTTCGCGCAGTCGCTGATGATCTTCCCCTCGGTCGGCCTGAGCAGCCTGGCTCAACTCGGCCAGCGCAGCGATGTTGAGTGGTGGCAGCGGCTCACCGACTTCCTCGGCCGCTCCTTCACCATGGGCAACTACCCCTACGTCGTCATCGAGATCCTCCTCATCTACTTCTTCAGTTACTTCTGGACGACGGTCCAGTTCAACCCCAAGGAGATGTCCGAGCAGTTGCGCAACCACGGCTCGTTCATCCCCGGGTTGCGCCCCGGGCCGCGCACTGCGGAGTATCTCGAAACCGTCCTCGAGCGCGTCACCTACGTCGGCGCAGGGTTCCTCGCGATCATCGCCGTCATTCCGACGGTCGTCGCGACGGGCCTGGGCATTCCCTGGGTCGTTTCGAGCTTCCTCGGCGGCACCGGCCTGCTCATCGTCGTCAGCGTCGGGCTTGACTTCGTGCAGCGGATCGAAGCGAACCTGCTCATGCGCAACTACGCCGGCTTCCTCGGCGGCACGGGCAGCGGCGACCGCATCCGCTCGAGCCGGGGCGCGTAGCGCCCCCCTTCTCCGTCGTTCCGCGCAGAGTTTGATGGCCGGCACGTCTGCGCCCAGGCCGAAGCGCCGACGCAGTGCGGCTTCCGCGACTGAAGTCTCGAAGCGATCCGGCTTCTTCGCCTTCCCCTTGATGTTCGCGCACTCGCACTTTCAGACCTTTCAAGGCGGGTCATTCACCGCAGAGATCGCAAAGCACGCGCCACGGCAATCGTCAGGTCACGACCGGACCTGCGCGCATTGCGATGATCGAAGCCGAGCCCCACGCGTGAGCACGGGTGTTGGATGTGGGGTGATCGGG
This sequence comes from Phycisphaerae bacterium, assembly GCA_039794345.1. Lineage (GTDB taxonomy): Bacteria > Planctomycetota > Phycisphaerae > Phycisphaerales > UBA5793 > UBA5793. The sequence continues at coordinate 154 of JBDIVQ010000102.1, read as the reverse complement.
GGCGTGCGGCGATGGCGGGCGCGTCAGCGCGTGGGCGCGACTCTTGCTGAATCGATTGGCGAAGGCTGGTGTTCGGCGAAGACCCTCCCTTACGGTCGGGGCTCGGATCATCGCTGCGCGATGATTGGAACCGAGCCCCACGCGTCAGCACGGG
>JBDIVQ010000101.1:0-14449 GCA_039794345.1 Phycisphaerae bacterium | reverse complement strand
GCCAGCACGTATCGCGCATGGGCTTCGTGGCTGTAGTCGGGAATCGTCCACGTCGAATCGCCGAAGCCCGGCAGGTCGATCGTGAGGACGCGAAAGTGCTCGGCGAGCATCGGCGCGAGCAGATCAAACTCGCTTCCGACCATCGGGCTGCCGTGCAGGAGCACGATGGTCTCTCCGGCGCCCTGGTCGCGATACGCGAGCCTGACGGGGCGCGATGGATCGAAGCGCGAACCGTCAACCGCGGGAAGCATGAAACGGCTCTGGTCCGGGTCGTGATGGGGCCGGCCGGGCCAGACGAGTTGCACGAGGTGGGAAGCGGCCAGGAGGATCAGCCACCATTGCCACCACCGGCGCCGCCGGGGGCGGGCAGGCGCAGGCGCAGCGCCGGGCGATGGAGTGGGCGCCGGGCGATCGGGAGCGTCGGTTGCAGTTGTCGGGGTGGGATTCACTGCCCGTCGGAAAACGCAGATGGAGGGATTCGAACCCCCAACCCCCTGATCCGTAGTCAGGAGCTCTATCCAATTGAGCTACATCTGCAGCCGTCAGCGGGGATGGAACCGCGGCTGACTGGTGAAGAATACACCGCCGCCGAAGCGTCTTCAAGTCAGGGAACCGCCGTAGCCGCGGCCCGGTCAAGGTACCAGCAAAGCGTTCCGCCGACGGGACGCACCCCGCGGATCGGCAGGTCCTGAACTGTCGCGTGCGTGTTGGCGCTGAGGCGCGAGACGATTTCCTGCTTCGATTCGCCGGTGATCATGACAGCCACGAACCTCGCGCTGTTGATCAGCGGCAGCGTCATTGTGACGCGGTCCGGAGGGACGACGGTCGGGCCGGTGTTGATGCAGATCAGGCGATTCGGCTCGCGCACCGCCGGGCTGTGGGGGAAGAGGCTGGCGGTGTGCCCGTCCGCCCCGAGGCCGAGAAGAACGTAGTCGAGCCGATCATGTCCCCGCTCGCGCCATTCCAAAGCCGAGCGCAGCGCCCTTTCGTAGTGATCTTCGACGTGTTCTGAGAGCGCATCCATGGGATGCTGCTGTGACCGGGGGATGCCGGAGTGCTCGCCGAAGTGCTCCTCAATCATCCGCCAGTTGCTCTGGCTGTCATCAAACGAGACGCGCCGTTCATCGACGCACCAGAGGTGGGTCTTTTTCCAGGGAATCCCCCGGCAGATCGGGTCGGTCATGAGGTGGCGGTAGAAGGGTTGGGGCGTCGCGCCGCCGGAGACGGCCATGTGAAAGTCGCCGAACGCCCTCCAGCAGTTGAGGCTGTGGCTCAGCAGGTCGCTGGACATGCGCTCGACGAGTTCCTCGACCGTGTCGCAGACGACGACCTCCCCGGGCAGATTGGGCGCGGGCGGGGTCTCGGAGAGGTCGTAGGCCATCGGTCGTGGATCGGTCATGCGGCTCAGCGCGTCTCCTCGATGCTGGGATTATGCCATGTACGACCGGAGTTTGCCAGCAGAACTTCCGAATCCTGCGGCCCCCAGGATCCCGGCGCGTAGTTTCCGGCGATCCCCCGACGCAGCGCCGGATCGAGAAAGGCGGCGACGGCGCGCCAGGCCCCCTCGACCTCCTCGCGGTGCTTGAAGAGCGTCTGGTCGCCGCGCATCGCATCGAGAATCAGCGGGCCGTACGCTTCGATCGGCTCGCCGCCGAAGCGGGCCGCGTAGTCGAAATCCAGTTTGACCGAATCGATGCGCATTTCGCCGGGCACTTTGCCCTCGAAGCGCAGACTGATTCCCTCATCCGGCTGGATGTTGATGATGAGGCGGTTCGGGGGACGATGGCCGCACGAAGCATGCGCCTCGGAGAGGGAGGAGAACAGGTCGATGGGCGGCTGTCGGAACGTCAGCACCACTTCCGTGAGTTTCCGCGCCATCGCCTTGCCGGTGCGCACGAAGAAAGGCACGCCCGACCAGCGCCAGTTGTCGATGTCGAAACGGATCGCGGCGAAGGTCTCGGTTTCGGAATCGGGCGCGACGCCCTTGCCGGACCGGTAGGGTGCTTCGCCGCGCTGGCCGCCGCCATACTGGCCGAGCACGCACCGCCCTGCCGCCTGCTCCGGCGTGGCAATCCGGATCGCCTCCATCACCTTGATCTTCTCGCGCCGGATGGGGGCGTCGGCGTATCGCCCCGGCGGCTCCATCGCCACGAGCGCGAGGACCTGGAGCAGGTGGCTCTGGATCATGTCGCGAATGGCGCCGGCCTGGTCATAGAACTCTCCGCGCGATTCAACCCCCACGGTCTCCGCCGCCGTGATCTGCACGTGGTCGAGGTAGCGCCGATTCCAGAGCGGCTCAAAGATGGTGTTGGCGAAGCGCAGCACGAGGAGATTCTGGACCAGTTCCTTGCCGAGGTAGTGGTCGATCCGGAAGATCGACTCCTCCTCGAACGTGCGGCCCAGCGCCCGGTTGAGCAGCCGGGCCGACTCGAGATCGACCCCGAAGGGCTTCTCGACGATGATGCGCTGCCAGGGCGTTTCGTCGCGGTTGATGCTGCACCAGCGCTTGCCTTCGGTGATGAGTCCCGACTGAGCGAGGTTGTCGATAATGGGGATGTAGAGTTGCGGCGCGACGCTCAGGTAGAAGAGGATGTTCGACCCGCAATCGTGCCGCGCCGCCGTCGCTTCGATCGCCGCCCCGATCGCGGTGAAGGCGTCGGCATGCGTCGCGTCGGCAGAGCAGTAGTGGAGATGCCGGGCGAATTGCGCCCACGCCGCATCTGAATTCTGCTTGGCCATCTCGACCGCCCAGCCGCGAAGGTGGTCGCGGTAGGCCTCGTCGCTCATGGGGCTCCGGCTCACCCCCAGGATCGCGAACTTCCGCGGCATCTGACCACGCTGAAAGAGGTCGTAGAGCGCGGGGATGATCTTGCGCCGAGTCAGGTCGCCCGAGGCGCCGAAGATCACCAGAACGCACGGGCCGGGCTCGGCAGGTTTCATTCAACAGTCTCCGACACGGCCGCACGGCCAATGCCCTGACGATAGGCCGACCGCCGCGGTTTCGATTCACGCCAGGCGCAGAAGCGCAGCGCCTGGAGCACCCGGCTCCAGCACGTCGCGGGCGAACTCACGCAGAGCCTCGCGCTGGCCCGGCCAGACGAACGCGGCATCGGCCTCGCCCAGCGACACCCAGCGATAGGCAACATGTTCCCGATTGAGCACCGGTTCCCAGGACGAGTCCGCCTCGACGACGAAGCGCGGCGCGAGGAAGACGGCATTGGCGCCCGCGACGAAGAAGGGGCGGACCTGCTCCAGTTGCCACCAGCCGAGACACGCGGCGCCGTGCAGCCCCGTCTCCTCCTCGACCTCCCGTCGGGCGCCGTCGAAGGCCCTCTCCCCGGCCGCGAGGTGACCCATGACCGGCTGCCAGGCGCCGGGGGCGATCTTCGAGGCGGATCTGCGGCGCATCTGCAGCAACTCAACGCCCGCTGCGGTCCGGCGGAAAACAAAGACCTCGACGAGGTCGGTGCGGATCGGCACCCCTGCAGGTCCCTGGCGAACTGGATCACTCATCGGCAACCACCGTGCTGGTCGCGGGATTCGGCAGCGCCGCAGGCTGTTCAGTCAGGCGCTGAACGGCGAGAGTCTTGGCGGCCATCTCCTTGATCTCCTCTTCCGGATCAGAGTCAGCGACGATTCCGGCGCCGGCGCAGTAGACGGCCTCGCGGCCATTCACGAGGATCGTCCGAATGGCGACATTGAGGCAGCAGCGGTCAGGACCGACATACCCGATCGAGCCGCAGTAGGGTCCACGGGCCCAGGGTTCAAGTTCGTCGATGATCTGCATGGCGCGAATCTTGGGCGCGCCGGTGATCGAGCCCGCCGGGAACGCGGCGCGCAGGACGTCCACCAGCCCCGTTCCCGCCCGGAGGCGCCCCTGAACCGTCGCCACCCCGTGGTGCACCGTGGGGTGCGACTCGACCGCCCGGCGCTGCGCCACGCGCACGCTGCCGAACTCGCAGACGCGCCCAAGATCGTTTCGCACGAGGTCAACGATCATGTTGAGTTCGGCGGCGTCCTTTTCACTCGCTTCGAGCAACTCTCGCCGCTGCGATTCTCCCCGCGTCCCCTTGAGCGGGCGCGTGATGATCGCCCGGCTGACGCGATCGATCTCGAGGAAGAGTTCGGGAGAGAGCGAGAGGAGGCGGCGCTGCGGCGAGGTTTCGAGGTAGGCGCCGTACCAGTTCGGCGCCCTCCGCCAGGCTTCCGCGGCGAGGCGCCGCGGATCGCCGCGCAGCCGCGACTCGAACTGCCGGGCGATGTTCGCCTGGAAAACGTCGCCGGCGCGGATGTACTCGATCGTGCGGCCAACGGCGTCGAGCACCTCGTCATCCGACTGGCGCGCTCGCCACGCAAGCAACGGCGCTTCAGGCTCATCGATCGGCGCCGACGCTGCGCCGAGACGAAGGCCCCCGCGCACCTCGTCGTCGCTCACCGGCTCGGCGCCGCGGAGGTCGGCGCGATGCCACCGGGCGTGCAGGTTGTCGTACGCGAAGATTGTCGGACACCAGAGCCACTCGTAGAGCGGCCAGTCCCCGCCACCGCCGCGCCAGCCGGGATGCGCTGCCGCGGCGCGCGGCTCGATCGCACGCCCGAGGTCATACGAGAGGTACCCGATCCAGCCTCCGCGCCAGGGCGCCATGCCGTCCGACGACTCCAGCGGGCCGCGGTGCGATTCCAGCCGCTCTTCGAGGAGCGCCAGATCGCGCAGAGGATGTGAGGTGAAGTGAGGCGCCGCGCTGCAAGCACCTGAGAAGGTCTCCCAACACGTCTGGCCGGCGGCGTGCCGGAGCACTCCCTCCGGCTGCGCGACGAGCGACCACCGCGACCACCGCGAATGAAGGCGTCCCGAATGCAGAACGGCAAGCGCCCGGTCCCGGGGCGCGGCGAGAAGCACGTCAGGCGGCATCAGCGCGGGGCGCAGCGTCGATGATCGGGCGGCCCCGTCGGACCGCTGCGGGCGATCAGAAGGCTGAATCAGCGTAGACGAGTTTAACGTTGGAAGGATCGCGGCCGTGCTCCTCGAACAGCACGAGTTCGTTGGGTTCGCTGTGGCTCACCCAGGGGTCCGGCAGATAGTAGCGTTGCTGCGGACCGACAGGCTGGCCGGCGTGCGTGCCGACGAAGTACCGGCCGACATTCCGCCCGTTCAGGTAGATGAGGCCCTTGCTCAGTCCATTCGGCTCGATCCACAACGGTCGCGGCGCCTCCGAGCAGGTGAACGTCGATCGATACCAGGCGGGGCGGCCCAGCAGCGCCTTGGCGCGAGCCTTGTCGTGCGGCTTGAAGAGGTTCAGGCGCGGCTGCTCCCACTTCGCAAACGACCACGTCGCCTTGTCGGTGAGCACTGCCTTCGAGTCGTAGAACGCCACCGCCTGCTCGAGTTCCGCCTCTCCTCCGGCGAAGAGGGGCGCCAGTTGAAAAGTGTTGCGGCCCTTGCGCAGTCCGCCCGCCTCGTCGAGGACGAGATGCACCAGCGGCCGACCCGTCTGGCCCGAGTAGAACCCGATGCACTGATCGTTGAGCAGGATGAGTGCGGGCGTCTGTGCGCCGGCGATCTCCACGACCAGCGCCGTCTTCTGCCGGTGCTCGAAGACCCACTGCACGTCCTGCCCGGTGGTGACGTCGCCGTTGTGCAGGCCTTCGATGTAGGGCCGCTGCTCAAAGGGGCGCCGCGGCGGGGTCGAGACGACCTTGGGCTTGCCGACCCGCTTGGGCTTGATCTCGTGCAGGTGCTGGATCAGACCCTTGCCTTCGTGCATGTCGTTGCCGCCCGCGAATCGGCCGAGGTTGTCGATCAGCGCCACGAGCGTTCCGTTGCGCCCGGCGGGGAGCGCCATGTCGGTGATGGCGCCGCAGGCGCCCGGCCCGTAACCGAGGATCGACTTCAACTGCCCCTTGACGTAAAGGTGGACGCGATCGCCGACCCCCGGCGCAAGGATCTTCATCTTGCGCCGCGGCCACTTGTGATTGACGATGCGCACGAGGCCATAACCCGATCCGGCCGAGCACTGCTCCTGCGTGCTCGGGCCGTCGATGGTGGCGTAGCGCGGCGCGGTGCCGAGAATGTGCTCGTCCATGCCCGCGGAGGTCCACTCGGCGAGCACGGCCCGCGGGCTGCGGCGCGGAGGGGGCTCCGTCGGGATCGCCTCGTGCTCCCCGGAGCCGTGAATGATGTAGTGGCTCGCCCATGCGCCGGCGGGAACAGGCTTGCCCTGTCCGTCGAAGCCCTCAACGCCGACGTAGACCGTGTCGCCGCGCAGCCACGTCAGGTCGATGGCCTCCTCGTTGCACACGACGATCACCATCTCCTCGTGAAACTCGATCGACGGCGCCTGCCCCTTGGGGACTTCGACTTCGATGATGCTGAAGTTGATGCTCAGCAGGCCGCGCGAACCGGCGGGGCCGTAGAGCACCAGCAGGTTCTTGCCGTTGCCCGCGAAGGCGTTGAGGTTGGTCCAGTCGAGTTTCGCCCGACCGCCGATGTGGGTGTTGAGCAGGCACCAGGCGACCGGCTGGTTCCCGAAGGTCACGGGCACCGCCCGGCCATTGGGAAGCAGGATCGTCGTCGCATCCGACTTCGTGCGCTCATCCGCGAAGACGAAGATGATCTCGCCCTGCGCGCCATCGAGGTGAACGACGGAGTATCCCGGCCGCGCCGCGCGGCGCCCGCTCTTCTCGGGCGCGACGGCGAGGACAGCGCTGAGCGGCGCCGGAGAGAGATTGGCGAACACACGGGCGAACTGCGACGCGAACATGCACACCTTGCGCACGGCGAAGTAGTTCGCCCGCACGGTACCGGCCTCGCCCAGGGGCGCGCCTCCGTCCGCGGAAGTCGTGCAGTAGCGATCAATGGCCCCGGGCTGGCGCCCGGCGGTGAATCCGAGGTTTGTGCCGCCATGAAAGGGGCTGAGATTGAACTGCGCGCCGGCCGCGAGCACCTGCGTCAGTTCGTGAATGAGCGTCGGCGGCGTCATCGGCTGAATCTGCGGCACCGCCCAGCAGTCCAGATGCCCCGTCCAGAACTCTCCCACCATCAGCGGCCGGCCCGGCTGAATCGCCCGCAACTGCCGCAGGTTCATCAGCATGTTGTCGCGGCCGCACCAGGTGTCGATCGTCTCTTCGCGCCGCTGCCAGAGATTATTCGTATTGATGAGCGGCAGGTCGAAGTCGTGCTCGCGGATGAAGCGTGCGATCTCGTGCAGATACGCATCGGCGGCGTCCTGATTGCCGCAATGCCACTCGTGCTCAACCTGAACGAGGACGATCGGCCCCCCGGCGCGGCCGGAGTGCGGTGACAGAACCTTGAGGAGTCTGCCGAGATAGCGGCTGGAAGCCTCCAGAAACGGCGCCGTTCCCTGGCGGACGCGAAGATTCGGTTCGGCGAGCAGCCACGACGGGAGGCCGCCAAGATCGATGTCGTTGCCGATGTACGGTCCCGGCCTCAGGATGCACTTGAGGCCGTGCTCGCTGATCATCTTGACGAACGCGGCGACATCCGCCTCTTCCTCGAAGCAGTATTCGCCCTGCCGCGGCTCGTGGAGCCACCACGGGCACCGGACGAGGATCGTGTTGAGACCCGCCGCCGCCGCCGCGCGAATCCGCTCCGCCCACAAGGCGCGGGGCACCCGGAAGTAGTCGATGGTCCCGCTGACGATCCAGAAGCGCCGACCTTCAATGAGAAGGGATTGCCCGTCGTGCGTGACTGCTGCCATGAATTTCTCCGCAATCGGAGGTTATTCGGTAAATGGTCGGGTCTGGCGATATAGCCGTCCGTATGAATGAATCTCTAAGTCCATTCACCGCAAAGACTTGCTCTCTCGGTCGGGCGACCGTGAATGTGAAAGCATAGTCAGATCTTGAAAAAGTCCAGTGGCGGCTGTGGGAAAATTCACGAGCAGGGCAGGGGCGGGCTTTCGCCTCGTCGCCAGTCGCGGCCGGAAGTGATCGAACACCCCTTGCTCGCCTCCGGAAACTCCCCTACCGCCGCGTTCCATTCCGGCCGTTGCGCGGGGCGATCCCGCTGCGCCGCACCGTGCGGCAAGGGTCGCACACGTTGCAAGGCGGCGCGCGGATTCGCGCCGCTGGAAGGGCGCGGCGACGGAGCCTGCGCACGACGCGACGAATCTTCGGCCGCGGCGCGGCGCAGAGTCCGCCCGTATAATGCGAGAGCGGCCGACGTCTGGAACCGGTCGCGCCCCGGACTGGAGAACCCATGCCCTACTACACGCGACTGGGCGAACTGCCCAAGGCTCGACACACGCAATTCCGCCGCCCCGACGGGGCGCTGTACTCCGAAGAACTCTTCGGGACAGAGGGATTCGTCGGCCCCACCTCCACGATGTACCACATTCATCCGCCGACGCAGGTGAGCGGCTGGAAGACGCTCTATTCGACGCGCCCCGAGTACGTCGAAGTGGACACCATGCGCATGCGCCACCTCAAGACCATGCCCATGAAGGCGCACGGCGACCCCGTCACCGGACGCGTCGTGCTCTTCGGCAACGCCGACTGCGAAATGTCCATCTGCGTGCCCAAAGACCCGATGGAGTACCACTTCAAGAACGCACAGGGCGACGAGTGCCTCTTCATCCATTTCGGGTCCGGCACACTCTACACGAGTTTCGGCACACTCACGTTCGGCCCGAAGGACTACATCATCATCCCCAAGGGCACCGTGTACCGCATGGTCTTCGATCCCCGCCGCGGCGGGGACGAGCCGCTTCCGCGCTTTCTGTGCATCGAGACGGCGAACGGCTCGCACATCCTCCCCCCGCCGCGATACCTCTCGAAGCAGACGGCCCAGTTCCTCGAACACGCCCCCTATTGCGAACGCGATCTGCGCCTACCGAAACTGCCGCTCACCTACGACGAGCGCGGCGACTTCGAAGTGCGCATCAAGGCGCGCAACTGCGTCCACTCCTACATCTATCCCTACCACCCGCTCGACATCGTCGGCTGGGACGGGTGCTACTACCCCTACATCTTCAACATCGAGGACTTCGCGCCGATCACCGGCAAACTTCACATGCCCCCGCCGATCCACCAGACCTTTGAGGCGCACAACTTCGTCATCTGCTCCTTCTGCCCGCGGCTGCTCGACTGGCATCCCGAGGCGATTCCCGTGCCCTACAACCACAGCAACCTCGATTCCGACGAAGTGCTCTACTACGTCGAGGGCAACTACAAGGCGCGCAAGGGCATCGAAGTCGGCTCCATCACGGCGCATCCACAGGGCATTCCCCACGGCCCGCATCCGGGAACAGTGGAGAAGAGCCTCGGCGCCAAGTTCACCAACGAACTCGCCGTCATGTGCGACACCTTCCGACCGCTCTTTCCGACCAAGGCCGCGCTCGATCTCGATGATCCCAAGTACCCGGCGAGTTGGCAGGGCGATCACTTCTCGCCGGCGAGCCGCAACGGCCAGGATCGACCTTCGACGGGCGCCACACCTCCCATCGCCGACGGCACGGAGCCGGTGACGACCTGGACGTGAACTCTCAGGGGCGGATCAATCGCCGCCGACAGGTGACGGCAGCAGCAACAGATCGACCCGATCACGGATGTTGACCCCGATCGACAATCCGGTCGGCGTTGACTCGTCCCGAGCGGCGACAAAGCGGTATCCCCCCACTGCCGCCACGCGCCGCTCGTCGTATCGGATCCAGCATCGCCGGGCGAAGGGCGCCGCGGTCCGGGGCAGCACGAGCGAGAAGAGTCGCCCGCCGCCGCGAACGAGCCGGCCGTGCGCGAGGGCGGCGATGCGATCCGGGCGGCGCTCCTCGCCGCCGAGCAGCGCGATCGAGCCGTCCACCGGGTCGATGAAGAGCGCTGCGCCGGCCGCGCCTTCGGCGAGATCGAGCGCGGGCCCCGGTTCGATAGCCTCATTGCTGCTCAGCCACCATGTGCGATCCGTCGATACGCCACGCTCCGATTCGACCCCACCCACGACGAGCACTCGCCCGTCGGAGACGGCCGCTGCCGACGGCTCGCACAACGCCCACGGCAGCCGGCTCGACCACAAGCGGGAGCGTCGCTGCACGAGATCGACCTCTTCAATGGTCGGCTCATTCTCGCCACCCACAATGAGAAGCACGAGGCGCTTGGTCGGCGGCGGCGGCGGAAGGGATGGGGTTCGCGCCTCGACCCGCTGAGGCTCCATCGTTGCGCCGATGCTCGCGCCGCGCGCCGTCGGAACGAGGTCGATCGAGAGTTCCTGCTCGACGAGCGTGTATCCCGGCGCCTCCTCCTGCCCGGGCGCCGCTTCGGCGACGGCCTGCGCGGGAATCGGATCCGGCCGGTCCCACAGCACCGCCGCGTGATGGCGCCGAGGACGCGCCAGCCGAATCGCCTCGGTGAATCCCCCCGCCTCCGAATCGAAGATCCGCACCCACGCCCCGCCGACGACCGCGACTCGTCCGTCAGGAAGCAGATGTGCCGTGTGTCCCACGAGGGCTTCGGACATCTCGATCACGGCGCTGCCCGCCATGAGCGGGTGCAGCACCTCTGCGGATGCGAGCGGCTCCAGCGCCTGCTGCGAATCGCCGCTCAGCCGGCCCTTCACGCCTCCAATGACCAGCACTCGCCCGTCCGCGAGCGTCGTCTGCGTATGGCGGGCGCGCGACTGGGCGAGTTGGGTTCCGATCGGCCGCCAGCCGCGGAGGGAGTGCCGGACCTGGACAGCGGGGGTCGCTTCCAGTTCCGCGGTGAACCCGCCCGTTACCACGAGCCACTCACCTGATCTTCCCGCCGCGCAGTCGAACACGCCAAGGGGCATCGGCTCGAGCATGGTTGATTGGAGCGGAAGCGTCGGCGGCCCCGCTCCGACCGACCAACCACCAATCGCAACCACCACGGCGCCCAGCGCCAGGCAACGCACGCTCCGTCGGCAGAGATGTCCACTCGGCGGCTTCAATGCCATCGCCCTCGCACACCGGTCCGGACAGCCGCTCAGGCGTTGCGCGGCAGCCTCCCCGGTGCGTTATCGGCAGTTGGCAGGCGTTGGTTAATCGGCGCGCGGCAAAACCGGCCATGCCCATCCGGAAGCCGTCGAGAGGTCAAGCGTGTTCTAGTTGCCGCGATCAGGATTGCCGCGGAACGACTCCTCCGACCACTGCGCATCGGAGAAGAGGGAGGAAGTGCGCGAGTCGAGGTGGTGGTCGCCGAAGTAGAAGTTGGCCTTCTGGTGGTGACGGAAGGCGAAACTCTGGGCCACGTCAACGACCTTGTAGTCGCTGCAGCCGAAGATGATGTCCACCGAAGTGGAGTAGACGCTGAAGCGCTGCCCTACGACGCGGTAATACATGCCGTAGGAGTTCTGGCCGGTGCGAACGGCCTCGGGGCAGAGCAGTTTCCAGTAGGGCGGGATGTCGGGGGCCTGGGTTTCAAGCCAGTTGATCTGCTGGGTGCGGTCGGGGATGCGATTCTCCCCCTCAACTCGGCGGATCGGGGGAGCCCCGCCACCGCCGCCGCCGCCGCCGCCGCTCCCGCCGAGGAACTCGTGCCGAGAATCGCCCGGGGGGAGGTCGTAGGCGGAACGCCCCCAGGAGTCACGGCGGCTGAGCGGATCGAAATGCATCGTGCCGATCTGGCGGAGGTTGCTCAGGCACTCGACGTTGCGGGCCGCCACGCGGCTGTTGGCCAGGCCGGGGGTCAGAATGCCCAGCAGCAGCGCCGTCAGCGCCATGAGGATCAGCATTTCAAGAAGAGTGAATCCCCTGCCCACGTTGCTCTCCGTGAATCCAGACGCTGAAATATAACCGCAGTTCCGCCCAACGGAAGCAGAAAAGTGCTTTCTGGGCGACAATTGTGCCGATCGGCGGCATATTCTTCGCCTTTATGGGGCCTCGGGCCGCTTGGAAGGGTTGGATTATGGGACTGAGCGTCCTCAAGTTCGGCGGCACGTCCGTTGCGTCACCCGAACTCCTCCTCGCCGCCGCCCGGCGTGTCGCCGAAACCTGGCGCGACACCCGTCGTGTGGTTGTCGTCGTTTCCGCCATGGGGCACACGACGGATGAACTCCTCGAACTCGCCGACGCCCTCAACCCCCACCCCCCGCGGCGCGAAACCGACATGCTTCTCGCCACGGGCGAACAGGTCTCCATCGCCCTGCTCGCCATGGCTCTGCACTCGCTTGGCGTCCCCGCGATCAGCATGACGGGCCCGCAGGTGGCGATCCGCACGACGGCCTCGCACACCCGCGCGCGAATCCGCTCCATTGACACCTCCAGATTGCTGGCGGAACTCAATGCCGGACGCGTCGTCGTCGTCGCGGGCTTCCAGGGCGTGACGGATGACGGGCAGATCACGACCCTGGGCCGCGGCGGCTCGGACACCACCGCCGTCGCCCTCGCGGCCGCGCTCGCCGCCGACGTCTGCGAGATCTTCACCGACGTGGACGGCGTGTACACCGCCGATCCGCGCCTCGTCCCCGATGCGCGCAAACTCGAGCGCATCTCCTACGACGAGATGCTCGAACTGGCGGTCCTCGGCGCCGGCGTCATGCACAGCCGGGCCGTGCAGTTCGGCCAGCGCTACAACGTCCCCATTCACGTCCGCCACAGCCGCAAGAGCGACGCCGGCACGTTGATCACCAGGGAGAGTCCCGATATGGAAAACGCCTCAGTCGTCGGCTGCGCGCTCAAGGAGAACCTCGGCCGAGTGAGCCTGCGCGACCTGCCCAAACTGCCGGGCGTGGACGCGGCGATCTTCAACGCCCTCGCCGAGGCGGACATCAACGTCGATGACATCATTCAGAACGAGAACTCGACCGGCGGCATGAACATCTCCTTCACCGTCGAGCACCGCGACCTCGCCGACATCAAACCCGCCATGGAGCGCGTCCTCGGCGAGTTCGGGCGCGGCGAGATGTCCATCGACGTCGGCCTGTCGCGCGTCTCCGTCGTCGGACTGGGCATGCGCCACCACACCGGCGTCGCGGCGAAGATGTTTACCGCGCTCGCCGACGCCGGCATCAACATCTTCAACATCACCACCAGCGAGATCAAGATCTCCTGCATCATCAACCGCAGCGATGGCGAGAAGGCCCTCAAGGCCGTCCACGCCGCCTTCGACCTCGCCGACGGTCAACCGACGACGATCGATACGATCACCCCGATGCGCTCCGCCCGGGTGTGAGCGCTCCGTCGATCGAGTCCGCAGGGCGCACACTCTTCCTGCGCCCGATGTCGCCGCATGTCCGACCGCGCCGCCGGTGCTGCGCCGCCGCCCGCCTCAGGGGAACACGAATTCCACGAGGTTGCTCACTTCGCACGACGACCGCTCCACCGCCTGGAAGAAGACGCGCCGGTTGTGCGCTGCGTTGGGCACGAAGAACGTCAGTTCCGCTTCGCCCACTCCATTCGCGACGTTGCTTCCCAGGATCGCCGGTGCAGCCATGCCGAGAACCACGCCGGGGCAGCCCGGGATGTTCGTCGAGCCCGACCGCAGGCCGTAGACGAAGTAGACCCGCTCGCCCGGCGTCGCGCCGTGCGCCGAGAGCGTGTTGTTCACCCCGGCCAGACCGGGCGACGGCGGGTCCAGCGTCAGCCTTCCCTCGAAGGCGAGCGTCACCGTGTCGATGAGCATGAACACCACGTCGCTGGGCGACGGCCCGGCGCGGAGCAGGAGATGGTCGAACTCCTCGCTCTCGATCGTCAGCATGCTGTGGTTGATGAACCACCCGCCGGGGAGGGTCACCGTGTCGGTCGCGACGACGATCCCTTCCAGCGAGGCTTCGAGCTTCAGCGTCACTCCGCCGCCGTTGCCGAAGTCGTAGACGTTGATCGTCGCGCTCGTCGCTGTTCCCGCTGCCGGCTCGATCTCCATCGAGCCGAAGCGGGTGAACGCGGCGCCGTTGCCCGGCGAGTATCCGCCGAAGCCCAGGGCGTTGGGGGCGGTGAAGTTCGGCTGGCCGGTCAGGTTGTCGATCGCCCGCTCGGCGACGAGCATGCTCGGCGGCGGGTCGAGGCGATTGTTGTAGTTGAAGAACCGGATGCCCCCGTCGGTGAAGTCCCGCCCGATGGCGCCCTCGGGATACGCATCGAAGTTCGCCGTCTGCCCCGCCGCCCCGCCGGCCAGAGCCGCCAGACTCACCAGACCCGACAGAATCAGCCTCATGTGCGCTTTCATCGCTTGCTCCCTCCAGGAATTGAGCACCCTCCACACGCCCGATCGGGCCGGCGCAGGTCGCTCACCGCCAATTGTTCCGCACGTACTGCGGGCGGCCAACAAGGATTCCGCCTCGATTCGCGAGTCGGGTTCTTCGCGCCTCGATGCCGTGATGCCTTTCTCCTCCCCGGCACGGGAGTGCCGGGGCTTTGCCCCTCGATGCCCTGATGCCTCTGCCAGTGTCTGGTGCCTGTTGCCTAATGCCTACTGCCTATTGCCCAGTGCCTCTCCTGCTGTGCCTCTCCTACTCAAACCGATGCACCACGAGTTGGCTGATGGC
>JBDIVQ010000100.1:0-14661 GCA_039794345.1 Phycisphaerae bacterium | reverse complement strand
CTCAGCGCGGATCGTTGACCCAGCCGAAGCGGGTCGTCCAGGAACCCATGGTGTACCTGCGCCCCTTGACGGCGAAGGAAAAGTCCCACGCGTCGAGATCGCCCGATTCGATCCGATCGGGCTGACCGCCTTCGGCGGGACGGATGGGGTTGACCGATCCGTCGAGGAAGCCGATGTTCCCGGTTGCCTTGTGGCGATCAGTGATCTGGTCCTGGTTTGCCCAGGCGCCATCATCGATCTGCTGGTTGTACCAGCGCTCGTCTTCCTCCATGAGCGTGGGCGGGGGAATCTGGTTCAGGGGGGAGTTGACGCCGAGTTCGGGCTTCTCGCGGTAGAAGAAGGGCCACTGGAGATCGATCTTGGCGCCGCCCATGCTGTGGGGCATGGTGTAACTGAAGCGCTGGTTGGCGAGGCGTTTTTCGGTGGGGCATTCGAAGACGAGGACGACGCCGGAGACGAAGGGCCAGAGCAGGCCGTTGTAGGGCGGGCCGTTGAAGGGCGGCTGATACCCCTGGCGCAGGTCGTTGTTGTCGCCGCACCAGTCAAGGCCGCGCGGATGCGTCGAAGTTCCCGGAAGGATGCCCTTTCGGTCTTCGGCGGCATAGAAGCCCTGGGCGAGTACAAGTTGCCGCATGTTGCTGCGGCAGACCACAGCACGCGAACTGTCCCGCGCAGCCGAGAGCGAGGGCAGCAGCAGGGCAATGAGCAGCGAGATGATCGAGATCACCACAAGCAGTTCTATGAGGGTGAAGCCGCGATCGGCGCCGACGTTCCGGGCCGCACGGGACGGCGGCATTTCGCGCTGCATCATCTTGGTCTCCTCGCCACGAGAAGGTCAGGTCAGAATCGAATGCGGAGCGACAGGCCGCACGATGAGGAATACCGGAGGAACGAGCCGCCGTACCAACTCGACGACCCGCAGGAGCGGTAGGATGGCGTGCAGTAGTTGAAGCGATAGAGCGAGGGCCGGAAGGACCAGCCATAGTACCCCCAGTACCACGGCGAGTACCAGGAGCGCCCGCCGAGTTGATAGGAGTAGCGCGGGTAGTAGGTGTTGCGATAGCGCCGCTGCGACCAGGGATCGATGCGGAACTCCTCCACCGTGATGGTCGGCGGCGGGCTGGTGTACGAACCCGGCGGCGGCGTGAGAGGCTGCGGCCCGTACTGCACATAGCGCGCGGACTCGACGGGCGGGATGCTCCCCCCGGCCGCCAGCACGGATTGCCGCGTGACCAGCCGCGCCCGGTTCTGCGGCGGGTAGACTTGCGCGTAGGTGCGCTGCACGGGGCGTCCCTGAATGACCGTAACCGTCTCCTGCCCATCCACGATGATCTGCGCCCACGCCGCCGGCGCAAGGGTCGCAGCGACGAGCGCCGCGAGCCCGACGGCCGCAAGTCTCATTCGGTTTGTTCGCGTCTTCATGGCTGAACTCCCTGTCTTCGCATCCGGTCGGGCGGAGCGGGACGGCGCGGTCTCGGAGCCGCTCCTCCCTACCATACTCGATTCTGGCGCAGATTGCCGGACAAACTGGCGGTTTTCCCTCAAAAAGGGCTCGTTCCGATGGAATTTTACCCCCTCCGGTTCAAACCGCACTTCGTGCCCAAACCGTGGGGCGACCGGAAGATCGCCCAACTCGGCCGCGACCTGCCCGGCGGGGAGGAAACCCGCATTGGCGAATCGTGGGAACTCGTTGACCTGCCCGGCCGGTCCAGCATCGTCGCCAATGGCCCGCTGGCTGGTCGAACCCTGCACGATCTCATCGCAGCAGACGCGGCGTCGCTGCTGGGTGACCTGCGGCCAACCGCCGAGGGGGGCTTTCCTCTGCTCGTCAAGTATCTGGATGCGCACGAGAACCTCTCCATTCAGGTTCATCCCGACGCGGCGTACGCGGCCGCCAACCCAGGCGTGCGGAGCAAGACTGAGGCGCTTTACGTGCTCGAGGCCGCTCCGGGAGCAGTGGTGTACCGCGGCGTGAAGCGTGGTGTGACGCCGCAGCAGTTACGCCGCCGCGCGGAGTCGGGGCAGATCGTCGATGACCTCATCGCCACGCCGGTGAAAGCGGGCCAATGCCTGTACCTGCCGGGGGGAACGTGCCACGCGTATGGCGCGGGGATTCTCGGCGTGGAGATCCAGACGCCCGGCGACACGACCTTCCGCCTCTACGACTGGGGCCGCACTGATCGCGAGATGCACCTCGACGAAGCGCTCGCGTGCGTGAACTTCGAGATCGGCGCAGAGCACTTCGCGAAGGCGGAGAAGCGCCGTCACGTCGCCGGCGTCTTCGCGACGCTCAGCAAGGTCTGCTCCTGCGATGCGTTTACCATCGAGAAGGTCCGGATGGTCGAGCAGTACGCGCAGGAGATTCCCTATGACCGGCCGGCCGTGTGGGTGGTGCTGGAAGGATCGGGGATGATCACGGGAAGTCCATCGGGGGTCGATGTCGAGTTCAATCGCGGAGATGTGCTGCTCTTTCCCGCCCGCCACGAGGAAGCGAAGGTGTCGATCCACCGGGACGCGGTCTGGCTGGACGTTCAGTTTCCGAGGGTCGGGACCGATATTCTGCTGGCGTGAGCGGGTGAAACGTCGGACGCGAACCGCGTCGAGGGGGACGCGGCTCGTGGAGGGCGCGGCATCCCCGCCGCGCGTGGGGAGAAACTCGGGAATAGCGAACGCTTTCGGGCGTCTGATTGGGTGACATGCCGCTGAGCCTGACCGAGAACGATCTGGGACGGCTGATGAAGGCGATGGGGCCCCGGCTCCTGGCCCTGGCGCGGGGCATCTGCCGCGACACCGCCGTCGCCGAGGATGTCGTTCAGGAGGCGTTCGTCAAGTTGTGGAACACGCCGCCTGATGGGCCGGAGCAGGTTGTGCCCAGCTGGCTCAAACGGGTGGTGGTGAATCTCTCGATCAACCACCTGCGGCGGCGGAAGAACACCGAATCGCTGCCCGAATTCAGCGAGGATCGCGCCCTGAGGCACGACGAGAGGCCGGAGCGGCAGATCGACCTGACGGACAACATGCGGCGCCTCGAATCGGCTCTCAGCCGCCTGCCCGATGACAAGCGCGCGATTCTCGTCATGAAGGTCTACGACGAGATGAGTTACGAGGAGATCGCCAGGGCGATGGACATACCGATCGGGACAGTGATGAGTCGATTGAACCGGGCGCGGGCGGCGCTCAAGGACCTGATGGAGGCTGATCTGAAACACGCCGAGGCGGATCCGCTCATTTTCCCGCTCAGGCGAGCGCAGGGGTAAGGATGACGAGGTGATCACGATGGAGCGATACGAATGTCAGGATGTGCAGGCGGTCCTCTCGGGGCTGCTCGACGGCGAACTGGATGCCGACGCATCGCATCTCGCCGAGGCGCACCTCTCGCAGTGCCGGCCTTGCCGCGATCTGCTTCAGCAGGCCGAGGAAACTGATGATCTGCTGCGCACGACGATGGCGCGCCATGAATCCTGGCCGGCCTCCCTCGAGCGGAGGATCAGGAGCGAGGTCTTCGGCGTGATCGATGGGGCGGAAGTGAATCACCGTCGCCGCCGGTTGCTCTTTGCCGCCTGGAGCGGGTGGTCCATCGCGGCGATTGTGATGTTCGGCCTGGGATTCTCCCTCTCGACGCGCTGGCCAGGCCAGACACCCGCAGCGCCCGGCAGCGCCGCAGGACTGGCGACGCGGGAGAGCGAGACCTCCCCCACCAAGCCGCCCCTCTGGATCGCGCCCGTGGGAAGCGAAGTACTGGCGCGCGACATCTTCGATGACTCCTCCCTGCTCCTCGCCGCGTCAGAGAGCCAGAACCCTGTCGATCCGCCGGCGCCGATCGAATCCGCAGCGGCGCCGGCCGGTCCGGCCGAGACGCTGGCCTCCGTCGAGACCTTTCCCGCGTCTGCCCCGCGGCTGAGTGATCGCGTGCTCACGGGAGTTGAGTCTGAGATGGCGCTGGCGGAGTCATTCCGCGACCTCGCGCTGGCGTCGGCGACGACGCCCGACGCCCCGGCCGCGAGCGCTTCGGCTGCCGCGCTTGAGCCGGAGCAACCCGGATTCGAGGCGCCGACTGAGGCGCTCGCGCTGAGCGAGCCGGCCCCGGCCGCCTCTGCCGCCGACCCGGCCACAGCCGAGGTCCTCCACCAGGCCTCGGTCCTCCTGACCTTCCTTGAGCAGGCTGGCGATGGTTCCTTCGGCGACGTGCGTAAGGTTCAGCAGGCCCTCACGAGCGACGACGTGCTCGAACGGCTCGCGCTGGCGCGAGGGGACCTCGACTCGCCCGACTCCGTCGATCTGGTCAACCGGGCGTGGACCGTCCTCGAGTGGACCACCGGCAGCGTGGATCAGGAGGAACTGGAGCGTGTGCGGCAGTCGATCGCGATGCAGGATCTGCCGGGGCGCCTGGAGCGTCTGAGTGATCGCTACTGGAACTGACAGGTCGGTGCGCCTCCACCGCGTCGGAGGAACTCTCGCGGCAATCGTGCTCGCAGCGGCGATCGGCTGCGCCTCCGCCCCGCAGCACCGCACGGCGCCGATCGGCCTGCTCGATACGAGGGTACAGAGCGATTCGCTCGCGACGCCGGCACTGAGCGGCGAGGCTCAAAGCCCCCAGTCGCGGGTCATCCGCATCGAACCCGAGCCGCAGCGCGATGCGCAGGTGCACGCGCTGTTGCGCGAGGCGCTCGACCACCTGCGAAGCGGGGAGATTCAGCCGGCGCTCGACCTGCTGCTGGCGGCGCAGAGCATCGAGGGATGGACGCGCAGCGAGCACGCGCCGGCCGTCCTCTTCTGGACGGGTCACTCCTACGACCAGTTGGGGGAGCGCTACGCGGCGATGGGGGCCTTCCGGCGGATCACCTCCCAGTATCCGAACTCCGCCTTCGCCGAACGGGCCACCCGCCGCCTGCGGGAACTCCGTAACCGGCCCCCCCAGCGGCAGGAAGGTCCGGCGGGCGGCGGAAAGTAGGCCGGTTGCACCTGAATCGCCGGCGCGGAAGGGTCGTCGCGGCTCCGGGCGTCTATATTTGTGGCCATGGCGAAGAAACTGCCCAAGACCCTGGCGATCCTCGATGAAGACCTCTGCACCGGCTGCGAGGCGTGCGTTTCCGTCTGCCCGGTCGATTGCATCGACACCCTTCCCGGACCGCAGTTCCAGTCCGTCATGCAAGCCTGCCACATCGACCTGCCTCGCTGCATCGGCTGCACGCTGTGCGCGCAGGTCTGCCCGTGGGACGTGATCACGATGGTGCCGACCGACCAGGTTGTTCAGGTCGGGAAGTATGCAGAGCAACTGGCATGACGACCGTCGAATCGGAAGAAAAGCAGGCGCCGGCAAGTTGATGAGGTCCGAAAAGCGCGGCGGCGAGTGAGGGCTGTGCGAGTTGATTCGTTTCGCGCGAATCGTGTGCATGAAACGGAAAAGGCGTGCCGATAGGTAAGTCATCGTGAATCCGCGAACGACACGTCGCATGTTTCTGCTCGGCGGCCTGGGCCTGCTCGCCGGATGCGCCTCGACCTCCAGCCGGACTTCACTTCCCGGCGTCCCGTGGAGTGCGAGCCGCCCGGCGGGAAGCGGCGCGCCGCGGCCGGTTGAGTTGCCGCCGGTGGAATCACCGGTGCGTCCCGCCGGGGTTGGGGGCCAGGCCTTCGCCGGAGCGATCCCGCGCAGCGCGTGGGCGAATGGGGCGCCGATCCCGGCCCGGATGGACCCTCTCACGGGAGTCAGCCGCATCACGCTCCACCATGACGGCATGACGCCCTTCGCCTCGACGAGCCAGGGCGACGCGGCCGCACGCATCGACGCCATTCGCCGCGCCCACCAGTCGCAAGGCTGGGGGGACGTGGGGTATCACTTCATCATCGATCCCGCCGGCCGCGTGTGGGAGGGGCGTCTGCTCCAGTTCCAGGGCGCGCACGTGAAGGACAAGAACCCCGGCAACATCGGCATCGTCTGCCTGGGCAACTTCGAGCGTCAAAGCCCCACTCCGGCCCAGGTCGAATCGCTGCGGGACTTCGTGCGCCGCGTCCAGGCCGCGTACCGTATCCCGGCGTCGCGCATCCACACCCATCGCGAACTCGCTTCCACCCTCTGCCCGGGCGGCGCCCTTCAGGGGCGCATCAACATGCTCCGCCAGGGCGGTGCGTTCACCTGAACCACGACTCCTGCCGGACCATCAGTTCCAACTGCAGCCCTTGGGCCAGTCTGAAGTCTGCGTCCGCGCCCGCGCGACCAGGCGTTCGAGGTCGCGCAACTGCGCCTCGGTGTAGTCCGCTCGCTCGAGCGTGCTGGACTCGGCCAGGAGGCGGTAGCGACGCTCCGCGTCCTCGGCCGTCGTCATGAGCAGATGGCCGACGATCTCGATCAGCACATGCGACGGGATGTCTTCGCGCTCGAACCACTTGAGCACGTCCGACCCGAGGCGCATGCTGGAAAGGGCGTCGCTCTCAAGGAGATCCTGGACGCGCCGGCGCCATCCGGCCAGTTCACCTTCGTGCGCCTCCGGGCTGGCGTCGAGCGCGGCGAGGCGCGCGAGGCGATAGGGCCTGCCCTCGTCGGGCATGAACTCCTCGACGATCCGGGCACGGCAGATGCCCTGAAGCATGATGTTGTAGCGCCCCATCGGCAGGCGCTCGTACCGCTCGATCTGGCCGATGCACACGACCGGCCGGACCGGGGGATTGCCGTGGTACTCCTGCCGCCAGCGATCGCCCGCAAAGGTCGCCATCGCGATCTGGCTCGATCCGTCCAGCGCTTCGCCCACCATCTGAACGTAGCGAGGCTCGAAGATGTGCAGGGGAATCGTCGCGTGCGGAAGAAGGCAGATCCCCGCGAGCGGGAAGATCGGGAAGCGTCGGCTGAAGTTGATCTGGATCATCTCCGGCATCGCCGGATTGTACACGTCCCCCGCGCGGGGCCCGGAGGCGCGCGGCCTCAAAAACCGCGACGCCCGCGAGGGGGATCGGCTCGCGGGCGGCGCAGGCGAAGGAAAGAGATCGTGTGGCGAGGCGGCGCTCAGGCCTCGGATTCATTCGCCGGCTTGAGTTCCTGGCGCAGTTCCTCCTGGCGCAGGCGGAGGTCATCGAGCATCTTCTGCATCTGCTTGAGTTGCTCCTCCATCATCCGCATCATCTCGCTGTGGTCGGGCATGGCGCGGCGGATAATCTCCTGCGCATCCTTCGGAATCTCGTGCATCCGGGGCCGAATCTCGATGATCCGGTTGTCCTGACGGTTGCGGAAGAGTCGCGGTTCCACGTCGAGTTGAAGCCCTTCCCCGGGCGCGCCCTGGAGGCCGTGCGGAAGGGTGACCGACCCGAGCAGGGCGCCGTCCCACTTGGCGAGCGTGACGGTGGTCGTGCGGCGCTCACCCTTGCGCAGGCAGGTGAGCGTCACCTCCGTGCCGGGCTCAGCCTGGCCGATGATCTCGCGGAACTTCTCGACGGCGATGCCGTCATGCGCTTCCGAACCGATCTGAACGGCGACGACGATGTCGCCCTTCTGGAGGCCGGCCTTGGCGGCCGGGGAATCCTCAACGACGCTTCCCAGGCGCACACCCGCGCCTTCGGGCAGATCGAGGTACTCGCGCAGGTCATCGCTGATGGGTTCGAGGTGGACGCCGAGCATCGACCTGGGCGGATTGAGCGTCGTCAACTGCGTCGTGTCGAATTCCGGAACCGCCAGCTCGAACCCTTCGAAACCGGGCATTTCCCGGCCAAGTTCGAACTGGAAGTCCTCGGGCTTCACCTGGAGTCGGCGCCAGACGTGCTGCTGCTCGGGGCCGAAGAACTGCACATCGACGTCAACCTGCGCGCCGGCCTCGTCGATCGCCTTCTGAGCGTCCTCCATGGTCTCGACGTCAATCTCCTTGCCGTTGATCCAGAGGCGCACCTCTTCTTCGCCATCCACGACCTTGCGTTCGATGCGGATCTCCTGAGATTCGGAGGCGACGGGATCCTGCCCCGCCTGCCGCGTCAGGACGAACGTCCGGGCCTGCGCCGAGGGTCGGGAGAGGGTGTAGGTGCGGCTCTGCGCCGGGCGCGGCGCGGTCTCGACGGTCGCGTCGTCTCCGGCAGAGGGGGCAGGCTGGGTCTGCGAGGTTGCAGGGCCGGCGGCAAAGGTCAAAAGGAAAGCGGCGGCCGCGCCAGCCGACAGGCCGGTCATGGCATGTGCGTGTCGCATGAGTGAACCATCCTTTCGCTCGAAGTGGTTGCGTGCGGGAACGGGTCAGCCGCCGACGGCCCGTGCCGCAGCGGCCTGGCGCTGCTGCTCGAGGAGCAGAAGGTCCTTCAGCACCTCCTCAATACGACGCAGTTGGCGGCGGATTCCGTCAAGTTCCGCTCGGAGGGCTTCGGAGCCGACTTCGCCGCCGCGGACCCGGGGCTCCACCAGGCTCACCACGGGCTGGTGCTCGCCGTTGCGGGGCACGGCGATGCCCTCGGGCAGGCTCTCCCCCGTCTCCGCGAGCCACTGAAGCACCTCCGCGGGCGAGAGGCCCGACGCCATTGGTTTTCGGACCCGCGCCATCGCCTCCGGGTCATAGCGATCGACTCTCACTTCCACTTCCGTCTCCCGTCCGCGTCGGAACAGCACGATGTTGACGGTGTCGCCGGGAATGGAGGCGGCCATGATCTCCGAGAACTGCGTGTTGGTCATCGGCCGCTTGCCGTTGCACTCGACGATGACATCGTGGACGAGCAGGCCCGCCCTGGCCGCGGGCAGATTGTCCTGCACCTCCGTGACGACGAGCGCTTCACCCGGGTTGACGTTCAGTTGCGCCGCCAGCGCGCCGGAGATCGGTTCGAGGAGGATGCCGATCATCGCGCGCGGGGAGACGTGCAGCGTCTTGCCCTGCGCATCGACGAAGATGACGGTCCGGCCCGGAAGGAGTTCGATCGCCTTCTTCTCAATCCGGACCCAGTCGGAGTCGCGGTAGGTGGCGTCGCCGATCCTGATCTCGTACTGCCCGTCGGCGCCCTGGCGGACGGTGACGGTCGCCTGGGCGTCGATCTGGTCGGGCGCGAGAGCAGCGGGCGGCGCCGCGGACTCTCCGCTGCGCCGCTGCGCCGTCGCGGGAACGGCCGCAAGCGTCAGCACCGCAGCCGCGACGACCGCCAGCGCCGATCGGGAGGCCGGCGGACTCGCGCTCCTTGAAATCCTGTTGAGACTCATATCACTGGTTCGCATGATGACATTCCCACGAAGTCGGTGCAAGGTGGAGCGGCCTAGTAGCGGCTCGCAAGCATGGCCGGCTCCTGCCGCGCCTCGCGCAGGACCGGGTTGGAGTTCTCATCAAGTTGCAGGTGGTAGAGGTTCACCGGCCGGCGCTCGACGATCTGTCGCACATAGGTGATGACCTCGCCGTCTTCCACAGCGCTGATGCCGCGGACCTGAACGGGAAGTTCGCCGACAACGAACGGCTGTTCGAGATACCGGGCGAGCAGCGTTCCGTCCGCGGGCGCGGCGACGGGATCCGGAGGTACGAGCACGGAGCCGGCCCACCCCAGGCCGAGGATCAGCGCCGCGGCCCAGCCGAGCGCGGGCCGCCACGACGCGAACGCGCGCCGCGGCGCGTGGCGGGTCGTTCCCCGCTCGTTGGGCAGGGAGACGGCCAGCGCCGGGGCGACGGCCGCCTCGAAGCCGGTCTGGAGAAGCGAGGCGCAGCGCTGCGCCTCGGCAAGACGGCGCCACGGCTCGACGCCGGCGCCGGCGAGGGATCGGAATTCGTCCCACGCCGACTCGTCGGCGGCGCCGTCGATGATCGCGTCGATGAGATCGTCGAGCCGGTCGGAAGGCCCGTCGGCGATGCGATCCGCGGGTTGACGGGCCGGATCATGGCGGATGTCGTCAGTCATGATGAACTCCTCTTCGGGACTGGGCCACGGCCGCGGCCGGACCCGAGGTTTCGGTGGATTCCGTCTCAGCCGCCGCTTCGTCCCCGTCGGCTGAGCCGTGGCGCTGACGCCACTCGGTCCGCAGCATGCGCCGGGCGCGGCTGAGGCGCGTCTCGACGGTGGTGCGGGGCAGGTCGAGCATGTCGGCGATCTGCGCTGATGACAGGCCGCGCACGCAGCGAAGGAGCAGCGGTTCGCGAAACTCGACGGGCAGGGTCATGGCGTGCTGGAGCAGGGCGGCCGCCTCGTCGGTGGTCTGGCGCTGCGCGCCCGGCTCGGGAAATCGCCCCTGCTCATGGCCTTCCTCTTCGATCGACTGATCGCCGCGGGTCTTGAGCGAGCGGGCCGCCTCGCGCGCGATGTTGATCGCGATGCGCCGCAGCCAGGGCCGGAAAGACTGCGCATCGCGCAGGGTGTGCAACTTGGCCACGAACTTGACGGCAACGTCCTGCATGAGGTCCTCGATGTCGAGTTCCCGCGGCTTGTGAGAAAGGAGAACGGCCGCGAGCCACGGGCGATGCGCCCGCCAGAGATCGCTCTGTGCCCGGTGGTCGCCCTGCATGGCCAGGACCACCACGTGATCCGGTGCTTCCAATCCCCGATCGGGCATCGCTCCTCCGGATGCGCGCCGCCGCGCCGCTGGGCAGAAAAGGGCGGCTCAGAGCCGCCGGTCGGCTGCCGGGCTGCCGCGACCAACTGTTCGATCGTATCGCCGGGTCGGGTTGCACGATCGGCGGGTTCTTCAGGCGTTCCCGGACCCGAGGGTATGATTCGCTCCCATGACCGCCCGTCCCGAAGAGTTCCGCATGCCGCTGGGAGAGCACCTTGAGGAACTGCGCGGCCGTCTCATTATCTGCCTCATCACCCCGCTGGCCTTCGCCGTGCCGGCGCTCATCTTCGGCAAACCGATTCTCGCCTGGCTTCTGAGGCCAATTCAGGCGGCGATGGTGGATGCCGGGCTGGTTGGCCGCCTGCAACTGCTCAGCCCGATGGAGCCGCTCGTCTCTTACTTCAAGATTGCGCTGCTCGTGGCGGTGCTCGTCGCCGCCCCTGTCATTCTCTGGCAGTTGTGGCGCTTCATCGAGCCGGGCCTCTACGAGCGCGAGAAGAAGTTCGTCTACCTCCTGCTGCCGGGCAGCGTCTCGCTGCTGGTCATCGGCGTGGCGTTCAACTACTACCTCGTCTTCCCGCTCACGCTGCGCATGCTCATCGGCTTTGCACAGACGATGCAGCCGATCGCATCGCTGGCGCCGCCGGAGGGGGTGGTGACGCCGCCTGAGATCATCGATCAGTTCGTCTCGGTGCCGCGCTATGCCTACGACCCGCCGGAACTCCAGCCGGGCCAGTTCTACTTCAACACGACCGTCAACCAGTTGCGGACCGTGGACGAGGAGGGCCGCTACTTCGGGATCGATGCGCAGGTGGACACGGGCTTTGCCCAGCAGTACGAGATCAAGGCGTACCTCGGAATGCTGCTGAGCATGACGGTGGCGTTCGCGCTGGCCTTCCAGTTGCCGCTCGTCCTGTTGCTGATGGGGTGGATCGGGATCGTGGACACGACGTCCCTGCGCCATTACCGCAAGCATGCGCTGCTCGGGTGCGCCGTGGCGGCGGCGGTGCTGACGCCGCCGGACGTCACCTCGCAGGTCGCCCTGCTCATTCCCCTCTACCTGCTCTACGAACTGAGCATCGTGCTGCTCTGGCTGATGCCGGGATCGCGCGCCACGGCCGAATAACCCGCTCCTCCGCGGTGCGCGGGACCGCATAAAGTCCATCGACCCGGAAAATCGCCGATGACGCTCCGCGGCGCGTATATCCGGGAAAGGACCACGAGCCATTCTCCGATCATCCACCATGGCTGAGACCGAAGCGCAGAGCGGGCGACGGCGGGAGGGCGTCCTCCCCACCCGCGCGCTGCGGGCCCTGGCGAGGTGGGTGAAACGCTTGACGATCCTCCGATCCACGCCGCGTGCCCATCCGACCTCGGGTCGGGCGACGGAGCGCGATCTCCGCATGATGCGGCGAGCGCTCGATCTGGCGCGCACCTCCGCCGCCGCGGATGAAGTTCCCGTCGGCGCGGTCGTCTACCGGGGCGACGAGATCATCGCCGAGGCGCACAACCTTCGCGAGGCGGTCAACGATCCGACCGGACACGCCGAACTCGTCGCGATCCGGCGGGCCGCCGAGCGCCTCAAGACGTGGCGCCTCTCCGAGTGCTCGCTGGCGGTGACGCTCGAGCCCTGCCCGATGTGCGCCGGGGCGATCGTGCAGGCGCGGCTGGGCCGGCTCATCTACGGCGCGGCGGATCCCAAGGCCGGGGCGGTGCACACCCTCTACAACCTCTGCACCGACCGGCGCCTCAATCACAGCGTCGAAATCGTCTCGGGGGTGATGGCCGAGGAGGCGGGAGAACTGCTCAAGGCCTTTTTCCGCCGCCGACGGGCCGAGAAGAAGTCCGATCGCGACGAAGACCGCCCTCCCTCGAGCCGCGTGCGCATCCGCTGACGCGTCGTTTCCCCTTCCGGCCGCCGCAAGCGGCACGTCGAAGCGGGTTCGTGCTTCGTGCCTGAGCATGGTATACTCAATGGCCGAAGGATCGGCGAAGGGCCTCAGGAGGGCCGGGGAATGCACGCGCATTCGATCGCTCTGGACGCCAAGGTGCTCGTTCTCAACCGCCTCTACATGGCGGTGCGCGTCATCTCCGCGCGCCGGGCGTTCCGCCTGCTCATCAAGAACCTCGCCGAAGTCATCAGCGTCGAGGATGGCAAGTACTGCAACTACGACTTCCAGACCTGGACGGACCTCGCCGCCCTTCAGCAGCAGTTCGAGCGCGATCAGCACGACTGGGTGCGGACGGTGCGCTTCGACATCGCCGTGCCGAGGATCATCCGGCTGCTCGGCTACGACCGCCTGCCGCAGCAGATGGTGAAGTTGAACCGCAAGAACATCTTCGCGCGCGACCGCAATCAGTGCCAGTACTGCGGCCGGACGTTCGCCACGAGCGAACTGAGCATCGACCACATCATCCCCAAGAGCCAGAACGGCTCGGACACGTGGGAGAACCTCGTCTGCGCCTGCACCGGCTGCAACGCGCGCAAAGGCGGGCGCACGCCCGATCAGGCCAATCTGACGCTGGTGCGCCGGCCGGTGCGGCCGAAGCGCAACCCGATGATTACCGTGCGCCTCGGGGACAACCGCTACGCCTGCTGGCAGACGTTTCTCGACAACGCCTACTGGTCGGTCGAACTGCGCTGAAGCCGCGCGCTGTGCCGCAGCGCCTCGATGGCCGCGCGGTAGTCGCTCTTCCTGAAGATGCTCGAGGCGGCGGCGATCACATCGCACCCCGCCCCGGCGCACTCGGCCGCCTCGCGCGGCCCGATCCCGCCGTCCATCTCCAGTCGCTGGTCCCCGCGCAGGCGCGGCGCAATCACGCGGACCTTCTCCAGAACGGATCCGATGAAGGACTGGCCAGAGTAGCCCGGGTTCACGCTCATCACCAGCACGAGATCGACGTGCTCGATGAGCGGCAGGACGCGGGCAACGTCAGTCGGGGGGTTGACAGCGATGCCGGCCGTCGCACCCTCGTTGCGGATGCGCTGCGCCAGTTCCTTCGCCGCCGCCGCCTCGACGGCCTCGACGTGGAAAGTAAGGTGGTTCGCTCCGGCGCGGACGAACGGCTCGACGAAGAGCCCCGGATCCGTCACCATGAGATGCACGTCGATGAAGGCCTCCGGCAGGTGGCGGCGGAGGGCGGCGCACATATCCGGCCCCATCGTCAGGTTCGGCACGAAATGCCCGTCCATCACGTCGAGATGCAGCAGGTCCGCCCCCGCCTCCATCACCGCGCGGCACTCCGCAGCCATTCGCCCGAAATCGGCCGAAAGAATCGAAGGGGCGATCAGCGGCAGGCGCGCGGGACGTCGAAAGAGGTCATCCATGACCGATCGTAGCGGCGCGTGGACGCGAACTCACGGCTGACCGAGCCATCCTGCCGACCGAAGAGCGCGGTCCTGATCGGGGGAAGAAATTCGCGATATGCTTCCCCATGCCCGCCCCCCTCACCCTCACCGAGAAGATCGCCACGCGCTACGCCGTCGGCCTTCGGCCGGGCCAGGCCGCCCGGCAGGGGGCGATCATCACCATCCGTCCGAAACACGTCATGACGCATGACAACACGTCGGCGGTGATGGGCAAGTTTCGAGAGATGTTCAGGGGAGAGGCACTAGGCACTAGGCACGAGGCACTAGGAGAAAACCGTTTAGCCGCGACCCGGAGGCTCGGCGCAGGGGAGCGCGACGGCGGCGACGCGCCCGAGCGCGCCAACACCCCGCGCCTCCACGACCCGCGCCAGCCCGTCTTCGCCATCGACCACGACATTCAGAACCTCTCACCCGAGAACCTCGGCAAGTACGCGAAGATCGAAGCCTTCGCGCGCGAGCACGGCATCGACTTCTATCCCGCCGGCACCGGCATCAGCCACCAGGTCATGGTCGAGCAGGGCTACGTCACGCCCGGCTCCATGGTCGTCGGCAGCGATTCGCACTCGAACCTCTACGGCGCCCTGTGCTGCCTCGGCACGCCGGTCGTGCGCACGGACGCGGCCTCGATCTGGGCGATCGGCACGACGTGGTGGCAGGTGCCGCGCGTGGCCCGATGCACACTGACGGGACGATTGCCGCTGGGCGTGGTCGGCAAGGATGTCATCGTCGCGCTCTGCGGCGTCTTCAACAACGATGAAGTGCTCAACATGGCCGTCGAGTTCGCGGGCGAGGGCGTGGCGACGCTCTC
>JBDIVQ010000099.1:0-15026 GCA_039794345.1 Phycisphaerae bacterium | reverse complement strand
AGGCCGAGGCATTTGCGGCAGAGGAGGCGGCGGGGTTCGAAGAGGGGGGCGTAGCGGGAGATGATCGCGGCCTCTTCGGCCTTCATGGGCTTGTTGCGCGTCGCGGGGTGGGTGGCGAAGAGGGTGGCCCACTGCTGGGCGATGTCGGCGTCGTACTTCTCCTGTTCGTAGCACATCGGCATGTAGAGTTTGACGACCTTGGCGCGACAGTTGGGGCAGAGGAGGAAGTGCTGGAAGCGGCAGGGCTGGATGATGTGCGTGCGCGAGCCGTCCTTGTTGCGGTGGGGGATGCGGAAGGCGCGGCTGAAGTTGCGATGCGTCCAGGGGAGCGGGAAGGCCCAGCGCTGGATGGTGAGGGACTGGGACCATTCGTCGGGGTTGAGGCCGAGGATCTTGACGCGGGTGGCGCCGGCGTTGGGGTTGGAGGCGCGGAGGTAGGGCGGGTCGGCGTAGCGGGATTTCATGACGTTGGACTTGCGTGTGCGGCGGTCGCCGGCGAGTCGGACGGGCTTGCGGTTATTGTGGATTCGCAGCAGGCCGTGGACGGTGATGTCCGTGTCGGCGGAAGCGATGCAGCGCGGTAAGGCAAGGGTGGGCGGGCGGTGCGAGGCGGGCGCGGCGGCGGCGGCGTGGAAGGCGCGGCCGGCCTCGCGCGGCGGGACGGCGCGGAGGGGCGGAAGGGTGGTCAGACGCCAGAGGTGAGAGGCGCGGAGTTCGATGCAGCCGGTGCGGTCGATGCGGCCGGCGCGGTTGTGCCAGGAGGGTTGGAGGTGGAGGGTTTTGAGTTGGGGCGGGAGTGGGCGGTGGTGCTGCATGTGCGGATTATGCGCGGCGCACGCGGCGCGGCGCGCGTGAGGCGGAGGGTTGCGATGAGAAAGTGCGCGCGCGGGCGCGCGGAGTGGGCGCGCGGAGTTGGCGCGGGGGGTGGTGTGGTGGGGGCGCGGTTGGGGGCGCGGTGTGGTGGGGGCGCGGTCCGCTGGGCAGAGCCTGCGCGTCGCGGCGAACCGGTTTGCTGGATTCAGCCGCCGAGTTTCGGGGCGGGTTCCTGCTCTTCGGATTCGACGATGCGCGGGTCGCTGGCGGCGAGGTACTGGTCGATGATGCTGACGATCTCTTCGTGGAGGGCCTTGGCGACGGAGACTTCGCCCTGCTTGAGGTCGTTGACGAGGATGGAGAAGGCGACGATGCGGCCCGCGGGGCTGATGACGTAGCCTGAGAGGCAGGAGACGCCGGAGATGTAGCCGCTCTTGGCGCGGACCTGTCCGGTGAGGTTGCGCTTGCCGAAGCGTTTGCGAAGGGTGCCCGATTCGCCGGCCTCGGCGAGCGAGTTGATGAAGAGGTCGGAGACGTTGGGGTGTTTGCCGAGGAGTGTGAGCCAGGAGGCGATGAGGTCGGCGGTGACGCGGTTGTCGCGGCTGAGGCCCGAGCCGTCGGCCATGCGGAGTTGGGTGGCGGCGTTGGGCCCGAGGTGCTTGCTGAGGACGAGGCGTACGACGGCGGGGCCGTTCGTCCACGAGCCGGGCTGGTCGGTCACGTCGTGGCCGAGGCGTTTGAGGAGTGACTCGGCGTAGAGGTTGTCGCTGTCCTGGTTGCAGCGGGTGATGACGGTGGAGATGGGAGTGCGGACGGGCCGGCCGACGGGTTCGCCGACGAAGGGGAGGGGGTCGGCATCGTTGGCGGTGCGGGTGGCGCCGATCTTGATGCCGCGCTGGCGCAGGCGGTTGGCGAACATCCGGCCGTAGAGAGCCGCGGGATCGTGGACGGTGATCTTCATTGGCACGGCCTGGGCGCGTCGGATGGTGCCGCGCATGGAGAAGTCATTGGAGCCGAGGGGGCGCATGACGTAGATCTGGTTGGTGGCCTTGGGGTCGCCGCTGGTGGTGGCGAGGTTGGCGAACTTGAGGAAGGGGGAGACGTCAGGCTCGATGCGGAAGGTGGGCGACTGGCCGGCCTGGCGCGCGGGCCAGGCGTAGAACCAGAGGCAGTTGCCGAAGTAGTTGAAGCCGCTGACCGGCGCGCCGTAGGGGTAGAGCAGGTCGCCCGCCTCCCACGTCGGGTGGACGAACTCGCGATCGAAGATGCGGTCATCGACGATGAGTTCGCTGAATTCCCTGACGCCGGTGGCGACGATGTCCTCGATCCACAGGTCGATGAAGGCCTCGACGCTCATCTGCATGGCGGCGAGGAGTTCGGGGTCGGCGAGGGCGGGGTCGCCGCTGCCGACGACGATCAGTCGATCGCCGCTGCGGAGCAAGCGCGTTTCAAAGTGAAAGTCGCGGCCGAGGGTGAGCAGCGCCGCGCCGGAGGTGAGGAGTTTGAGGTTGCTCGCGGGAATGAGGGCGGTGTCGGGCGAGATGGAGGCGAGGGTCTCGCCCGTGTCCACCTCGACGATCTGGCAGGAAACAGTGGCGCCGCTGAGGCGCGACGAGATGACGGCGCTGCGCACCTTGCCGGCGACCTCGCCGCGCGGCACTTCGACGGCCGCCGGGGCGGTCGAGATGATCGAGGCAAGCAGCGCGAGCGAGAGGAACAGAGCGGTTCGCAGGACGGCAGGCCGACGGTCAGGCATGATCGGGCGTCTCCACAACGCGGGCGAAGTGGTCAATTGAAGGCCGCTGGGGCGTGCTGGTCTGGTCATGGTTGCGGCGCATCGGGGAGCCGAGGGTGGTATCGGTTCGACCGGTCGAAAAACTTGGGTGGCGGCGCGTTGCGGTGCGGAGCGGGACACCTGCGATCGTCACGGGCGGCAGGGGCAGCGGTTCGCTCAAGTCCGATTTATTGGCGCGCGACCTGCGGGCGCAAGTCAGCAACGATCCAAGCGACCCCAACGGGATTTGAACCCGTGTTACCAGGATGAAAACCTGGTGTCCTGGACCTGGCTAGACGATGGGGTCGGCGGGGCCTTCGCGCGGCCTGATCCGCGGACGAAGGGGCCGATTGTAGGCCCGGGAACGCGGCATGCCAACGCCTTTGATCGCCCGGCTCGGGCATCTGTGCGGCGTGCGCCGGGCGGGAGCAGGCGCCTTCGCCGCGCCGCGACGAGATCATGAACGACGCGAGCGCCGCGGCCGATGTTGACGGCATGGACCCGTTCGGACGCACCTTCAACCGCCTGCTCGCGGTTTTCGGACTGACGATCGCGTTCGTTGCGCTGGCGAGCGTGGTGAGCCCGCGCTTCTCGTCGGCGAAGCCGGGTCCGGGACATTCGCTCTCGGAAGGGCGGATCATCGGCCGCCTCATCGGGCCCGAGCACGAGGTGGTGATCGTGGCGACGCGGCTCGGGCCGCGCTACTCCGTCTACGACCTCAACGGCGCTCCGCTCGCCTCCAACCTCACAATCGAGCAACTCGACCAGCGCTTCGCCGGTCTGAGCGCGATGGTGAGCGAGATGCGCACGGGCGGGGTGACGCGCCTCGGCGTCGTCGATGTGCCGAGCCACGAATCGGTCGCGAGCGATCGCTAGAGGATTCGTCCGGGTGCCACTGCACGCTCGCCGCTCTGGGCGAGAGTGCAGTGCGGGGGGGCAGGGGTCGTCGCTCGCGCTTGCACGCTCGTCATCGATCTCCGCCCAGAGCGGCGGCGATCGATGCCACCCGCGCGGTTGTGAATCGAGAGGGTGCCACTGCACGCTCGCGGCTCTGGGCGAGAGTGCAGTGCGATGGGCAGGGGTCGTCGCTCGCGCTTGTACGCTCGGCATCGATCTCCGCCCAAAGCGGCGGCGATCGATGCCACCCGCCCCGAGCGGCGGCGATCGATGCCACCCGCGCAGTTGTGAATCAAGCGGGGTGCCACTGCACGCTCGCGGCTCTGAGCGAGAGTGCAGTGCGGGGGGGCAGGGGTCGTCGCTCGCGCTTGCACGCTCGGCATCGATCTCCGCCCAGAGCGGCGGCGATCGATGCCACCCGCGCGGATGTGAATCAAGCGGGTGGCACTGCACGCTCGCCGCTCTGGGCGAGAGTGCAGTGCGAAGGGGCAGGGGTCGTCGCTCGCGCTTGCACGCTCGGCATCGATCTCCGCCCAAAGCGGCGGCGCTCGATGCCACGCCGCGTGAAACCGGGTGCCACTGCACGCTCGCCGCTCTGGGCGAGAGTGCAGTGCAGCCGGCAAGGGCTCTCGCCCGTGCTTGCACGCTCGTCATCGATCTCCGCCCAGAGCGGCGGCGATCGATGCCACCCGCGCAGTTGTGAATCAGGAGGGTGCCACTGCACGCTCGTCGCTCTGGGCGAGAGTGCAGTGCTGAAGGCCAGAGGTGCGCGGCTGCGCAGAACGAGGGTGCCACTGCACGCTCGCGGCTCTGCGCGAGAGTGCAGTGCCGAACGGCAGCGGTGCGCGGCTGTGAAAAACGAGGGTGCCACTGCACGCTCGCGGCTCTGGGCGAGAGTGCAGTGCGGGGGGCAATGGCGAATGGCCATGCTTCAGCGTCCTCCTCGGCGCGCCCGTCATCGAACGGCGTCCGGCGCGGCGGCGCTCGATGCCACCCGCGCGGTCGTGAATCAAGAGGGTGCCACTGCACGCTCGCTGCTTTGAGCGAGAGTGCAGTGCAGACGGCAAGGGCTCTCGCCCGTGCTTGCACGCTCGTCATCGAACTGCGCCCGGCGCGGCGGCGTTCGATGCCACGCCGCGTGAAATCGGGTGGCACTGCACGCTCGCCGCTCTGGGCGAGAGTGCAGTGCGATGGGCAGGGGTCGTCGCTCGCGCTTGTACGCTCGGCATCGATCTCCGCCCAAAGCGGCGGCGATCGATGCCACCCGCCCCGAGCGGCGGCGATCGATGCCACCCGCGCAGTTGTGAATCAAGCGGGGTGCCACTGCACGCTCGCGGCTCTGAGCGAGAGTGCAGTGCGGGGGGGCAGGGGTCGTCGCTCGCGCTTGCACGCTCGGCATCGATCTCCGCCCAAAGCGGCGGCGATCGATGCCACCCGCGCGGTTGTGAATCGAGAGGGTGCCACTGCACGCTCGCGGCTCTGCGCGAGAGTGCAGTGCAGACGGCAGGGGTGTGCGGTTGTGAATCAAGAGGGTGCCACTGCACGCTCGCGGCTCTGGGCGAGAGTGCAGTGCGAGGGGGCAGGGGTCGTCGCTCGCGCTTGCACGCTCGCCATCGATCTCCGCCCAGAGCGGCGGCGATCGATGCCACCCGCGCAGTTGTGAATCAAGCGGGGTGCCACTGCACGCTCGCGGCTCTGAGCGAGAGTGCAGTGCGAAGGGGCAGGGGTCGTCGCTCGCGCTTGCACGCTCGTCATCGATCTCCGCCCAAAGCGGCGGCGATCGATGCCACCCGCGCAGTTGTGAATCAAATGGGTGCCACTGCACGCTCGCGGCTCTGCGCGAGAGTGCAGTGCAGCCGGCAAGGACTCTCGCCCGTGCTTGCACGCTCGTCATCGATCTCCGCCCAGAGCGGCGGCGATCGATGCCACCCGCTCCGAGCGGCGGCGTTCGATGCCACCCGGAGGCGATGTGCCGGAAACGGATCGGCTCTAGACTCATGGCGTGGCCGGCGGGTTGCACAAGACGGGCGCGGGAGGGCGGCGGAGCCGGCCGATCGTTCTCTGCGCACTGGAGTTCGAATCGCAGATCCTCCACGAGTGCGAAAGGCTGGCGCAGCAGGCGTCGATTCACTGCACGGGTCCGGGGGTGGATGCGGTGCTCGATTTCCTTCTCGAACTCGACGGAGACGATTTCGGCACGGTGATCTTCGCGGGGCTGGCGGGGGCGCTGGCGCCGGACCTGCGCGCCGGCGAGGTGCGCATCGCCAGCCGCATCCAGAGCGATGACGGGGAGAAGTGGACGGCGACGTGGCCGCTCAACGAACCGGCGGCGCGCGGCCTGGCGATGTGCGACATCCTCACCACCCGCCGCATCCTCCGACTCCCGCAGGAGCGGCGCAGCGCCCGGGAGACGACGGGGGCTGATCTCGTCGATACCGAGTCCGCGGCGCTGGCCGCGTGGGCGTCGAGGACGAACCACACGTCGTGGGGCGTGGTGCGCGGCGTGAGCGATGAGTTCGAGATGATCCTGCCCGACGGGATCGATCACTGGATCGGCCGCGACGGGCGAATGCGGCCGTGGCGCGTCGGCTATGACCTGCTGCGCCAGCCGCGCTCAATCGGCGTGATTCGGCGGCTGGGAGACTCGTCCCGGCGCGCGATGGCGGGGGTGGCGGCGGTTCTCGAAGGCCTGCTCTGCGGCGGGGAGGCGCGAGCATGAAGGACTTCCCGATCGATCCGCCGCTGCCGGCCGGAACGAAGCGCGTGCTCGTGGCGGGGGGCACGTTCGACCCGCCGCACCGCGGGCACCTGCAACTGGCGCTGGCGGCGGCGGAGGCGGCGGAGTGCGATCACCTGCTCTTCGTGCCGGCGCAGCGCTCGCCGCTCAAGGGCGAGCCGGAAACTTCCGCCGCGCACCGTCTCGCGATGCTGCGCCTGGCGCTGGGGGGCGAGCCGCGCGCGTCGATGAGCACCTTCGAGATCCACCGGGGCGGAACGAGTTACACGGTGGACACGCTGGCGGCACTGCGCGCGGCGCTGCCGATGACGATCGAGTTGCGCCTCTTCATGGGCAGCGATCAGTTGCGCTCGCTGGATCGGTGGCGCGAGGCGGCGCGAGTCGTCGGTTTGGCGCGGCCGGTGGTCGTGCTGCGCCCGCCGGACACGCGCGCTTCATTGCAAGCGGCGGGCGTCGGCGAGGAGCATCTGAAGTGGATCGTCGATGTGCCGCCGGACGGAGTGAGTTCGACGGAGGTTCGGCGGCGGCTGGCGCGAGGGGAAGAGGTCAGCGCGCTGGTCGAGCCTCGTGTGTTGGAGTACATCGAGCGGTTTCACTTGTACGGGTGCGATTCGTGATGTCGCGCGAGCCGTTCTCGCGATTGCTGGCGCGGCTGGCGGCGGCGGGGGTGGCGGAACCGTCCACGCTCGTCATCGAGTGGGCGGGCGCGCCTCGCCCCGCAGGCGGGCCGGGGCGTGTCGCCCCGATGCCGCGCACCGCGATGAGCAGCCGCGTACCGGCACCGGCGATCGAGGGGGCGGCCTTTCACCCTGCGGGCCTCGCCGAGGGTTACTGCACCTATGCGATCGAATGGCCCCAGCCGCCCGCGCGGGAGCGCGAGACGATCGAATCGCTCAGCAATCCGGAGCGACTGGCGCTGGGGCTGCGCGAGGCCGTCGAGCGCGTGCGCTCGCAGGGCGTGCCGGTGCGGCGCTTCGTGCTCACCGGCTTCACGGAGGCGTGCGGCTCGATCGACCGCACGTTCGCCCAGGCGGTGGCGGATGTGCTGGAGACGCGCGTTGCCGTCCGGCCCTGCCGGAATGTGGCCGAGCGCGGCGCGGAGGTGCTCAGGCTGCTGGCGCGCGACCGATCGCGGTACGCCTCGGTTTCGCAGGCGATCAAGGCGCTCGCGGAGGTGGAAGGAGGGGAGCAGCGGGTGTGGCGACGGCTGGATCGGTCTCGCGAGATTGCGCGGCTGCTCGGACCGAGATGAGGTCGCATCCACATCGGTTGTGCCGCTGCGGGTGCCATCGATCGCCGCCGCTCTGGGCGGAGATCGATGACGAGCGTGCAAGCGCGAGCGACGACCCCTGCCCCTTCGCACTGCACTCTCGCGCAGAGCCGCGAGCGTGCAGTGGCACCCCGCTTGATTCACAACTGCGCGGGTGGCATCGATCGCCGCCGCTCTGGGCGGAGATCGATGACGAGCGTGCAAGCGCGGGCGACGACCCCTGCCCCTTCGCACTGCACTCTCGCCCAGAGCCGCGAGCGTGCAAGCACGGGCGAGAGTCCTTGCCGGCTGCACTGCACTCTCGCGCAAAGCCGCGAGCGTGCAGTGGCACCCTCGTTCTTTAAAGCCGCGCACCTCTGCCGTTCGGCACTGCACTCTCGCGCAGAGCCGCGAGCGTGCGGTGGCACCCTCTTGATTCACAACTGCGCGGGTGGCATCGATCGCCGCCGCTTTGGGCGGAGATCGATGACAAGCGCGCAAGCACGGGCGAGAGCGCTTGCCGGCTGCACTGCACTCTCGCTCAGAGCCGCGAGCGTGCAGTGGCACCCTCGTTCTGCGCAGCCGCGCCCCTCTGCCGTTCGGCACTGCCCTCTCGCGCAAAGCCGCGAGCGCGCCGTTGGACCTGCTCGACCTGAGTTGAATCTGCGCGAGCAGGCAGCGAGCGAGCCGCGAGATGCGGAAGGGTTCATTCGTCCGCGCGGGCGAGGGTCCAGTACTCGACTTCGATGGGGGCCTGTCGGCCGAAGATGGTGACGAGGACGCGGACGATTCCCTTGTCGGGCATGAACTCGTCCACGGTGCCTTCCATGTTCTCGAAGGGTCCCTCTTTGATCTTGACGACGTCGCCCTTGTTGAACTCGGCGCGGACCTGGGGTGCTTCCTCGGGCTTGCGGGCGTCGTGGAGCATCTGCTCGACTTCGCTTTTGCTCATGGGAGTGGGCCGGCCGGCGGTGCCGACGAAGTCGCC
The DNA here is from genome assembly GCA_039794345.1 of Phycisphaerae bacterium. Taxonomy (GTDB): domain Bacteria; phylum Planctomycetota; class Phycisphaerae; order Phycisphaerales; family UBA5793; genus UBA5793. The sequence goes on along the minus strand of JBDIVQ010000099.1, from coordinate 6,568 downwards.
CACGCCGGTGGTCTCCTTGATGAGGAAGAAGACGTCCTGGGGGATGCGGCCGTCGGGTTCGAGGCGCATCTCGACGAAGACGTAGCCGGGGTAGAGTTTGGTTTCGGTGATGCGCTGCTTGCCGCCCTTCATCGTCTTGGTCTTTTCGGTGGGGACGAGGATGCGGCCGACGAGGTTGGTGAGCCCCTCGATCTGGACCTTGCGCAGGAGGGTTTCGCGGACGTAGTTCTCCTTGTTGGAGGCGACGCGGAGGACGAACCAGTCCATGCCGGGCTGGTAAATGGGTTCCTCTTCGAGCGGTTTTTCGGGGGCGTCGGTCACGCGGACCTCCACAGGGCTTGACTCACTGGCGGCGGGCTTGAGGGACATCGTATCGCCTTACTCGGTCATGACGGCGCCGGCCGCGCGGCGGGCTGGGGGAGGCGTCGTCGGCATCGGTGAGCGACGCGCTCAGTTGAACAGGCTCTTGAGGAACTCGACGATCACGCTGCCGCCCGTGAGGATGCCGATGGCGCTGAACAACTCCTTGAAGAAGATGTCCACGATGAAGAGCGTGGCGGCGATGGCGACGGCCACGATCACCACGACCCACGTCGATCCGATGATCTCGCGGCGGGTGGACCAGTTGACCTTCTTGAGTTCGCCCTCGGTGGCGATGAAGAACTCGACGGCCCGGCGGCTGGTCCCGAAGACCCAGTAGATCAGCGCCGCGACGATGACCATGAAAGCCGCGGCGATTCCGCCGCGGGCGTAGGGATGGAGCCCCGTCGTCTCCTGGTAGAGCCAGGCGCCTCCCGCGAGCCCGATGACGCCGAAGGCGGCGGCGCTCATGGTGCGGGTCCAGTAGCCTTGATCGGGTTTGTAGATCGCCAGGGACATGTCGGTGCCGTCTGCTGGAGTTGGGAATCGCCGGCCGGGCCTTGCACGGGAGCAGTCCCGGGTCGGGGCGAACACGGGCAGGAGGACTCGAACCCCCAACCTGCTGATTTGGAATCAGCTGCTCTACCAATTGAGCTACGCCCGTAGGTGCGTGTGGCGCTCCCGCCTGGAGCGGGTCTACTTCCTCTTGATCTTATGCAGGGTGTGCTTGCGCAGGCGGGGGGAGAACTTCATGAGCCCTTCCTTGAGTTTCTCGGGCATTCCGCCCTTGAGATTGACCTGCGTGCGGTAGTTGAGGTCGTTGGTTTCGCTGCACTGGAGCCAGACGAATTCGCGACCGGTGGATTTCTTGGCCATGAGGCACCTTCCCTGCCCGTGCGCCCCCGGCCGGGGGCCGGGGGCGGGAGGGGCGCGAACTGCTTACTCGATGATCGCCGTGACGACGCCCGAACCGACGGTGCGGCCGCCCTCGCGGATGGCGAAGCGGAGACCGGGCTCCATGGCGATGGGCTTGCCCATGAGGTCAACTTCCATCTCGACGTGGTCGCCGGGCATGCACATCTCGACGCCGCCGAGCAGCGCGACGTTGCCGGTGACGTCGGTGGTGCGGAAGTAGAACTGGGGCCGGTAGCCGGTGAAGAAGGGGCTGTGGCGGCCGCCTTCCTCCTTGGTCAGCACGTACACCTCGCCCTTGAACTTGGTGTGCGGGGTGATGCTGCCGGGCTTGGCGAGCACCTGGCCGCGCTCGAGTTCGGTCTTCTCAACGCCTCGGAGCAGGAGGCCGACGTTGTCGCCCGCCTGGCCCTGGTCGAGGGTCTTGTTGAACATCTCGACGCCGGTGACGACGGTTTTGCGGCTGTCGGGGCGGAGGCCGACGATCTCGGCCTCGTCGCCGACCTTGACCACGCCGCGCTCGATGCGTCCGGTGCCGACGGTGCCGCGTCCCTTGATGGAGAAGACGTCCTCGATGGACATGAGGAATGGCTTGTCGGTTTCGCGCTGGGGCTCGGGGATGTACTGGTCGAGCGCATCCATGAGTTCCTGAATGCACTTGGTCTTCTCGGGATCGCCGGGATTCTGAAGCGCGGGGAAGGCGGCGCCGCGGATGATGGGGGCGTCGTCGCCGGGGAAGTCGTACTTGCTCAGGAGTTCGCGGATCTCGAGTTCGACGAGTTCGAGGAGTTCCTCTTCGTCAACGAGGTCGCACTTGTTGAGGAAGACGACGATGTAGGGCACGCCGACCTGGCGGGCGAGGAGGATGTGCTCGCGCGTCTGGGGCATGGGGCCGTCGGCCGCGGAGACGACGAGGATCGCCCCGTCCATCTGGGCGGCGCCGGTGATCATGTTCTTGACGTAGTCGGCGTGACCGGGGCAGTCCACGTGGGCGTAGTGGCGCTTGGCCGACTCGTACTCGACGTGCGAGGTGGCGATGGTGAGGATCTTGGTGGGGTCGCGGCGTCCGTCGGACTCGGAGGCCTTGGCGACTTCGTCGTAGGACTTGAAGGTGCCCAGACCCTTAGCCGCCTGAACGGCGGTGATCGCCGCGGTGAGCGTGGTCTTGCCGTGGTCCACGTGGCCGATCGTGCCCACGTTCACGTGGGGCTTGGTTCGTTCGAATACACCCTTAGCCATTGCAGGCAACCTCCCAACTTCGTGCGATTCGGTCAGCCGCCGACATGACGACTCGACTCGAGTGTGCGTTTCCGGGTTGATGGACGCGTCGCACCGAATTGCGGCCCGTCCGACGTGTTTCGCTGCGTTCGGCCCCTCCCGCGAGGAAGCCGCCTCTCGTCCCGCGCCGACCGGCCTCGGCGCCGGCCGCTCGCTCAAAGCCACCGATGGGACTTGAACCCATGACCTCTCCCTTACCAAGGGAGTGCTCTACCACTGAGCTACGGTGGCAGCAGGGCCCCCGACGCCGGTCAAGCCGCTCTCCACTCGGATCGGGACGGTCAGAATATCCGCCTCATCACGATGAAACAAGCGATCGCGCGGCTCATGCCGCTCCGACCGCCTGCCGCCCCGCCCGCCCGCGGCGGATCGGGACAGCAACCCTAGGCGCGAAGGGGAAATCCGTCAATTCCTTTCGCCCGTTGCGGGGCCAAATGGCGGGCCGTTCCGGGGACAGCCCGGCATCCTCCGCGGCTTCACGAAAGGCCGTCCAGCGCCCGCAGCAGGGCGGCCATCTGTTCGGGCGGGGGCATCTCATGCCCCTTGCGCTCCAGAGCGGTGAGAAGGGGACGGGCGGCCCGGACGTGACCGGTCTGGTACGCCTGAACGATCAGGGCGACGGCGCTCATGGCCTTGATGAAACTCAGTTTCACCTTCTCCAGAAGCGCCTTGCCTTCCAGCAGCGTCATCGGGGCGCCGAGAGAGAGCGCGAGGGCGATCGTGTCGCGATCGGCTCCCTCGAGGTGGATCAGCCGCCGGGGCATTTCGACGCCGGCGGGCGGATCGTGAATGGCGAGCCAGTCGGGCAGTTCGAGGGCGTCGTCCCGCAGCGCCTGCGCGGCGGATCGGGCCATCGCGACGCCGCCGAACATGTCGCGCAGCAGGTGCTCGTGCCTGATGGAGGCGAGAGCGCGCCACGTGGCGAGGGAAACGATGGCGGGTGCTCCGCCGGGCCGGGCGTCGTCGTGGCGAGTCATGTTCAGAGTTTAGCGGGGCACTGTGAACTCGAAGTCGGAGCGCCTGCAGAGAAACCGACCCGTGTTCCTGGTCCCGCGAATGGACAAGACCTGCGTGATTCAGAGGCATCAAGGTGCTTCTTGAGCGGCCTGTTCGAGCCGTTCTCTTCCAGAAGGCGGCGTGAGACTCGCGAACCGCGGCGCCGCGGCACGCGCGCCGCTCCGGGCCAGAGTGGAGCGCGAAGGACAGGGGCGGACGATTCACTGACAACCGCGCCGGTCCGCCCGCACACCGCACGCTCGCACACCGCACGCTCGCACACCGCACGCTCGCACACCGCACGCTCGCACACCGCACGCTCGCGCGACGCTGCGCGATAAACGGGACAGGTACGTTTTCCCTGCCGTTTTCCCTGCGGGTGGCTGCCCAGTCCATTCGCGCGCGTGCTCCGCCGCACTGAGCAATAAACGGGACAGGTACGTTTTACGCACAGGTGTGTTTTACGCAGGCAAGGAGCAGGGGCAAAGAACGGGACAGGGTAAAAAACGGGACAGGTACGCTTTCCTCCGCAGGTATGTGCTTCTCGCGGGTGGCTGCCCAATCCACTCACGCGCGTGCCCCGGCGCGCTGACCATCCGGCGGAGAGTAGGGCGAGGGCGGCTACCGATCGACAGGCTGAGCAGGTCGAGCATCCGGCGCAATAAACGGGACAGGTACGTTTTACGCGCGTTCTACACAGGCAAAGCGCAGGGCTAAAAAACGGGACAGGCACGTTTTCCTCGCGGGTGTCCGCCCAGTCCCTTCGCGCGCGTGCTCCGCCTCGCTGGTCATTGAGGGGCGATAAACGGGACAGGTACGCTTTACCCGCCGCCCGCCGCCCACTATGGTTCTTTATGCCTCGTACCGCGCGACCAACGCCCGGCGGATACGCCTACCACGTTCTCAATCGCGGCGTCAATCGCATGACCATCTTCGAGGAAGACGCCGATTACCGCGCCTTCGAGCGCATTCTCGCTCATTGCATCGACCTCCATCCCGGCGTGCGCCTCCTCACCTACTGCCTCATGCCAAACCACTGGCACCTGCTCCTCTGGCCGCGCCGAGACGACGACCTCTCACCTTTCATGCAGCGCCTCACGCTCACGCATACGCGCCGTTGGCAGGAGCACCGGCGGTGCCACGGCACAGGCCACCTTTACCAGGGCCGGTACAAGTCCTTTCCCATTCAACACGACGACCACTTCCTCACCGTGGCGCGCTACGTTGAGCGCAACGCGCTGCGCGCCAGACTGGTCCGGAAGGCCGAGGAGTGGCCGTGGTCCGGCCTGTGGATCCGGCGATTCGGCGGGGACGACCATCGACGGCTGCTCTCGCCGTGGCCGGTCGGCGAGCCGAAGAACTGGGTGGCGATGGTGAACCGACTGCAGTCGGCGGACGAACTTGAAGCGGTCCGTGCCAGCATCAGCCGCGGCAGACCGCTCGGCACCGATTCCTGGGCGAAGCGAACGGCGAAGGCGATGGGCCTTGAACACACGTTCCGCCCGCGCGGCCGACCGCCGAAAGTTGCCACGCGTTGAGCGCGAGGGCGATTGCGTGGGACCACAATAATCGTACCTGTCCCGTTTTCCGTGTCTGTCCCGCTTTCCGCGTCAATAAACGTACCTGTCCCGGTTTCCTTGTTGAGTCGATCGGCGAAGGCTGGTGATCGGCGTAGACCCTCCCTTACGGTCGGGGCTCGGTTCATCGCTTCGCGATGAACAGAGCCCCACGCGTCAGCACGGGGTTTGGATGTGGAATGATCGGGGGTGGGCGGCGAGGGCGGGCGCGTCAGCGCGTCGGCGCGACTCTTGCCGAGTCGATCGGCGAAGACCGGTGCTTGGCGAAGACCCTCCCTTACGGTCGGGGCTCGGTTCATCGCTGCGCGATGATCGGAACCGAGCCCCACGCGTGAGCACGGGTGTTGGACGGGCGCACGGCACCGACGTGCGAGGGGAGCCGTGCTCATGCTCTCAGAAGTGATCTCTCTCAGTCATCCGCATCGAGCGGCACGCCCTGTCGATTCAACGTGTAGTCGCACGCGGCGGCGATCGAAACTTCATCCCACAGGTAGCGGGTGCTGCCGTGACGCGACCAGACCATTTCGTCCTGGCCGATCAGTGCCGCCTCACGCAGTCGCCGCGTACTCCAGGCCTTGCAGTCATTCATGATGCGCTCAGGCGGGAGCGGACCGGTGACGACGATATGCACGTGAGTTGTCCGCGCGTGCAGTGCGTGCAGCATCCAGCCGCGATGGGCGCATACCTGACGAATGGTCGCATCGACAATTCGGCGTTTCGCCGAGTCGAGCGTGGCGGTCAGCTGCTTGCATCGATCGGACTCAAATCGTCGTCTCGCCTCATTCGGCGGAATGAATGGTGTACCCGGTCGATTGTGGTTGTCATCCACGGAGCCGTTTTTTTCGCCGTGCAGCCACGTTCCGTAGGTATGAATCGTGATGAAGTACGCCAGCGGTCGGGAATCGATGCGACGCTCCGCCATTTGTTCATAGTGTCCACCTCAGCGCGAAGAGTCAACTCTGGAAAACTCCATGGGGCATCGCGGAACCGAACCCCACGCGTCAGCACGGGCTTGGATGTGGAATGATCGGGGGTGGGCGGCGGGCAAGGTGGGGGAGCGCTTTGGCATCGTTGCCGAGTGCAACCGCGAAGACTGGTGTTCGGCGAAGACCCTCCCTTACGGTCGGGGCTCGGATCATCGCTTCGCGATGAACAGAGCCCCACGCGTCAGCACGGGTCTGGATGTGGAATGATCGGGGGTGTGCGGCGATGGCGGACGCGTGGGCGCGTGGGCACGTCGGCGCGTCGGCGCGTGGGCCCAACGCTTGCCGAATCGATCGGCGAAGACCGGTGCTCGGCGAAGACCCTCCCTCACGGTCGGGGCTCGGATCATCGCTGCGCGATGATTGGAACCGAGCCCCACGCGTAAGCACGGGGTCTGGATGTGGAGTGATCGGGGGTGTGCGGCGAGGGCGGGCGCGTGGGCGCGTCGGCGCGTGGGCGCG
>JBDIVQ010000098.1:0-15051 GCA_039794345.1 Phycisphaerae bacterium | reverse complement strand
GCTGTCGGCGTCTGGCGCGCGGCGGCGAACGCGGTGAGCGACGCAAAGGCGACAGCCGCGATTCCAACCATTCCAGTGCTGCGGTGCATCATGGTGCTGATCCTTCCTCGGTTGTACAACGTGTGTTCGTGGATCCTCGACATCTCTCCGCCGTGTGCGAAGCGGGGGCGCATCCTTCGGTTCCACCAGAGGCATGGATGCGCTGCGATGCGAATCCTGGCAGTGAATTGCCTGAATCCGGATCGCCCGAACGCCCGCTCCGCCTCAGCCCCCGTTGAGCCAGCGCAGCAGTCCCGCGAGCACGGCCGCGGCGAGGAGCATCCCGAGCGCGACCGGCGCGAAGGCCCTCCATCGCACGGCGGTCAGGCGTGTCCCGCCGCCCGTCGCGCGAGCGTCGTCGGCCGGATCGGGACGCGGCACAATGCGCAGCCGCTGCGGCAGCGCCTCCGCCGCCGCGCCGCACCGGGCCTGGTCCTGCACAATCGCGATCACGAGGTTGGCGTCAAAGGGGCGCAGTCCGAGGCGATGCGCCAGGCCCAGGAGCCGTCGCCTCCGGTCGGCCGGCAGGGCCGCACCCTGAAGTTCCGCCTGCGTCCGCGCGGCGAGGACCAGGCGCGGATCATTCGGATCGAGGTCAAAGCGCAGCGCCGCCGCGTGATTCTCGCGCCGCACCTGCGCCAGGCCCTGCTCCGACTCGGCCCCCCGCCCGGCCCGATCGAATCGACGCGGGCGCTCGGGCCGCTGCGAACCCGCGGACTCGCCGACGAGCCGAAGGACGGTCCGGGATGTGGCATGGCTGCGGAGGTTCACGGGCACAACTCCACCTTGCGGTGTCGTCGGTCTGAGCCTCCGTGCTCGGGAATCAGGCGGCGCCTCAATGCGCCCGCCGACACGAGTGTAATCGCAGGTTGGTCGAGAGCAAGCCGCGTGCCCGAATCAGGCAGCGAAAACCCCGCGCCGCGTTATCGGAGTGGGTGAATCATGCACAGGAGGTCCGTCGCGCACCGCCCGCCGGCGTCGAGCGGTCATCGTGCAAGGCCCGGTAGATTCCCCTTAAGCGGGTCCGGCGGGATGAAATCGCGTTTGCGGCGGGTTAGGTGAACATCGCGAAGGTGGGCGCTGCATCCCCATTCGGGGCCGGGCGTACCACGGGGGATCGGTCGCGGCGCGGGTACGTCCCCGGCCGTTCCGGGAGTCGAGTCAATCACTTTTCAGGGGATGACCATGAAGAAGAGAAGCATGTGGGCGGCGGCCCTGGCGGTCGGTCTGCTCGGGGGCGGCGCTGCGGCCGCGGACACTCCGCTCGATCAACTCCTCGCCGCGCGGCCTGGGGTGCAGGCATTTGAATGGGACGGCCGCCTCTCGCGCCTCTACGGCGCGCCGATGGCCTTTGGCGTCGATCCTGAGGACAGCGCGTGGAACTTCCTTGAGCGGCACGCGGCGGTCTTCGGCGCCGACCTCGCCGATCTCCGGCAGGTGCCCAACGCCGACGGCCTCGTCTATCAGCCGGTCATGTACGACCGTCAGAGCGGCGAATTCAAGTTCTTCGCGATCTACTTCACCCAGGTTCGAAACGACGTGCGCGTCTTCGACAGCAACCTCACGCTGCTGGTGCGCAACGACCGGGCGGCGGGCTATCCCGTCGTCCTCGCCGTCAACAATCTCAAGGACCTGAGCGCCTACAACCAGCCGCAGCAGGTCATCCTCACCTCCGCCGACGTGCGCAACCTCGGCAACGCCTATCCCGCCGTCGAGGAGCCGCAGCAGGTCATCTTCGTCGATGAGCGCGGTGAACAGGCTCGCGCCCTTCTCGCCTACTCGTACGTCAGTGAGACGGGCCGGCCGGAACTGGGCATCAGTGTCGGCATCGACGGCCTGCCCAGGCAGGGAGGCTACGACAAGCGCCTCGTCATCGTTGACGCCCTCACCGGCGCGATCATTCACCAGGAGAGCCTCGTCTTTGCGGTGGACGTGACGGGCAACGTGAAGGGCAAGGCGACGCCCGGCCTGCTTCCCGACAAGACGAACAACCCGCCCGTGGCCATGCCCCTGCCCAACGTGACGGTGCAGATCATCGGCGGCAACAGCGCCAATACAAACAGCCTCGGCGACTTCGTCATCTCCCACGGCGGCGGCCAGCAGGTGACCGTGCGCAGCCGCATGTTCGGCCCCTCGCTTCTCCAGGGCGTCTCGAACCAGGGCGGCACCGGCAACATCCAGATCGACCTCAACGTCCTTCCTCCCGGCCCGGCCGACTTCATGCACAACGACGTTCCCGCCGAGTTCAACACGGCGCAGGTCAACGCGATGCTGCACACCTCGCTCATCCACTCGCGCGTCGGCGAGATCAACCCCGCCTATCCGCAGTTGAACCGCTCCTTCCTCGCCAACGTCAACCTCAGCAGCACCTGCAACGCCTTCTACAACGGCTCATCGATCAACTTCTACCGGCGCGGCGGCGGCTGCTGGAACACCGCCTACACCACCGTCGTCTACCACGAGTACGGCCACAAACTCGTCGGCGACGCCGGAACCACCCAGGGCGCCTACGGAGAGGGCATGGGCGACGTCATGGGCATCGTCATGACCGAGCACCCCATCACCGGCGAAGACTTCTTCGAAAGCGGCCAGGACATCCGCGACGCCCGCGACGGACGGCAGTATCCCTGCTCGGGCGAAATCCACTTCTGCGGGCAGATCCTCTCCGGCTGCGCCTACTTCACCCAGGAAGCCCTGCGCATCACCGAACCGAGCGAATACCGCAACATCCTCGCCGACCTCTCCATCAACAGCATCATCCTGCGCCCCTCGGGCATCAGCCCCGCCATCACCATCGACTGGCTGACGCTGGACGATGACGACAACAACCTCGGCAACGGCACGCCGCACTACAACGAGATCAACGACGGCTTCAGCCGGCACAACATGCCCGCCCCGCCGCTGGCGCTGCTCGAGTTCACCTACCCCAACGGCCGGCCCGCGCTCCTCGATCCCAACGGCGGGACGACCTTCCGCGTCGAGGTGTCGGCGATCAACGGCCAGCCCCAGCCCGGCACCGGCCGCCTCCACTACAACGCCGGCAGCGGCTGGGTGGACATCGCCATGACCGAGGTGCAGTCGAACATCTACGACGCCTCCTTCCCCGCCATCGACTGCGGCGAGCAGGTCGCGTACTACGTCAGCGCCCGCACGACGGACAACACCCTCGTCACCGACCCGGGCAACGCGCCGATCTCGACCTTCTCGGCGATTGCCGCGCTCAACACACCCGTCGTGTTCGAAGACAACTTCGAAACGGACAAGGGGTGGACCGTCCAGAACGAGAACCTGACGGACGGCGCCTGGGAGCGCGCCATTCCCGCAGGCGGCGGCACCCGAGAGGATCCTCCGAGTGACTTCGACGGTTCCGGCCGCTGCTTTGTCACCGATGCCGCTTCCGGCAACTCCGACGTGGACGGTGGGCCGACGCGCCTCATCTCGCCCACGATCGACATGAGCGCCGGGGATGCGATTGTCCGCTACGCCCGCTGGTTCCGAAGCGTCAACCAGACCCCTGATCGATTCACCGTTCAGATCTCCAACGACAACGGCAACACATGGGTCACGGTCGAGGACATCGGCAACCAGGCGACCGTGTGGATCGTCCGCGAGTTCCGCGTGAGCGACTTCATCACGCCGACTTCGACGATGAAACTCCGCTTCAACGCCGTCGACAACCCGAACGACTCGGTCGTCGAGGCCGGCATCGACGCGGTCGAGGTTCTTGCGATCGACTGCGGCGGCGGGTCGAACTACACGCTCGACGTCACCGGCACCTGCCCCGGCACCGTAACCGTCGCCTGGAGCAACGCCGACCCGAACGTCATGCAGGGCATCGTCTTCGGCGGCCGCCTCGGCAGCACGACGATCCCCGGCGGCGTCTGCGAAGGCACCGTCCTGGGCATCGCCGGAAGCGTGCGGCTCGTGCAGACCGTCAACTCCGGCAACGGCAGCGGCTCGGTCAACGGCCAGGCCAACTCCGGCGCCTGCGGCGGGTACCTCCAACTCGTCCAGGCGAGCAACTGCGCCACCAGCAACCCGGACCAGGTTCCGAACTGACGGGTTTGAGCCTTCTCTTCGCCCTCCCCCGCCCAGCGGCGGGGGAGGGCATTTCGAGGATCGTCGAGGTTCCGTCACGCTCGCGCAAAGTCGGTCAGCACACCTAGGACGAGAGCGATCTGACGCCATCGTCGGAAGCGCAACTACTTTGCGCTCAGCCCGATTGCGGCGGAATCCGCGGCCGCGCCACGGTGACCTTGGCGGCATCGCGTTTTCACCCCTATCCCCGCGAACGCGGGCATTCACGAAGGCGTGGAGCCTCGGTTGTACCTGTTCCATGACCGACGCCGCCCTGTCGTCCGAGGCGACTGAAATCGCTGCTGAGCGGGAATGACGAGAACACGTTCACCCTAGCAATCGCCTCGACAGGGGCTGCTGGGACGTTACGATCCAGCAGCTTGACCGAATCGGATCACGCCTCCTCCAGAGGCTACAGGATTGGAGACTTCCATGCATCCGATTACAGCATGTTTGGCGGTGAGTCTCGGCGCAGCGCTTGTTCATTCGCATTCACGTCAGAGATGCCTTTCGTCGGAGTTCTGCGAGAACCAAACCCCCGTCGCTGATCTGGTCTACGTCGACGAAGAAGGCCAGTGGGCAATCGGTAGCGACTACGCAGATGTGATCGCTGAGATCGATGTCTGCGAAGGTGGCATAACCGTCAACTACCCGTCCGCACAAAACGGATCAATGTTGAGCAATGTGCTGCGAGTAACTGGAGCAATCCAGGGTGTCGAAGAATCGGGTGCAGGTGAGTGGGAGGCGGGGACGTACACGATTCATTTGGGCCTGCGTGGCGATGCTCTCACCTACTTCACCGAGGATCTGGAAGCGCTCGATCACGTGGGAGGCATCACGATTCGAAGCTTCGTGAAGCTCGCAGCCGTGAATTCGCTCGTCACTAACTTCGACGTGGCGGTCACGTACGAAGTGAGCGGAGAGTGGTCGTTCGCCAACACGGACGGGATAGTCGCCCAGTCAGCGAGTCTCAGCGTATATCTCGAGAGTACAAGCGATCCTGACACGGATTCTTTCTGCGGAGAATCACCCTTCACGGTCAAGACGCCCGCTTTCACACACTCGATGAACGAGAACTTCACGTCAGGCAGCCCATCGTACTTCGACTCTGGTTCGACTGAGTTGGAGGGCTTCGATACGACGGTCGATCTGATCGTCGCGTTGAATCTGACGATTCATCTGGTACCGGGCGAGGTCCAGAGCGACGAAGGGCCGGACGCGGCGTTGGACGACGACTTCGTGTGGACGGTCAACCTCAAGGCAATCGCTCCTTGAGCGAGGTACCGGTCCGGCGACCTCCCGGCTCTCCGAGCTGTCCGCCTTGCCCCAGAGAGATCGGGAATTCGGCTAGGGGTTGGAACCGCGTCAACGGCTCGGGCGAGGTCTCGAGCAATGCTGGCACGGGGGCCTGCCTCAAATACCTCCAGATGTTCGTCGTGGATGGCAGCCCCTGCGACGCGAGCAATGTCGTGCAGATTCCGTAAGGGCGCATCAGCGACGAGTTTCGCGATCACATTCCAACGCCCAGGCATAGCCATGCCTGGGCGTTGGCTTTGTGCGCAGCCATGCCTGGGCGTTGGACGTATCGGGTCTCTGGACAAGACTCGTTCCATCGGGTATATTCATGTTGTGCCCCGGCGCGGCCGGGGTCGGCATCATTCGTGGCAAATCTGGAAAAGGAGAGAGAAATGAAGAAAGTGGCATGGCTCGGCGCTGCGCTGTGCAGCGCCGGCATCGCGGGATTTGCGTCCGCACAGTCCATCACCAGTTACGACATCACCGACGCCGCCCGGTCGGGATTCGGAAACTGGGGACACACCTACAACGGCACGATCGTGGACACGGGCAACTTCAACGCCGACGGCTTCCCCTTCACCCGCGCCAACTACAGCGGCGGATCGGGAACCCTGAATGACGGCTCTCAGGGCACAAGCCACTCTGACACGCAGTTGTTCGCGAACAACACCGACGCGCGACCCGTCATCCGGATCCTCCTCGACGGCACGTACACGGTGAACGACATCACCCTTTTCAGTTTCGACAGCGGCAACTCCATCCCGGGGTGCATCGCCTCCCTCGAAGTCGAAATCGGCGGACAGTCGGCCGTCTTCAACACGTCCGAACCCACCACCAACGATGAACTCATCGACCTGACCAACTCGCCCTTGGGCGCCATCCCGACGAACACCATCATCCTGCGCAACTTCCGCCACGACGGCCGCCCGAACGGCCTGCCCTCGATGTTCTGCATCGGCGAGATCCAGGTGCGCGGAAACGCCGGCGGCTTCAACATCCGCCTCAGCGGACAGTGCCCCGGCCAGAAGACCCTCTCCTGGTCCGGCGCCGGCTCGGGCCAGATGGGCATCATCCTCGGCAACGGCCCCGGTAACTACACCCTCCCCAGCGGACCCTGCCAGGGCACGCAACTGGGCCTCTCCGGACCCGGCGGCCTGCAACTCTACAACATCATCGGAACCAACGGCGGCCAGGGCCAGGTGACCGCGACGGTGGGCACTGGCGCCTGCGGCAAGTGGGTCCAGTGCATCAAGACCAATGACTGCTCGACGAGCAACGCGACCGGCCCGATCTGATTCGCGCTGCCCATCAGAGTTCGATCATCTCACCTGAGAGCGCTCGCCTCACCTCCGCATGGAGGTGAGGCGTTCTTCTTTCCAATTCGCCCTGCGGAGGGGGCCTCCCTGCCCGTGGCGGGCAGCATGACGCAATGTCACGGTGGGGGAATACAATCGTCTTCCCGGAGGCGCCTGCCGCGGCCTGTTCGCTCCCGTCAGACGGAGCGAGCGCCGCGGTCGCTGCCGCTTCGATCGACCCTCGGTCCCCAGAAAACAAAGGAGATGGACATGGCCTTCACTCTTCCTTCCCTCCCCTACGCCCCCAACGCGCTTGAACCGCACATTGACGCCCGAACCATGGAGATTCACCACGGCAAGCACCACGCGGCCTACGTGAACAACGCCAACGCCGCCCTCGAAGGGACCGAGTGGGCGAACAAGGGCGTCGAGGAGGTCATCACTCACCTGGACGCCATCCCCGACGCCAAGCGGACCGCCGTCCGCAACAACGCCGGCGGGCACGCCAACCACTCGCTCTTCTGGACGATCCTCAGCCCCAAGGGCGGGGGCAAGCCCACCGGCCCGCTCGCCGAGGCGATCAACCGGGATTTCGGATCCTTCGAGGCGTTCAAGGAGCAGTTCACCAAGGCGGCGACGACTCGCTTCGGCTCGGGCTGGGCCTGGCTCGGCGTGAAGGCCGACGGCAAACTCTGCATCTGCTCCACCCCCAACCAGGACAACCCGCTCATGAAGGGAATCGTCGAGTGTCCCTGCAAGCCGATCCTCGGCCTGGATGTGTGGGAGCACGCCTACTACCTGAACTACCAGAATCGGCGCCCGGACTACATCGCGGCCTTCTGGAACGTCGTCAACTGGGAGCAGGTCGGCAAGAACTACGCCAAGGCGAAGGGCTGAAGCGTCCGCGGACGCCCCCTCCCTCGCTCGACGGGGCAGATCGAAATCAGGGCGTGCCGTCGAGTCCCTCACGCGTTGCGCTTGACGCCTCGCGCTGCGCCTGAAGTTCCGCCGCGACGCGTTCGCACTCGCGCATGACGCGCAGGACGTTGCGGCCGGCGATCTTGCGCAGGTCATCCTCGCGGTAGCCGCGGCGCAGCAGTTCGACGAAGAGGGCCGGGTACTTCGAGACGTCTTCGAGGCCCACGGGGCCGGGCGGCATGCCGTCGTAGTCCGATCCGAGGCCGATGTGGTCGATGCCCGCGACCTTCCGCACGTGGTCGATGTGGTCGGCGACCTGCGCCAGCGTCGGCCAGGGGCGCGGGTTCGCCGCACGCCACGCTTCCAGCCCCGTGTCGATCTCCGATCGCTCCGCCGGGTCGGGATGGGCCGCGCCGAGGCGGTCGCGCTCGGCGCGCTCAGCGTCCATCCACGCGCGCAGGTCCTCCGAGACGTACCAGGGAAAGAACGTCACCATCACCACCCCGCCGTTGTCGCGCAGGCGCACAAGCACATCGTCGGGCACGTTGCGCGGGTGGCGGCAGACCTCGTAGGCCGACGAGTGCGAGAAGATCACCGGCGCCTCGGCGGCGTCGAGCGCATCGTGCATCGTCGCGGGCGAAACGTGCGAGAGATCGACGAGCATGCCGAGGCGGTTCATCTCGCGCACGACCTGCACGCCGAAGGGGCTGAGCCCATCGACACGCGCTTCATCCGTCGCGGAGTCGGCCCAGAAGAGGCCCAGGGAGTGGGTGAGCGTCATGTAGCGCGCCCCCGCCGCGTAGAGCATGCGCAGCACGCCGAGGGAGTTCTCGATCGAGTGCCCCCCTTCCATGCCCATCATCGAGGCGATCTTGCCGGACCGGTGAATGCGCTCGACGTCGTCCGCGGTGTAGGCGATCTCGAACGTGTCGCCGTAGCGCTCGACCATGCGGTGCACGAGGTCAATCTGCTCGAAAACGATGCGGGCATCGCCGTCCGTCCCGCCCGGCCGGCGGATCGGAATGTAGACGGACCAGAACTGCCCGCCGACGCGCCCCGCACGGAGGCGCGGAATGTCGGTGTGCGTGGGACTCTCAAGTTGCGTGAGGTCGGCGGCGAGGTCGAGGCCGTCGAGATCGTTGCCGGCGCGCTGGCGGTACTGCCAGGGAATGTCGTTGTGCCCGTCGATGAGAGGCGTGTCCGAGAGGATCGCGTGCACGCGCGCCAGCAGCCGCTCATCGCTTTCGATGCGGGCGTCCGCGGCGCCGTGCTCGGTCGCGGCGCATCCGCCCAGCCTCAGCGCGACCAGACATGCGGCGATCCCGCCCCTCCACCTCGTCGCCCTCATCGCCGTCCTCCTCTTCCGCGCCTCGCCGGCGCTGCGGCGCCGGCCGCTCAGTTGATGTGCTTGATCTCCGCGGCCATCAGGTCCGCGAGCATCCGGCGCCCGAGGTCGGGCGGCGCGCCCTCGACGATGAAGACTTCGCGGCCGCGCTGCGCCAGCAGTCCGACGTCATCGGCTCCGTCGCCGGAGGGGTACGCGATGGCGCCGGACTCGTCCGGTTCGCTGGGCGGATCGGCCTCGAGGCCGCACTTGGTCCGCAGAATCGACCGGTACGCCGCGGCGAACTCGCCGGCGTCCTGTTCACTGTCCCATGTGGTGGCGAGGGTGAACATGACGCGCCCGTCCTCGCGCTGCCAGGCCCGGTAGATGTCGCCGTCCCACCCCGCCGCGGCGATCAGCGCATCACCCGCCTGGCTGCCGAAGTTGCGCAGCAGGAGGTTGAGGTAGAACTCGCCGTGGACGGCCGAGTCCACGGCCCGCCATCCCGCTTCACCGAGGTAGGGCATCTCAGGCAGCGACAGCGGCGTGGGATGATCGCGCTGATCCATGAACTTCTCAGGGTGCAGCACCTGCTCGCTGCTCAGCGGCAGGTTCGCATAGGCGGCGCTGACCCCCTCCCAACCCTTCTGCTGCACGACGTTCATGACGAAGACCGCCCCGCCCGTGTACGCCGCGATGAGCGGATGGAGGATGTAGGGGGGGATCTGGTCCATGCTCTTGATCGCCTCGGCGATCTCGTCGCCCGCGTCGCCCAGGAGCGTTACGGCCAGTTTGTTGGCCTGCACCAGCAGCGCCATGTCCATCGCGCCCTGGATGCGCAGGATCATGTGGGTCTGCCGCTGAGCCTGCTTGAATGCCTTGCTCTGCGGGTCGCGCACCCCCTGGGCGCTGGTCATCTGCCAGAGCGTCTGCACATAGGTCGCTTCGCCCTCGACGAGGTAACGCACCGCGAGCATCTGATCATCCTGGCGCGTCCCCTCCCGGTAGGTGCGGTCGAGGTCCTCCAGGAGCGGGCCGAGTGCAAAGTGCTGGTCCTGCATGGCGTGGACCAGTTCGTGCGAGGCGATCATCTGGAGGATGTCGCTCGAGACGTTCGTCATGAGGTAGTAGAACTTGCCGCTGCCAGGGTCGTAGTACGCCCCCGCCTGGCTGAGCAAGGCGTTCTTGAACTCGTGGCCGAGGTCGATCGGCTCGAGAAGCAGACCGAGGCGCATCAGGCCAGCCTGGATGTCTTCCGCCTTGCCGGGAGGGAACATCTTGTCGAGTTCGGCCTGGAGGAACGCTCCGAAATCATCAAGGCTCTGCTTTTCCGCGGGAACGGCCCGGAGGAACTTCAGGCCGCGAATCGTCTCCAGGTCTTCCTTAATCTGGGCAAGTTCCGGCAGCGTGGAGTTCCCGGCCGACGGGGGTGATGACCCGCCCGCCGGGGGCGTCGAGGCCGTCGCCGGGGCAGTCGCGAGGAGGCCGAGAGCGGCAACAGCCGCAAGACCGTGGATTCGAGCACCATTCTTCGACCGGACCATCTTTGACTTCCGTCCTGAATATGGGGTGGAGCGGTAACCCCGGGGAGTTTTCCGGTGAGACCGCGGATTGAGCCCCGGAGTTTAGGGCCGTTGCTGGCTTCCGGCCCGCACGCGCCGGGCGGTGAATGACGCTCGCAGCGAGGTCCATGCCGTCCGCGCGGGTGCCCGGTGAATTGGCCGAGCCGCTCCGCGATCAAGGGATGGAAATCGTACAAAAAGTTAAAAAACACGGAATAATCGCCTTGCAACGAATGGGAGAGGCAGTATGATTGTTCAGGACGCGCCGGACGCCGCTCGGTGGCATTCGCGCCGGCGCACCGTGCCCCCCGCATCAGTCTCGTTCCTCCTGCGAACGAAGGTGCGGTGCGGGCGGATTGCGAGGGGGGAGGCCCGGAGTGGGGGTTTCCCGAATCGAGAGCGGATCTGGCCATGCCGCCGAGAGGCGACAGGCTGAGTTGTATCGACCCGTCAGGAACAGCAGGCCACGATGTTCGTGACCTGAAACGGGTGTGCGTCCATCGTTCAACAGGAGAGTGAGCATGAAGAAGTTGAGTCTTTCAGTGACGGCTCTGGCACTCGTCGCGGCCCCGGCGTTCGGCCAGACGTACGACAACGGCGGGATGGACCCGCAGGCGGGCGGCTGCAATGGCGGCATGTACAGCGCCATCGAAGCCCCCAGCAGCGTTTACGGCAACAACACCATCGTCACCTCGTTCCACCAGGCTGATGACTTCACGGTCCCGCAGGGTCAGCAGTGGACCCCCACCAGCCTCAAGTGGTACCTCTACCAGACCGGCAGTTCACCCCAGGAGCCGATCACGGCCGTGTTCATCCAGCTGTGGCGCGGCAGCCAGGCCGACATGCTGGCGGGCACGGCGACCCTCGTCGGCGGCGACATGGTCACCAACCGCAAGACCGGCCAGACCTTCAGCAACATCTATCGCACCACGGCCAGCACGCCGACGTCCTGCGATCGCGCGATCAAGGAAGTCGACATCGACATGTCCTGGGTCGGCGCCCTCTCGTCGGGCCAGTACTGGATCGAGGTCGGCAGCACCGGCAACCCCGGCTTCTCCGGCCCGTGGGCCAACCACGTCGTTCCTCGCAACGGTCAGGAAAACTCCATCTACTTCACCGTCTCGACGAACACCTGGGCGCTGAACGCCAGCAACGGCGTCGGCTGGGACTATCCCTTCAAGCTGAACTACACGGGCGGCGGCGGCGGCTACACCTGCTCGATCACCGGCACCTGCCCCGGCCAGGTCACCCTTGCCTGGAGAGGCGCCGATGCGAACCGCCAGCAGGGCATCATCTTCGCCAGCAACACCGGTAACTTCACCATCAACTCCGGCCCCTGCACGGGCACTCAGCTCGGCCTCGGCACCCGGAACCTCCAGCTCTACAACGTCATCGGCACCGGCAGCGGGTCCGGCCAGGTCAATGCCAACGCCGGCCCCGGCTCCTGCGGCGGCTTCGTCCAGCTGATCCAGACGCACTCCTGCGCCGTCAGCAACGTCGCTCAGGTTCCGTGATCTGATCGAATCGCAGTTCTGACTCTCAACGGGAGCGCGGCCCAGCCGCGCTCCCGTTCCTTTTGGATTGCGGCTTGGGTCTTGGGGCCTGGGCAAGAGCCGCTGGCGGCAGCCTGCGGTTGGCCCGGGGCTTGAGGCGCGGCGCGTGAGGAGCAGCGGCGAGAGTCGCATCGCTACCATTGCCCCGACGCATGAGCCCACGCCTCCCAACCCCGCTATCTGACGCGGAAATCGCCGATGCCGCGCGGATCATCCGCGCCGGCGGCGTCGTCGCCTTTGCGACGGAGACGGTCTACGGCCTCGGCGCCGACGCCACCAATCCCGCGGCCGCGGCCCGCATCTTCGAGATCAAGGCTCGGCCGCGCTTCGACCCGCTCATCGTCCACGTCGCCGAGGAGGGCGCCGCTCGCTCCCTCGCGGCCCGCTGGCCCGAGCAGGCGCAGCGCCTCGCCGAGCGCTTCTGGCCGGGCCCGCTCACGCTCGTCCTGCCGCGGCGAATGGAGGCGGTGCCGGACATCGTGACGGCGGGCCTGCCGACCGTGGCCGTGCGGGTGCCGGCGCACGAGGTGGCGCTCGAACTCATCCGGCGAGCCGGAGTTCCCATCGCCGCACCCAGCGCCAACCGCTTCGGCAGCGTCAGCCCGACGACGGCGAAGCACGTGCGCGAGTCGCTGGGCGATTCGGTGGACCTGATCCTCGACGGCGGTCCATGCCGCGCGGGAATCGAATCGACAATCATCGGCCTGGGAAGCGAAGGCCCGGCCCTGCTGCGCCCCGGCGCCATTGCAGTCGAGGAGATCGAGTTGATCGTCGGGGCTGTGGGCCGTCCGCCGCGCCGCCTCGCCCCCGGCGCGCCCGCGGCAGCACCGGGGATGTTTGAGCGCCACTATGCGACCGCGACGCCGCTGCACTTCACGGGTGATGCGCCCCCGTCGCTCGATCGCGGGCGCTGCGGGCGGCTGTGCCTCGCGCCGCCCGACGATGCTTCGTGCTGGCGCGCTGTTGAAGCGCTCTCCCCGGCGGGCGACCTGCGCGAGGCGGCCGCGGGCCTGTTCGCGGCGATGCGCCGGCTCGATGCGCTCGGACTCGACGCCATCGTCGCGGACGAGTTCCCGGACATCGGCCTGGGCCTGGCGATCAACGATCGACTTCACCGCGCGGCGCGGCGATGAGCACTTCTCGGAGCGTGGACATTCAATGGACTTCGATCTCATCGACAGAATCAAGCGTCTGGCCATCATCTCGCTTGTCTCGGACGATTCGCTGATGGAGCGACTGGTCCTCAAGGGAGGGAACGCGCTCGATCTGATTTACCACGTCTCCCACCGGGCGTCGATGGACATCGACTTTTCGATCGCCGGCGACTTCACCGCCGACGAGCGCGAGTCGCTGGAGGATCGCTTTCGAGGCCTGCTCGAGGTGACGTTCGGAGAACACGCCTTGCAGGTGTTCGACGTGCGGTTTGCTCCCAAGCCCCGTGAAGTCTCCGCGGATCTCGCGGACTTCTGGGGCGGATACGTCCTCGAGTTCAAAGTGGCGCTGTCATCCGCGTTCGACGATCGCCATCTGGCGAAGTCCCGCAGAGAGGCGATCGCGCTCGATGCGCGCCAGCGCCGGACCTTCTTCGTGGACTTCAGCCGACTTGAGCACTGCGAACCGAGCGAGCGTCATCAACTCGATGGATTCACCCTTCGCGTCTACGCCCCGACGTTGATCATCGTGGAAAAACTCCGTGCGATCTGCCAGCAGACCGCTTCCTACCGCGCACAGGTGCGAAGCCCGTCGGCGTCGCCGCGCCCGCGCGACTTCGTTGACATCGTCATGGTCGCGGATCACTTTGGTATTCGACTCTCGCTGAACGACCATGACGACCTTGTTCGATCCGTCTTCGAGGCCAAGCGCGTTCCACTGGTGCTGCTCGGACGCATCGGCGAATCCCGCGAGTTTCATCGAACGGAGTTCAAGGCTGTGCTCGACACGATCCGCCCGAACGTGCGGATGCGCGACTTCGACCACTACTTCGACCGGGTGCTGGCGCTGATCGAGCCGCTACAGGCCCTTTGGATAGTGGAGCCGCCATCTCGCTGAGTACTCCGTCTCCTTCATGCCGTGCGCCAGGTAGAAGTCAAACTCAAAGGGGCGGACGCGCACGAGCTCGATCTGCGACTCGCGGTAGACGCCCGCCCGCTCCAGGTAGAACCCGATGGCCTGCTCATAAGGGTAGAGGTAGTCGAGTTTGCGCAGGGTCGCCATGAGCTTGTTGATCGAGACCCTCGGCTGTGCTCGCTGGTACGCGCGCAGCACTTCGCCCACGCCGCCCGCGTAGGCGGGACGGACAGTCGCATCGATCAGCGTCCGCTCCAGGTTCGTGTAGTCGTACGCCTCGCCTTGTGGAGTGGCGCCCTCAATCACGCCGAGGCGCCCCGTCGCCTTGCCGTTGATCAGGCAGATGCGCACGCCCTTCCAGGTTGCGATGTTCTTCGATTGGCGTTGCGGACGGCGGAATGCGGCGTCGATCCGCGCCTGGTTCGGCGGATCGGTCGGGGCGGGCTGAGGTCGCTGCTCGTGGTTGACGTAGATCGTCTTTGGCGCCTGATCGGTGAGTTCGTGAAGGTGCACCGCCGTGTAGTGCGAGAAGTACCCGCCGGGCTTGATGGAGGCCGCAATCTTGAGCAGCGAAGCCTCGCGCCAGACGAAGAGCGTCTCGGGACGATGGGGGAACTTCAACTCCACTTTGCGAAGGGGCGTGTTGGCGAGCAGGTACTCAAGAAACCTGGTGGATGTCATTGAAGCGGGCAGTTGCCATGCGCCTCGATGATGATCCAGAATGCGCTCGATCTCGCGGCGCTTGAATGCACGGTGCCCGGCATCGTCGAGAGCGGCGAGAATGTCCGGCTTGGCGATGGAGATCCGTGTTCGTCCCATAACATCCTCGTTCCCGACTGCCGAGCACAGAGGTCTTCAATGCTCGGAGTAGTATATATACTACTCCGAGGATTCATGCGGTCAACCCATCGATCACCATC
>JBDIVQ010000097.1:0-15130 GCA_039794345.1 Phycisphaerae bacterium | reverse complement strand
CCAAGTCATCGTCGCCGACGGCACGGAAGCGGCGGCGCGCAGGCTCAAGCGCGTCCTCACCAACGACCCGCTCATGGGCGTGATCCGCCACGTCGATGCGGGATATGACGAGGCGAAGCAGTGCGCGAGTGAGCAGGGCGTGCGGGTGCCGATGGGGTAACGGTTCATGCCTGACATTCGCTGGTTACGATTCCTCGGCGCCTCGGTCGTGATGGTCGCGATTCTCTTCACCGGGTTGATCGGCGCAGCAGTGATCGTCATTCCAGAGTGGTGGTGGATTGCATTCGGCGTGGCTCACATGCCGTTGTCAGCGACCGGCGGCTACATCTTCGCGTCTCTGTGGCCACAAAGGCCGTGGATCCGCCATGCGGTCTTTTGGGTTGTGTTCTTCGCTTGGACAGGGATGCTCGTGCCTGTTGCATTCTTCAGTCCACCCGGCGGGACCGCAGACGGTGGCGATCAGATCGCTCGGATCATCCTCCCGATCATCGCTGCCGGCGCACTCCTCCCGTATTTCGCTGATCAGTGGTTGGGGATTTGTGATCCGCAGCGATTGACGCGCATGCCGAGCAATGTCTGCCCATCGTGCGGATACCCGATCGGCGTGTCGACCGTCTGTACGGAGTGCGGCGCTGCGCTTCCCAAGAGTGATCACGCATCGCCGGCGTCACTGGAGAACGCACGATGAGCATGACGGACGCGACGCCCACGATCGTCGTCATCGGCGGGCCGAACGGGGCGGGGAAGACGACGGTCGCGCTCGAAGTCCTTCCGTATCAGTTCGACATCAAGACGTTCGTCAATGCGGACACAATTGCTCGCGGGCTTTCAGACTTCAATCCCCTGTCGCAGGCGTTTGCCGCATCACGGATCATGCTCGCAAGGATTCAACAACTTGCGGCGATGGGTGTGTCCTTTGCGTTTGAATCAACACTCGCCAGCCGCTCACTGGCTCCATGGATTCGAGAGGTGCGCAGGGACGGGTATCGCGTGTTCATCACATTCGTCTGGGTGGATTCGGCAGAAACAGCGGTGCAGAGAGTCGCGCGACGGGTGGAAGCGGGAGGTCATTCCATTCCTGTCGAGACGATTCGCCGCAGGTACGCACGGAGCATTCGGAACTTCCGCGACCTGTACGTCCCGTTGGTGGATCAATGGTCCGTCTATGATAACTCAGGCGTACTCGGCCCCGATCTCGTTGCACACGGCTCGATGTCGGCTCAGCCGAATGTCGTTTTGGCGGACGTTTGGAAGCGGATTCAGGGTACGTGACATGATCCGGAAGGCAGAACTTCGGGCGAAGGACGGTGAGATTGATCCTCTCGCCATTCAGCAGGCCATGCGCAACGCCGTCCGCGCCGCCCTGCGCCGGCACATGCTCCTCGGTGAATCGGTCGCGGTGTCGGATGGCAACGGCGGCGTGAAGATCCTCGGGCCGGAGGAGATTCGCAAGGTGCTGGAGCAGAGATGATGGCTTCCCGTCCGGACCGGCCGGCGTGGTGGGGCTTCGAAGTCGTGCTTTCTCCGCACGCGCTCGAGCGGATGCAGGAGCGGGGACTGGGCGAAGTTGAGTTGCGGACGCTGCTCCATGACGCCGAAGATGTTCGTCCGTCGTGCATGCCGGGCCGGTTTCTGATCACCTCCAGCGCCGGAAAGGACACCTGGAGGATCGTCGTTGAACCCGACGAACTGGAGGGGATCCTGATCGTCGTCACGGCATATGGAGTACAATCACAATGATGTCAGGCCGCTATCTCGAGGTCAGTTACCGCAATGGAAGGCCTTTCGCGGCATACCTGTTTCTGCCGCGCCGACCGGAGGACCGCAGCGCCCGGACCGAGCCGTTCGGGGACGTGCTCGTCATCGATTACGCCGCCGACGGCCGCGCCATCGGAATCGAGATTGTTCATCCCCAGGCCGTCGCCTTCGAGGAGATCAACCGCGCGCTGGCGCACGTCCATCAGCCGCCGCTCGCGCAGAGTGAACTCGCTCCGCTGAGGGCCGCGTGAATGGCGCAGGAATGAGCCGTGCTGGGTCAGCGAACAATCGCGTACATCTGGCTGTCAGGCATCGCCTCAATGCTCGCGGGCCTCTTCTGCGTCAGCGTCACGATCGCGGGGAATGACTACAGCGTGATTCTGCGCCGGGGTTTGCCGTTCGCGGCTGTGTCGGCGCTGTGCTATGCCGTCGTCTTCATTCGCGGCTCGCGGCGCTGGCGGATCGCAGCGGCGATCGCGGCCTTGCCACTCATCTACGTTCTCGCCGAGATCATGCGCCGCGGCGACCTACTTCCGCCATGATTAATGGCCGCTCCTATCGCGGACTCCGGTGCCCCATCTGCCGCTACACGCTGGAGGGTTTGTCGCAGCCGATCTGCCCTGAGTGCGGCGAGCCGTTCGACCCCGACTGGCTTTACAGCGTCGACTATGAGTATGCCATTCAATGGACGCCGCGGCGCCGGGCGATCGCCTGGAGCGCCGGTGTCATCATCGCGGTTCTCCTCTTCATCGCGGCCGCTTCGGTTGGCGCCGCCTATCTCTGCATGGTTTGCCTCGTCCTGGGTCTGGGGGCGGTGACGTTCCTCGCGCGGCGCATGAGGTAGCCCACGCCGGTACAATGGCGGACACGCTCCAAAGGAGGCATCATCCATGGGACAACCCGTCGTTCATTTCGAGATCGGCTGCCGGGACAGCGGCAAGACGAGCGCGTTCTACTCGCGCCTCTTCGGCTGGGAGATCAATGAGGCCGGGCCGGCGGCGATGATCAGCACCGGTTCATCCGAAGGCATCCAGGGCCACATCTCCGTGCTGGGCCACGAGCCGCACAACTACGTGCTCTTCTACGTGCAGGTCGATGACTTGCAGAAGTACCTCGATCGCGCGGCCGAACTCGGCGGAAAGACGATCATCCCGCCGCAGGAGATTCCCGGCGGGATGGGGAGTTTCGCCTGGCTCGCGGATGCCGAGGGAACGATGCTCGGCATCTGGAAGCCCACGGCCGAGGCTTGAGCACGCCGCGCGCGTCGAGCGCATCCACCAGGCTCAAGCGCCAGCGAAGACGAGCGGAACGCGGCGAGATTTGCCCAGCGGAATTGCGCCCTCGCAGGGCGAGTGAGGCGATCGTCAAATCGCGCCCGTCCTCGCCGGCGCGTCGATCTTGTCGCCGTGCTCGACGTAGACTCCGCCATGAACCTCCGCTGGCTGCTGGGCAACTTTGCTGATCCGCAGTACCGCATTCCGCGGCGCGAGCAGTTTCAACTCTCCAACATCGCGCACGCCCGCTACCTCTCGCGCAGAGCCTTCTGGTTGCGTACGGCCTTGATCCTGCTCCCGATCCTGGTGAGCCTCAAACTCATCAAGCCGATTCTGGCGTGGCTGGGCTATGCGGGACAGACTGGTCCATATCTCCTTGCCCTCGCGAGCATTGTCTTTTTCTTCTGGCCGTGGAGCGCGTGGATGTACCGCTCGCTCTATGTGCGGCCGGTGCGGCGGGCGATGCGCGAGGCGGGCTACGACCTGTGCCTCGGCTGCGGGTACGAGTTGCGCGGTCTTGACGAGTCCATCACGCGCCGTCCGGAGTGCGGGGAGGCGCGGAGCGGATGAAGTCGTCGAGGCATCAAGGCATTGAGGCATCAAGGCATAAGGGGATTGAGCCATGTTTAGCCGCGACCCGGAGGCTCGGCGCAGGGGAGCGCGCCGCGCGGAGATGATGCGTGCC
This sequence comes from Phycisphaerae bacterium, assembly GCA_039794345.1. Taxonomy (GTDB): domain Bacteria; phylum Planctomycetota; class Phycisphaerae; order Phycisphaerales; family UBA5793; genus UBA5793. Next base: position 11,413 of record JBDIVQ010000097.1, on the reverse strand, counting down.
GACTCGCCTGTGGTGCGCCTTGGGAGACGGGGCCTGCCGCAGTATGATTCAGGCCATGCCTCCCGAACGGCTCAGCCCCTCGCAGATCAGTGATTACCTTGCGGCCGAGCGCAGCGCCGTTTGCGGCGTGGTGCGGCGACTGAGGCGATTGGTCTTTGACGTGGTGCCTGATGCGTGCGAAGGTCTCCGCTACGGTGCGCTGAGTTATTTTCATGCTGACGCGCCGTACGGCTCGATCGGCGGGAACATCTGCATGATCGAAGTCCGCCGAGGGAAGGTGGCGCTCTCGTTCATCCACGGCGCTTCGCTGCCCGACCCGCACGGGCTGCTCCGGGGCGACGGCAAGGCCAAGCGCTTCGTGGCCGTCGAGAGCCGCGACGCCGCTGAGGATCCGCGCCTCATCGCGCTCGTGCGGGAGGCGGCGATGCGCAAGGAGGATGCGTGCTGAGTCTGGCGAAATGGGCGGGCGCTGTTTGGCCGCGACCCGAAGGCTCCGCGCAGAGAAGCGCCACGAAGGCAGGATACACAGCCCTGGCACATGGCGATAGGATCGTTGGATGAAGCGACGACTTGTACTCATCGGCATGCTGCTCATCGCCGGGGCGATGGTCAATGTTGCGGTGGCATGGGCCATTGCGGCGTGGTGGCCGCCCGTTGGTCAACCGGCAGTGATGACCGCTGCGCGGCGCGCTGATGGGGATTATGCGGGCGTCACGCGACTGAGTCTGCTCGGCCGTACGCGAATCTGTTACGGCACATTGCGCGACGTCCAGTGGGAAGCGGACGGTCGCGCCGCCAATGTGGATTGGAGATTCGAAAGCGAGAACTTCACCGAATTGCAGGTCGGCTGGCCGCTACGGACGCTCTCGTCCCGAAACATGGGCCTGTGTTCGATGACCACAGCGCGCGGCACGGCGTCGCTCTCAACGATTCTGTCGGAGCCGGTGGTCGATGGAATCGGTCTGGCGCCCTTTCCGATGCGAGGCAGTGCGGCGTTTTCGTGGCGGGCGCTGCCCTACCGGCCGATGTGGGCGGGGCTGATCGTCAACACACTCTTCTACGCCGTCGCGCTCGGGTTGCTCTTTGTCATTCCGAACGCACTGCGGCGACGCCTCCGCCGCCGGCGCGGACAGTGTGAGGCGTGCGGCTATCCCATCGGCACTTCGCCGGTCTGCACGGAGTGCGGGGCGGCCGTTCCCGCCGCTTGATATGGCCCGATCAAATCGTGTTTCGATGGCCCCGTTTGGAGCGACGCCGCCCATGCCAGGCGCCGCACTCGGGGCACTTGACGCTCGCCGCGCCGGTGAGGTCGTAGCCGCAGATGGCGCAACGGTTCTCGAATCCGTCCGGGCGCATCGCTTCGATCCCGGTGTCGCCGCGATCCCTCCAAGAGCGCCGCAGGTCCGAGAGGGCTTGGGCCGCCAGACGGAGCAGGCCGAGGGTGCCCATGACGGCGATGACGCCATCAGCGCTCACGACACCAAGCCCCCGGCGCCAGTGAATCAATGCACGGGCCCAGAATATCGCGATGATGAGCAGGTAGAACGCCAGCGTTGCGGGCATCTGCCATCGACGAGCCCATCGCGGCACGATGTCGCGCTTCAAAATCTCCCACAAGGCGGAGCGTCGCACGGGGAATTGTATTGGCGACCGGGGCGGGGTCGCCTTGTACCCCCAGTGTGCGCGGCATATTCTCAGAGTATGAGCGACACCGCGACCATCGAACCCGCGCAGACGACGAAGACGCGGCCGGCGCCCAGGCTCGATCCGAAGCGCAGGCCGAAGCAGCCGCAACTCTGGCACGTCGTCCTGCACGACGACAACGACCACACCTACCCGTACGTCATGGAGATGCTCCAGGTCCTTTTCGCCAAGGGGTTCGAGGAGAGTTTTCTCATGGCCCAGATCGTGGACAGCCGCGGCCGCGTCATCTGCGAGACCTGCCACAAGGAGCGGGCCGAGTTCAAGCGCGACCAGATCACCGCCTACGGCGCCGACCCGCTGCTCGATCGCTGCCAAGGCTCGATGACGGCGACGATCGAGCCGGCGTCGTCGGGTGGGGATGCGTGAGGCGGCGCGGTCCGCGTTCGCAGTACCAGGCTGAAGCGCCAGCGAAGACGATTGGAGTGCGGCGGGGTTGTCGCGGCGCGTTCGTTATTGCACACGCGGCATCGAATGTCACTCATCCTCGCTGGCGCGTCGGCCTGGTATGGGCGCGACGACCAGGCTGAATCGCCAGCGAAGACGATTGGAGTGCGGGGGCAGCGCTGACATGCTCATTCGTTCTACTGTCGATTCAGCACATAGTCGATGGCGGCCGCCAGACTTCTCTCGTCATTGATCCAGCGAGTTGACCCGTGCGGCGTCCACCACTTGATGCGCTCGCCGGCCAATTCGTTCAGTCGTCTGGAACTCCAGGCCTTGAACTGCTCCATAACCGTTTCCGGTGCGACGCCCGCAGCGGTGACGACGACGTGAACATGATTGCTGCGAACATTGAGCGCGTGAAGGCGCCAGCGGCGGACATCGCAGTGTGATCGAATCGTCTCCGCCGCGATGGTTCGCTGTCTTGGTTCAAGGAAAACAGGATCAGCTTCCATGGTTCGAAGCTCTCGTCGGCGACGTTCGGGATCGGCGGTCTTGATTCCGGGCTTGCCGCGCTCCACCCAGCCGCGGCTGTCGCCGTGCAGCCAGGAACCCTTGGTCGTCCACGAGATGAAGTAGGCCAGAGGCGGTGGCATGACAGTGATGATTTGGCCGGTCGGGATCGGTCACTCCGGTCACCGATCCGTCGGGAAAGTGTACGATGCTCGGTTTGTCGTCGCTGGCGCGTCGGCCTGGTATTGACGCTGTGCGATCGTTGAGGTCGTCTCGTCCTCGCTGGCGAGTCGGCGTGGTGGGGGGGGATCGGCCATGTGCGCTTCGACCAGGCTGAAGCGCCAGCGAAGACGAATTGGAGCGACGCGACGCGTTCGCGGTGCGGCGACGCGCTTGCAGCGCCATCGCGCGGCGCGATCCGTCCTCGCTGGCGCGTCGGCCTGGTTGCGGCGATCGTTGCCCGCTTGTGATCCCGCCCCGCTACGATGCTCCCATGAGCACCACACCCCCGCGCGCGCCGGTGTACGCCGATGTTCTCGAGATGATCGGCAACACGCCGATGCTCGAGTTTCGCCGGCTCGACACCGGCCCCTGCCGCCTCTTCGGCAAACTCGAATTCATGAACCCCGGCGGGTCGGTCAAGGACCGCATGGGGCGGAGCATGATCGACGCGGCCGAGCGCGACGGGCGCCTCAAGCCCGGCGGCCTCATCATTGAAGCCACCGCCGGCAACACCGGCATTGCCCTGGCGATGATCGGCACGCTGCGGGGCTACCGCGTCAAGGTCGTCATGCCCGACAAGATGAGCCAGGAGAAGATCGACCACCTCAAGGCCCTCGGCGCGCAGGTCGTGCTCACGCGTTCCGACGTCGCCAAGGGGCATCCGGACTACTACCAGGACCTCGCCCAGCGCATCGCGGAAAAGGAGGGGGGCTTCTACGTCAATCAGTTCGGCAACGAAGCCAACGCGCAGGCGCACTACGAGACCACCGGGCCCGAAATCTGGGAGCAGTTGGGCGGCGATGTCGATGCCGTCGTCTTCGGCGTCGGCTCCGGCGGCACGCTCACCGGCACGGGTCGATACCTGAAAGAGAAGAACCCCAAGATCAGCATCGTCCTCGCAGACCCGAAGGGGTCAGTGCTGGCGCCGCTGGTCAACACGGGCAAGATGATCGAGCCGGGCTCGTGGCTCGTCGAGGGCATCGGCGAGGACTTCGTGCCTTCGATTCTCGATCTCGATCTGGTGACGCACGCGTACGAGGTGACGGATGCGGAGGCGTTTCACGCGGCGCGGAATCTGCTGCGCACGGAAGGAGTCTTCGCCGGGTCGTCGTCGGGCACGCTGCTCGCCGGAGCGCTCAAGTACTGCCGCGAGCAGACCAGCCCGCAGCGCGTCTGCGTGCTGGTGTGCGACACGGGCAACAAGTACCTCAACAAGATGTTCTCCGACACATGGATGATCGAGAACGGCTTCATCCGGCGCGAAGAGTACGGCGATCTGCGCGACCTCATTCAGCGCCGCCACCTCGATCAGGAAGATTTTACCGTCTCCCCGACCGACACGCTCGCCGTCGCGCACGGGCGCATGAAGTTGTACGGCATCAGCCAGGTGCCGGTGATCCGCGAGGGGAAGATTGTCGGGATCATCGACGAGTCGGACCTGCTGCTGGCGGTGAACACGGACTTCGCGAACTTCAAGAAGCCCGTCGAGGCGTTCATGGTGACGCGCCTGGAGACGCTGCCGCCGAATGCGAACGTGCGCGAACTGGTGCCGATCTTCCGCGCGAGCAAGGTGGCGCTGATCGCGGACAGCGAGAACTACTACGGCCTGATCACGCAGATCGACCTGCTGAACTACCTGCGAAGGCAGTCGGTTCAGTCGTGATCCGTCGGGAGTCGAACTACGGACACGAAGACACCAAGACACAAAGGCACAAAGAGAGGCAGTGAGTTTGAATCCGGATAGAGTCAGGCTCGATGGGGTTGAACCATGAGGCATGAACCGCTGGGCCCGGAGATTGAAGAGTCGGCGCGACTCGTTGTTGACAGCGCGTTAGCGGTCCACCGCACCTTCGGCCCAGGGTTGATCGAGTCGGTGTATGAGGCGTGCTTGTGCCATGAACTTGAAAAACGAGGAGCCGTCTACGCTGTTCAGGATCCGGTGCCGATCCTGTATGATGGCCAGGTTCTTGACGCCTGGCTGCGCCCCGATGTCGTGGTCAACAATCACCTCATTGTCGAATTGAAGACTGTCGAATCGTTGCTCCCGGTTCACGAGGCCCAGGCCCTGACGTATCTGAAGATTACGGGGATGCGGTTGGCGCTGCTTATCAATTTCAATGTTGTGCTGATCAAGGATGGCATCCGTCGGATCATCCTCTGAGATGTCCTGTCTCTCTTCGTGTCTTTGTGCCTTCGTGCCTTTGTGTTGAATGTTGCGATCCCGAAAGCAAGGAATAGAATGAATCATCTCGAAACAAGAGTCATTCACGGCGGGCAGCGGCCCGATGCGTCAACCGGGGCGGTCATGCCGGCGGTCAGTTTTTCGAGCACCTACGTCCAGGAAAGCCCGGGCGTCCACAAGGGCTTCGAGTACTCGCGCTCGCACAACCCCACTCGCTATGCGCTGGAGCGGTGCATCGCTTCACTCGAAGGCGGGCAGGTCGCCGGCGACGCGACGGGCGGCGGCTTCGCCTTCGCCTCGGGCCTGGCGTCGATGGCCACCTGCCTCGAACTCATCGACTCCGGCGACCACGTCATCGCCATGGATGATCTCTACGGCGGTTCGTACCGCCTCATGACGCGCGTGCGCGAGCGCAGCCAGGGCCTCAAGGTGTCCTACGTGGACATGACCGACGCGTCGCGCATCGAGGCTGCGATCACCGATCGCACGAAACTGATCTGGGTCGAGACGCCCACGAACCCGACGCTCAAACTCGTCGATCTCAAGGCCGTCGCGGCGATCGGCAGGCGGCACAACCTCATCACCGTCTGCGACAACACCTTTGCCTCGCCGATGCTCCAGCGGCCGCTCGAACTCGGCTTCGACATCGTGATGCACTCGGCGACGAAGTATCTCGGCGGGCACAGCGACGCGGTGGGGGGGATCCTTGTCACGAATCGTGCTGATCTCGCCGAGCGCCTGCGCTTCATGCAGAATGCGATCGGTTCGATTCTCGGGCCGATGGATTCGTATCTGGTGCTGCGCGGTATCAAGACGCTGGCGCTGCGCATGGAGCGGCACTGCCGCAACGCCGCCGAGATCGCCGCGCGCCTCGAAACGCATCCCAAAGTTGAGCGCATCGTTTATCCCGGCCTCGAATCGCATCCGCAGCACGCGCTGGCGCAGCGGCAGATGCGCCTCGGCGGCGAACCCGCGGGCGGGGGGATGATCACCATCTGGCTCAAGGGCGGCTTGAACGAGTCGCGCCGCTTCCTCGAGCGGGTGCATCTCTTCTCGCTCGCCGAATCGCTCGGCGGCGTCGAATCGCTCATCGAGCATCCCGCGATCATGACGCACGCCTCGGTCCCGCCTGAGAAGCGCAAGGCGCTGGGAATCGACGACAACCTCTGCCGCCTGAGCGTGGGCATCGAGAACGTCGAAGATCTCTGGCATGACCTTGAGGCGGCGTTGAAATGAAGCGCGACGCGGCGCGCGCTCCCGAGACTGTCGAAGGACAGTTCCCGCGTGTTGGCGTCGCGGACTGTGTGACACGCCTTCGTCACCGCGCGGGCACCCACCTTCACGACCTCGCGTACAACGGGTTGTGGACAGGGTTGCTGACGGCGCGGCCGTCTGCGATCCCACGGCGCCGCGGGAGGAAGTCAGCATCATGACCCACATGACCCACACGTTGCCCGAGATCCAGTCCGCCCTGCGCGAGCGAGGGCTGTGCTCGTACATGCAGAACGGTGAGCAGATCGTGGTGTCTCGGCAGAGGGGACCGGCCTGGCCGAATCGCGGCAACAGTTTCTGGATCGGCCGATTCGGCGGGGAGTGGTTCGTCGTGACGTGGATGCCCGCGGCGTATCGCGTCCCGGCAGAGGTGAGCGTCGTTGATGTGGCCACGGCGTTCGTGGCGGTCGGCGACGAGGCGCAGCACCGCATTCCTGCTGACCTGGTGAACCGCTTCGGGCTGACGGAGCTCGGGCCCGATGAGTCCAGGGGTCTCTTTGAGTCCGGTTGAGCGGACCGGCGGGGCGACTCCCTGCCGTTGCGGGAGCGGGGCGATTGCTCTTTCGCCCTCAGGCCCGCGAAAGCGGGCATCCGGCGAGCCCGCAACGGGGAGACGATGCGGGTTCTGCGAAGGCCACTGCCTCGTCCGCAACGGCAGGACTCCTGTCGGCGCGGCAGTGATGAGAGCGCGAGCGCCCCGGCCGTGGGAGTCCCATCGCCGGAAAGGGCAGGCATTGGCCTATAATCTCAAGGCTCGGGCGAAACGGAGCCGAAATGCTGGAGAGAGGGTGGGTCGGGGGCATGGTGCGCCCCGGTCGCCGCCCACCGGCGCTGTTCGATCTTTGGCCGGGGCCCCCGCCTGCCTCAAAGGATGACCCTCAGCGTGGCCTTCGACAAACTCCTCGGCTGGTTCAGCGTTGACATGGGCATCGACCTCGGGACGTGCAATACGCTCGTCTGCGTCCGGGGCGAGGGGATCGTCCTCAACGAGCCCTCCGTCGTCGCCGTGAAGCGCGGCACCAACCGCGTCCTCCAGAACGGCAACGCCGTCGGCTGGATGGCCAAGGAGATGCTCGGCAAGACGCCCGGCTCGATCACCGCCATCCGGCCCCTCAAGGACGGCGTCATCAGCGACTTTGAAATCACCGAGGCGATGCTCTCGTACTTCATCCGCAAGGTGAACGGCAAGGCGCGCTACATCCTCGGCCCGCGCGTGGTCATTGCAATTCCTTCCGGCATCACGGCGGTCGAAAAGCAGGCGGTGCTCAACTCGGCGATCCGCGCCGGGGCGAGGCGGGTCTATCTCGTCGAAGAGCCCATGGCGGCCGGCATCGGCGCCGGCCTTCCCATCGTCGAGCCGACCGCGAGCATGATCGTGGACATCGGCGGCGGCACGACGGAGGTGGCCATCATGTCGCTGGCCGATATCGCCGTGTGCGAATCGGTCCGTGTCGCGGGCGATGATCTGGATGAAGCGATCATCAACCACATGAAGAAGACCTACAATCTGATGATCGGCGAACAGAGCGCCGAGCGAATCAAGATCGAGATCGGCTCGGCGGCTCCGGTGGGCGAAGAGGTGACGATGGAAGTGCGCGGCCGCGACATGATCGCCGGCCTTCCTCGCAAGACCGTTGTCACCAGCGAGGAGATCCGCGAAGCCCTCCAGGAGCCGATCAGCGCCATCATCGAGGCGGTGACGCGCACACTCGAGCGCGCTGAGCCGGAACTCGCCGCCGACCTCGTGGAGAACGGCATCTGCCTCGCCGGCGGCGGGGCGCTGCTGCGCGGGCTTGACGTCGTGATCGCCAATGCAACCGGTCTGGATGTGCGCGTGGCCGACGATCCGCTCACCTGCGTTGCCAAGGGCACGAGCATCTACCTCGAGAACCTCGAAGAGTGGAAGGGCACGATGGAGTCCAACCTCGATGAGGGGTGAGCGACTTCGCGCGGGCCTGAGCCGCCCCCGTCCGATCCCGCTTGAGCGCTGACCGGTCAACGATGGCCCCGCGATGAACCACGCCACGCCAAACCGTTCGTTCTACGCAGCCGTCGCGGCCCTTCTCATCGCCTGTTTCCTCCCGGCTCCGCTGACGAACTTCCTCGCCGGCCGCGTGGGTGAACTGGCCATCCCCCTGAGCGCGCCCCTCCAGAAACTCAGCCGCATCGTCCGCGCCGTTCCCGACCGCCTCGATCCGGAGGACCCGGAACTCGTCCGCTTGCGCACGGAAAACGAGCAGCAGCGCGTGCGCATCATCCAACTTGAAGCCCGCGCCGCCGCCATGGCCGAACAACTCGAGCGCCTTCAGGCGCTGCAGGCGATCGACCCCTCCTTCCGCTTCATCACCGCTTCGCGCGTGGCGGAGTCCGCCTCGGGCAAGAGCGATCTCTTCAAGGTCAACGTCGGCTCCGCGGCGGGCGTGCCTGTGGGGGCCTACGCGCTCTATCAGGGGTATCAACTCGTTGGCCGCGTCAGCGAAGTCAGTCCTCGCAGCGCCACGATCCTGCCCGTGACGTCGCGCGCCTACGGCGCGGTGAGCGCGATGGTCCTGCCGGCCGAAGGCAACCTTGCCGGTGCGATGCCTTGTTCGCTCGATCCCGTCGGCGACGGGACGTTCTCGGGCGTTCTCGGCGTCGAGTCGCCGGTGGTTCCCGGCCTGCGCGTCGTCCTGCGCGACGACGACTGGACGCAGGTTCAGACCGGCCCGCTCATCGGCTTCATCGAGCGCGTGGCGCCCAAGGATGATGCGCCGCTGTGGAACACGATTGTCGTGCGGCCCCGATTCCAACTGACCGACGTCGGCGTCGTTGACCTCCGCATTCCGCGCCTCAGCAGGGGGGGCAACTGATGCGCTGGACCATCTTCGCCTTCTTCGCCTACGTCTTTCTCGCCCTCGACCTGGGGCTGACGCCCATGCTCGAAATCGGTGCGGGGGAGCGCGGGGTCGCGCCCTGCTTTGTGCTCATCCTGATGGTCTATGTCGCCTCGATGGGGCCGAGCCAGGCCGTTCGATGGGCCGCGCTCATCCTCGGCCTGATTCTCGACCTTTCTTCGATCCATCCGACGACGGCGGGAGGTGCTTCGACTGTCGCCGGGCCCTACGCGCTCGGGTTCGTGCTCGGCGCGGCGCTGACGGTGCAGTTGCGCGGGCTGGTGTACCGCCGCCATCCCTTCACGACCGGGTTTCTGACGCTCGTCGCAGGGGCGTGTGCCTTCGTGCCCGCGGTCTTTCTCCTCACGATGCGGCGCATCGTGTTCACGGGCCTCAACTCGGAGAACGTCATCGTGTGGGTCGCCTCCGACCAATTGGTCCACGCGTTTCTTACGGTGCTCTATTCGGCAGTCATCGCCGTTCCCACGGGCTGGGTGCTCAACCGCTTCGCCGGACTCTTCGGCTTCCAGGTGCATCCGCGCCTGGGCCATCCTCGCTGAGTTCCGCGCGGCTCCGGTCGAAGCGGCGGTGGCGCGAGGAGGATTCCATCTCCCTATCCTGTCATCCCGGCGCCGCGGCGCCGGCACGAACCCGCACGAAGGGACCGGCATGGCCCGTCACGACACCTCAAAAAAGCACACCGACTTCATTTCGTGGAATCTGGCCGCGTGGGCGGCGGGGCTGGAGTTTGACGCCCTCTCGCCCGAGGCGATTGACAGCGCCAAACTGTTCCTCTTCGACTCGCTCGGCTGCGCGCTGGGCGGCTCGCAGCAGCACGATGTGAAGATCGCCCTCGAACACTTCAAGGAGATGGGCGGCCGCAGCGCCTGCACCGTCTTCGTCGATGGCTTCCGCACGAACCCAGTTGATGCGGCATTTCTCAACGCGCTGATGATCCGCGCGATGGATTACAACGACATCTACTGGAAGGCCGACCCCTCACACCCCTCCGACATCATCCCCGCGCCGCTGGCGATCTGCGAACTCAAGGGCCTGACCGGCCGGGACCTCATCCTCGGCACCGTCATCGCCTACGAAATCGAGATGCGCCTGGCGGAATTCGCCGAGCCGGGCATCCGCGAGTACGGCTGGCACCACGCGACGATCACGAGCATCGCCGCGCCGATCGCCGCGGGTCGGATGCTCGGCCTCAAGGCCGAGCAGATTCAGCAGGCGATCGGCATCAGCGCCAGCCCCTCGATGTGCCTCGGCGCCGTGACGGCCGGCAAACTCACCAACATGAAGAACACCGTCGATCCGCTCGCCACCCGCACCGGCGTGCAGGCGGCGCTGCTGGCGCAGCGCGGCTTCAGCGGGCCTGAGCACGTCATCGACGGCAAGGAGGGCCTCACGCACTGCTTCGGAAAGTTCGGCGGCAAGTTCAACCTCAACATGCTCACCGACAAATTGCCCAAGTGCAACGGCTGTCACTACAGGATCATCGACTGCGGCATGAAGTCATTCCCCATCGAAGCCCTCAGCCACGCGCCGCTCACCGCGATGATGAAGTGCATCGCGGAGAACGGCATCAAGGCCTCGGACGTGGCCGAGATCAGGGTCGAGGTCATCGCCCGCGCGGCGGATATCCTCGGCGATCCCGCGAAATACCGCCCGACGAGCAAGGAGACGGCCGATCACTCGCTGCCATATTCGCTTGCGGTGGGGCTGGTGGACGGCATGGTCACGCCGCTGCAGTTCAGGCAGGAGCGCATTGACGACCTGAGCCTGCGGCCGGTGATGGACAAGATCAAGGTCGTGCCCAACGAGGAGTTCGAGTCGCTCTTCCCGAAGTTTCAGCCCAGCCGCGTGACGATCACGCTCACCGACGGCCGGTCGCTGAGCAAGCGCGTGGATGTGCCCAAGGGCGACCCGCGCGACCCGATGACCGAAGATGAGATCGCCGTGAAGTTCGACGCGCTGGGCAGGGATGTGGTGGGGGAGGATCGCTGCGCTGCACTGCGCAGGATGATCATGAGCCTGGAAGAGCAGCGCGACGTCGATGCGCTGATCGACCTGATGAAGGCGTAGGTCGGGACAAGGCTTTGCGCCGGCCCGGCGACGCGGCGGACAGAGTCAAGGCCGCACATGATCCACTTGCTGCTAGACATCTTCGAGAGAGTCCAAAGACGGTCGCTTCCGGCCTACCTGGCCAAGGTATTGACTGGACTGCTCTTTCCGATTGCTCTTCTCGGAGCCGTGTTCTTCG
>JBDIVQ010000096.1:0-15253 GCA_039794345.1 Phycisphaerae bacterium | reverse complement strand
CACGCCCACGATGAGCGAGTCTTCGAGGAATCGTGGCATTGAGGAGCACACGCCCACGATGAGCGAGTCTTCGAGGAATCGTGGCATTGAGGAGCACACGCCCACGATGAGCGAGTCTTCGAGCGAATCGTGGGGTGCTTCAGGCGCAGGAAGAAGCGACGCTCCAATGACCGGCAAACTTTCCCATGTCGATGAGCGCGGGCGGGCAACAATGGTGGACGTCGGCCACAAAGACCCGATGCACCGCCGCGCGGTCGCCGAGGGCTTCTTCATCGCGCGGCGCGAAACGATCGATGCGGTCATGGAGGGCCGCGTGCCCAAGGGCGAGGCGCTCGCCGTGGCCCGCGTCGCGGGGATCTCCGCGGCCAAGCGCTGCGATGCCCTGATCCCCCTGTGCCACAGCCTGCCCCTCGACGCCGTTCACGTCGCGTTCGAGCGCGTCGAGCAGGGAATACGCATCGAGGCGACGGCGTCAGTGACGGCGAAGACAGGAGTCGAGATGGAGGCCCTCACCGCGGTCTCGGTCGCCGCCCTCACCCTCTACGACATGACCAAGGCGATCGATCGGGAACTGCGCATCGAGGGCGTGCGGCTCATTGACAAAACCAAGACTCCGGCGGGGTAAACGGCCGCTTGCGGCTCGGATAAGCCCGATGGGACGCAGGAACCGGCCGCGCCGCGCATCCATGAAGTTTGACGGGCGGAGCCTCGTCCGGCCGACGTGATGGGAGAGCCGGCACGGGGTCCTCGTGGTCGGCGAGGCGAGGCAGGCTACCATACTCCTTATTCCTTCGATTCCCACGGACGGCTCATCTCATGATCATTGATCTCGAAACGCAGGTGTGGAACAACCCGGCCCAACTCGGCGCCGAATCCACCGAATGGCGGCTGAGAGAAGAGACGGAAACCTGGACGACGCTGGACGCCTCACCCGCCGCACACGAAGCGGCGATGTCGTGCGTGGATGTCTCCGTCGTGCTCGGCTTTCGCAGCCTGCACCTGGACGCCCACATCTCCAGCGAAAGCGTCGCCGCGTTCGTCGGCCGGCAACCCAACCGGCGCATCGGCTTCGCCGGCGTCGATCCGATGTCGGACAGCGCGCTCGATGACATCGCGCGAGGCCTGAGCCTGGGCCTCTGCGGCATCGTCATCGCCCCGGCGGCGCAGAACTTCCACCCCACGCATTCCCGCGCCATGCGCGTCTACGAGCGCTGCCAGAACCTCGGCATACCGATCCTGGTCCGGACCCAGCGCCGTCCCACCTCTTCGACCAACACGGCCTACGGCCGGCCGCTGCTCTTTGACGAAGTGGCGCGGGCTTTTCCCGGTCTGCGCCTCGTCATCGGCGGGCTGGGGTATCCCTGGACGGATGAACTTTTCATCCTCATCGGCAAGCACCGGCACGTCTACACCGACCTCGCCGGCCAGGTCTCCCGGCCGTGGCAGTTGTACCACGCGCTCGTGGGCGCCTTCGAGCACCGGGTGATGGAGAAGATTCTCTTCGCTTCGGGCTTCCCTTTCGACACCCCCGAGCGCGCCATCTCGCGCATCTACTCGCTCAACAGTTACAGCCACGGCACGGATCTTCCCTCGATTCCGCGGCAACATCTGCGGGGCATCGTCGAGCGCGACGCGTTCGACTGCCTCGGCATCGAGCGGCCCGGCGGCGCGAGCCTCACGGGCGGTCTCTCGCTGCCCGCAGAGCGGGTCGAGGCGATCGAGGAGGACGACGACCTTGACGCCCAGATCACCACGCTCACGGGACTGCTCCGCGAAGGGGCGGATCCCAATCCGCGCTGGAATGGCTGAGCGAGCCGCCGCACGAACCCGCCTGGCGCTGCGGCTGCTCCTCGTCGCGATCCTGGTGGTCGCGGCGGGCGGATGCGGGCTCTTCAAGGGCTCGGGCGGGCAGATCGAAGTCGTCAGTCTCGGCGATTCGCCGGCGCGCCTCGCCGGCGACCTGCGCTCGGCCGTCTACCGCCACCGCGACGCCAACACCGCGACGATCATCCTCAGCGACCTGCCCATGGAGGACCTCGTGCAGGGGCGCTTCGCGGACGGCCGGATCATCTGCATCGACATGCACTGGCGTCCCAAGGCCGGCGCGACGCCGCTCGACCGCACCGCCACCAACTGCACCGTGCGCCAGGTGATCTTCAGCGGCGAAGCGCTCGGCGTGTACGACGGCGCCGGCTTCCTCGCCCCCTCGAGCGGCGCGGGCGAGAAGTCCTTCGCCGGCTCGATCAGCGGCGCGACGCTCCGCCTCGCCGAATCGACCGGGACGTTCGCCGACCTCCTCGGCGCGGCCGAACTGAACGGGTCTTTTGCTGCCGCGCGCGACGACGCCGCGGTGAACCAGATCGCCGTGCGCCTCAACACCGAAGCGACGCGGCGCCTGGGCCGGCTCTTCTACGTCGTCGGCTACTGAGCGATCCTCCCGCTGCGTCCGCGGGCCGCCCTCAGCGAGCCTCGGAGGCGCGGTGGTGTCCTGCCGCACGACCCTCTACACTGTCCCCTTCCCACGTGGCCCATGAGTGAAGAGGGATCAACGGGTGAGATGGACAATCCAACTGATCGTCGGCTGGGCGCTCGCGACGTGGCTTGGCTTGGGGGCAGCGCCGGGCGTCGCCGCCGCGCAGGAGCCGCCCGCCGCGCCGCCTCCGCCCGCGACCGAGCCGTTTGAGGGCCAGCCGGTCCGCCGCATCGAGTTCATCGGCCTGCACCGCGTGCAGCAGAGCCTCGTCGAGAATAACATCCGCACCGCCGTCGGCGAGCCCTACCAGGCGGCGACGATCGAACTGGACGTGCGGAACCTCACCCGCCTCAACCAGTTCCGGATCATCCTGCCGAGGGCGGAACTCGCGCCCGACGGCTCCGGGGTCGTCGTCATCTTCCAGTTTGACGAGTGGCCTCTCGCCGAGGACGTGCAGGTCACCGGCAACGTCACCATCAAGGACCAGGACATCTTCGACGCCATCCCCGTGCGCGCCGGCGACCCGCTCGACTCCTTCCAGATCAACCGGGCGCGCGAACTGATCGTCGAACTCTACCAGAAGCGAGGCTTCTACCTCGCGCAGGTCGAGGTGGATTCGAACGTCCTCACCGAGTCCAACATCGTCCTCTTCCGAGTGCGCGAAGGGCCGCGCGTCAAGATCAAGGCCATCGAGTTCCGCGGCAACGAGGCGATCGGCGGCCAGCAACTCCAGACGAACCTCAAGACCAAGACGGCGATCTTCCTCCTGCGCACCGGCCAACTCGACGAGGAGGCCCTCGCCGCCGACATCGCCAAACTCGTCGAGTACTACAAGGACCGCGGCTACCTCGACGTGCGCATCGAGCGGCAACTCGACCTCTCCAACGATCTCAAGGAGGCCAAGGTCGTCTTCCTCATCGAGGAAGGGCGCCTCTTCACCATGCGCTCGGTGCGCGTCGAGGGGGCGACGCGCCTGCTCGAACCGCAGATTGCGGCCCTCGTCGAGATCAAGAGCGGCGACGTGTACAGCAAGGACAAAATCGAGAAGAGCCGCACGATCCTGACCGAAGCGCTCGGCCGGCTCGGGTACGTGGACGTGAGCGTGCAGACCCGGGCGACGCGCGACTCGACCGAGCCGTACGTCGATCTGCTTCTCCTCCTCGAGGAGCGTGATCTCGCGTACACCGGCGAGGTCATCGTGAAGGGCAACGCGCTGACGCGCAGCGACGTCATCCTGCGCGAGATCGACTTTCGCCCCAACCGACCGCTCAGCAGCGTCGCCATCGCCGACGCCGAGCGCGACATCCGCGCCACGGGGCTTTTCGACAACGTGACGATCACCCCCGCCGAGCCCGACCCCGCCGATCCGCGCTACCGCGACGTCGTCGTCGAGGTGAAGGAGGGCGACACCGGCTCGATCAACTTCGGCGCCGCCGTCAGCTCCGACCTCGGCCTCTTCGGGTCGATCGGGCTGACGCAGCGCAACTTCGACATCGCCGACTTCCCCGAGAGTTGGGATGAGTTCGCGCGCGGCCGGGCCTTCCGCGGCGCCGGGCAGATCTTCAACATCAACCTCCAGCCCGGCAACGAGTTCACCAACCTCAGCATGAGCCTGAGCGAGCCTTACCTCCTCGGCACCGACAACGCCCTCTCCTCCTCCGTCGCCTACACCGTCCGCGAGCAGGACGCGTTCGATGAAGAGCGCTGGGGCGGCGTGCTCCGCCTCTCGCGGCGCCTCGGCGAGGTCTGGACGGGGTACGTCTCCACGCGCTTCCAGTCCATCGATCTCTCCGACATCGAGCGATCCGCTCCCGTGGATGTCTTCAACGTCGAGGATGAGCACATCGTCACCGGGCTGGGCGCGGGCATCATCCGCACCACGGTGGACAACCGCCTGCGCCCGACGCGGGGCAGCCGCATCGAACTCGGCGTCGAGCAGATCGGAGCGCTGGGGGGCGACTTCGACTTCACCCGCCTCACCGCCGAGCACACCGTCTTCCTCGCCCTGAGCGAGGACTTCCTCGGCCGCAAGTCCGTCCTCTCCCTGAGCACGCGCGTCGGCTACCAGTTCGGCGGCGACTCGCCGATCTACGAGCGCTTCTTCCTCGGCGGCCGCTCGTTCCGAGGATTCGACTACCGCACCGTCTCGCCGCGCGGCCTGCGGCCGACGGGCATCCCCAGCGACGACCCCATCGGCGGCGACTGGATGTTCTTCATGGGCGCCGAGTACGAGTTCCCCATCTTCGACCGCTTCGTCGGCGGCGTCGCCTTCATCGACACCGGCACCGTCACAAGCGACATCGGCTTTGACGAGTACCGTGTCTCGGTGGGCGGCGGGCTGCGGCTCTACATTCCCCAACTCGGCCAGGCGCCCCTCGCCTTCGACCTCGGCTTCCCCATCGTCAAGCAGGACACCGACGACCGCCAGATCTTCAGTTTCAGCATCGACGTGCCGTTCTGAACCGTGCGGCGCTTTCGCGATGAAAGCCGCTCACAATCGCAACGCGTCCTTCGACCGCGACGCGCGGCCGAAGGACGTCTCATTCCGTGCGGGTTGCGCGCCCGAAGTGTGATGGTGCGTCAGTTTCCTCCGCCGCCCGAGCCGTGCCAGAAGACCATGTAGAGGGCGCGATGGTCCGTCGGATCGGACGTCGTGTGCGAGGGAATGTTGAACGACGCGGCCGCGAAAACCTCATCCGAATAAAACACGTCATCAAGCACGATGGACCCGTGCCATTGCGACAGGCCGCCGACGGGCAGGTGTCCGGCCGAACCCGACGAGTGATTGTGCCAGGCGTGCAGCCCGCCGTCCGGCTCGCACTTGTGCGAGGTGTAGTGGTTGTTCGAGTTGTTGATGCTCGTGTCGATGAGCAATGTGTTCTGATTGTTGCGCTTCAGGTAGAGTTGCAGCGCCGCCGTGTGGTCGATGACGTGGGGGACCGCGACGACGATCCTGGTGTAGACGTCATCGATCACGTCAAACGGCGTGCCGACTTTCACGGCCGTAGCCTGACCCTGGCTGAGGCAGAAGTTGTACCCGCAGCCCCCGCCGGCACTGATCCACGAGACGACGACCGGCCGGTGCCGGTCCTCCGGTTCCGTGGGGTAGTCGACCATGTCGAAGACCAACGTGAACTCGATGTAGACGTCCGCCTCTTCAACATCGTTGGGGTTCTTCCAGAGCCAGGCGGTGCTCTCGAGCAGCCCCTCTTTGAGCATCCTCATGCCGTACCCGCCATGCAGGTTTGCATGGGGATAGAGCCAGTACGGCGTCAGTTCACTGCCGGTGGCGATGGGCCAGACACGTGCGCCGCAGGGGTCGTAGGCGCCGATGTCCGCCGTCGTCGGATCAACCGCGAAGATCATGCGGTCGATCATCTCCGTGTAGGAAGCGTTGTTGCTGACGTAGGCGAAGTTGCCGGGGCTTCCCGTCACAACCTCGATATCCGTCACGCCGAGGAACCACACGTGGTCATCCCCCATCCACTCGGCGGGGTAGAGATCCTGAATCTCAAACTGCGCGCGCGGCCGCGCATCGGGCGGAGTGGGGTTGTTGGAGAGTTGCGTCCATGTGCCGTTGTTGTTGGGGTCGAAGTGCCAGGCCTCGGCGCTCTGACTCCCCGAGCCCTCCCAGAAGTCCATCTTGACGTAGACCTTCGCTTCCTGCGGGTTCGGCTCCACCTGCGCCTTGGCCGCGCCGCCCGTGAGCGTTGCCGTCGCGAGTGTGGCCAGGATCATCGATGTGGAGATTGTGTTTCCGTGATGCATGATTCGCTCCTCTCTGAAGCGTGCTTGGCGAGGCCTCGGGTCAAGGTGGCTGGAGTGTCCCGTCGCGCGACGATACTGAACGGGATCGGAAAATCCAGTTCTTGGCGTCGCCCGCACCCCAGATCAGGGAAACCACCCTGCATCTGATCTGCCCACGATTGCGTATGCTCAGGTAATTGCCGGAGGCGAGGCTGGAACACAAGGAGATTCGAACATGGTCAAGACCACGATCGATCGATCAAGGGTGCGACACGTTTTCGCTCTCCTGCTTCTCATCGCGGCAGGGATGGCCACACAGAGTGCCCTGGCCCAGCGCTATTCCGTCACGGTTCTGCCCTTGCCCGAGGGGCACTTCGGCGCGCAGAGTTACTCGATCAACATTCACGGCGACATGTGCGGCGCGTCCTTCAGCATGGAACGGCCCTACGTCCCCGTCCTCTGGCGCGACAATCGGGTGATAAAGTTGCCTCTGCTTCCCCATCCGCGCGCTGAGGACGGCTGGGCGTGGCGCATGAACGACCACGGCGTCATCGTTGGGCAATCGGATGGTGAGTATCCCCAGCAGGCCGTCATGTGGCTCGATGAGCACACCATCGTCCCCATTCTCGACCGCGACAGTTCGGGCCGCGACATCAACAACAGCATGATCGTCGCAGGTGAATACGCCGTCGGATTCCTCAATGTGCGCGGCTTTATCTGGAAGGACTTCGACTGGCAGTCGCTCGACCCCATCCAGTTCATCAACCAGTTGAACGAACGCAACCAGATCGTCGGCGGGACCAACAGCCGATCCTGGCTCTGGGAGAATGGCCGGTTTACAGAGCCTGTCCCCCTCCATCCCGGCGCACGCGCTCAGTACAGCGGCATCAATGACCTCGGCGTGATGGTCGGCTGGTCGCGGAAAGAGGGCGAGGAGGCCTTTCCGGTGATCTGGACCGACGGCGTGCCGCGCGAAATGCCCATCACGCGCGGGCGCTACGCAGGGGGCATTCGCCGCATGAACAATCGTGGAGAAGCGGTCGGGTGGTCCACCATCAGTCAATCCCAGAGCAGCGCGACGATCTGGCGCCACAACCTGGCAACGGAGATGGAGGATCTTCTGATCCGGCCCCATGCCCGCGAGTTAGAGACCGTCAGCCCGAGGGACATCAACGACAACGGCCAGATCGCGGCCACGATCCAGTACCGGGACGAGATCGGCTACCACGTCACCCGCCTCGACCCCATCGACACGGGCCTGACGCTCTGGGGCATGGAGCCGTCGCGCCCCGGCCGGCGCAACCTCGTCCAGGTCAATCACGCCACCCCCGGCGGGCGCGTCTCGCTCCTCTGGGGCACGGAGCGCGGCGAGCCGGCGCCGATGAACCACTGCAACGGCGCCATGATCGACGTCATTGATCCGCGCCTCGCCGCCACCGCCGTCGCCGACCCTGACGGGCGCGCCGTCTTCAACGTCTTCATCCCCGCCAACGTGCTGGGCCTCTACGTCCTCCAGGCCGTCGATCACCGCTCCTGCGAAGTCAGCCCGCCGGCGTGGGCGCTGCTCAAGACGGAGAACTGATCCTCTGGGTGTCTGAATCAGCCGCCCACGCCCGCGATGAGCGAGCCTTCGAGCGAATCGCGGGATGCGTCAGGCGCGTCTGACGCATCCCGCGTTGTTTCATGCCCAGAAGATCGGGAGATTGCTCAGTTTCCTCCACCCTGATCGATCGTTCCGTGCCAGAAGATCATGTAGAGCGCGCGATGGTCCGTCGGATCGGACGTCGTGTGCGAGGGAATGTTGAACGACGCGGCCGCGAAAACCTCATCCGAATAAAACACGTCATCAAGCACGATGGACCCGTGCCATTGCGACAGGCCGCCGACGGGCAGGTGTCCGGCCGAACCCGACGAGTGATTGTGCCAGGCGTGCAGCCCGCCGTCCGGCTCGCACTTGTGCGAGGTGTAGTGGTTGTTCGAGTTGTTGATGCTCGTGTCGATGAGCAATGTGTTCTGATTGTTGCGCTTCAGGTAGAGTTGCAGCGCCGCCGTGTGGTCGATGACGTGGGGGACCGCGACGACGATCCTGGTGTAGACGTCATCGATCACGTCAAACGGCGTGCCGACTTTCACGGCCGTAGCCTGACCCTGGCTGAGGCAGAAGTTGTACCCGCAGCCCCCGCCGGCACTGATCCACGAGACGACGACCGGCCGGTGCCGGTCCTCCGGTTCCGTGGGGTAGTCGACCATGTCGAAGACCAACGTGAACTCGATGTAGACGTCCGCCTCTTCAACATCGTTGGGGTTCTTCCAGAGCCAGGCGGTGCTCTCGAGCAGCCCCTCTTTGAGCATCCTCATGCCGTACCCGCCATGCAGGTTTGCATGGGGATAGAGCCAGTACGGCGTCAGTTCACTGCCGGTGGCGATGGGCCAGACACGTGCGCCGCAGGGGTCGTAGGCGCCGATGTCCGCCGTCGTCGGATCAACCGCGAAGATCATGCGGTCGATCATCTCCGTGTAGGAAGCGTTGTTGCTGACGTAGGCGAAGTTGCCGGGGCTTCCCGTCACAACCTCGATATCCGTCACGCCGAGGAACCACACGTGGTCATCCCCCATCCACTCGGCGGGGTAGAGATCCTGAATCTCAAACTGCGCGCGCGGCCGCGCATCGGGCGGAGTGGGGTTGTTGGAGAGTTGCGTCCATGTGCCGTTGTTGTTGGGGTCGAAGTGCCAGGCCTCGGCGCTCTGACTCCCCGAGCCCTCCCAGAAGTCCATCTTGACGTAGACCTTCGCTTCCTGCGGGTTCGGCTCCACCTGCGCCTTGGCCGCGCCGCCCGTGAGCGTTGCCGTCGCGAGTGTGGCCAGGATCATCGATGTGGAGATTGTGTTTCCGTGATGCATGATTCGCTCCTCTCTGAAGCGTGCTTGGCGAGGCCTCGGGTCAAGGTGGCTGGAGTGTCCCGTCGCGCGACGATACTGAACGGGATCGGAAAATCCAGTTCTTGGCGTCGCCCGCACCCCAGATCAGGGAAACCACCCTGCATCTGATCTGCCCACGATTGCGTATGCTCAGGTAATTGCCGGAGGCGAGGCTGGAACACAAGGAGATTCGAACATGGTCAAGACCACGATCGATCGATCAAGGGTGCGACACGTTTTCGCTCTCCTGCTTCTCATCGCGGCAGGGATGGCCACACAGAGTGCCCTGGCCCAGCGCTATTCCGTCACGGTTCTGCCCTTGCCCGAGGGGCACTTCGGCGCGCAGAGTTACTCGATCAACATTCACGGCGACATGTGCGGCGCGTCCTTCAGCATGGAACGGCCCTACGTCCCCGTCCTCTGGCGCGACAATCGGGTGATAAAGTTGCCTCTGCTTCCCCATCCGCGCGCTGAGGACGGCTGGGCGTGGCGCATGAACGACCACGGCGTCATCGTTGGGCAATCGGATGGTGAGTATCCCCAGCAGGCCGTCATGTGGCTCGATGAGCACACCATCGTCCCCATTCTCGACCGCGACAGTTCGGGCCGCGACATCAACAACAGCATGATCGTCGCAGGTGAATACGCCGTCGGATTCCTCAATGTGCGCGGCTTTATCTGGAAGGACTTCGACTGGCAGTCGCTCGACCCCATCCAGTTCATCAACCAGTTGAACGAACGCAACCAGATCGTCGGCGGGACCAACAGCCGATCCTGGCTCTGGGAGAATGGCCGGTTTACAGAGCCTGTCCCCCTCCATCCCGGCGCACGCGCTCAGTACAGCGGCATCAATGACCTCGGCGTGATGGTCGGCTGGTCGCGGAAAGAGGGCGAGGAGGCCTTTCCGGTGATCTGGACCGACGGCGTGCCGCGCGAGATGCCCATCACGCGAGGAAAGCAGCATGGCGTCATGTCTAAGATGAACAACCTTGGAGAGGCAATCGGAACGTCTTATTCGAACTCCAGTCAGACGTACCCAACGCTGTGGCGGCACAACCTTGCCACGGAGATCGCCGATCTGGCACTCGGCCCCTATTCGCGCGAATTAGAGGCCGTCAGCCTGAGGGACATCAACGACAACGGCCAGATCGCGGCGTCGATCCAGTACGACGGCGAAATCGGCTACCACGTCGCCCGCCTCGACCCCATCGACACCGGCCTGACGCTCTGGGGCATGGAGCCGTCGCGGCCCGGCCGGCGCAACGTCGTCCAGGTCAACCACGCCACGCCCGGCGGGCGCGTCTCGCTCCTGTGGGGCACGGAGCGCGGCGAGCCGGCGCCGATGAACCACTGCAACGGCGCCATGATCGACGTCATTGATCCGCGCCTCGCGGCCACCGCCGTCGCCGGCCCTGACGGGCGCGCCGTCTTCAACGTCTTCATCCCCGCCAACGTGCTGGGCCTCTACGTGCTCCAGGCCGTCGATCACCGCTCCTGCGAAGTCAGCCCGCCCGCCTGGGCGCTGCTCAAGACGGAGAACTGATCCTCCGCTGGAGTCTGCCGAACGAGGCGCGGCCAGTTGCGGGTTCACGCCGTCCACCCAGCTTCTGCTCCTGCTCCGACAGGTCGAGCGCCCCCGCCTGCGGCTTCGCTATGATTCCCGGAATGGGGCGGACCGCCGCCTGTCTGTAACGATGGACCCACGGCCCGCAGGGGCCGTCATCGCTCAAAAAGGGTGGTTTCATGAAGACATGGATGAAAGTCAACGCGGCGACGCTTCTCGCCTGCGCCGCCGTGACCGTCGCTCTCCTCACGACCGTGCGGGCTTCGGCCCTCTCACGGCGGCTCGCCTCGCCGACCCCCGTGGCGGTCGTGGATTGGATCGCCGTTACCGACAAGGTCAACGAGTGGCGGGAGATGGAAGCCCAGCTCAAGAAGATCGAGGACGGGCTGGTCGAGGAAGCCAACGCCATGAAAAAGGCCCTCACCGACCTCCAGGAGAGCATCGGCGTCCTGCCCGAGGGCAGCGAGAGCCGCCAGAAGGAAATGGACCGCTTCAACCGCATGCAGATGGAGGCTGATGCACTCCTCAACTTCATGAAGAGCAAGATGGCGACGGAGAAGGCCCGCCGGCAGGTGCGCCTCTACCAGAAAATCTCCGACGCCGTGGCCAAGGTCGCCCAGCGCGACGGCTGGGACATCGTCATCTGGGACGACTCGAAGAACAAGAACCCCGACCTCTCGAAACTCAACGAGGCCGCCGAACTCATCAGCCGGCGGCAGGTCTTCTATGCCCGCAAGGACGCCGTGGACATCACCGACGAAGTCGTGCTGCTCATGAACAACGAGTTCAGCGCCGGCCGCTGATCTCTTCGCCCGCCACGGAGAACGGACGCGATGGAACAGGACGAGGGGCCGCAGCCCGGGGCCAACGGCATGGAGCGCACCCGCTTCACCGTCGCCGCGCTCGCCCAGCGGCTCGGCGCCGAGGTGGACGGTCCCGGCACGATCGTCGTCGAAGGCCTCAACGCCCTCGACATGGCCGGGCCGACCGATTTCTCCTACATCGGCTCGGACGCCTATGCGGCGCGCTGGGTCGAGTCCCAGGCGCCGGCCGCCGCCGTCACCGCAGGCGTTCACGTGCCCGGGCATGATCCCCGTCGGCGGGCTTTGCTGCGCGTCCCCGACGCCGATCTCGCCCTCGCTCAACTCCTCACGCTCTTCGCCCCCCCCGTCGAACCGCCGCCCGCCGGAGCACACCCCACCGCCGTCATCCACCCCACGGCCCGCCTCGACCCCACCGCCAGCATCGGCCCCCGCGCCGTCGTCGGCGCCGGAAGCGTCATCGGACCGCGCACCATCCTCGAACCAGCCGTGCAGGTCGGCCGCGACGTCGTCATCGGAGCCGACTGCGTCCTCCAGGGCGGCGTCGTCATCCGCGACCGCTGCATCCTTCACGATCGCATCTGCATTCACGCCAACGCGGTCATCGGGTCCGACGGCTTCGGCTACCGCCCCGACGGCCGGGGCGGGATGCGCAAACTGCCCCACATCGGCATCGTCGAAATCCACAGCGACGTCGAGATCGGCGCCTGCACGACCATCGACCGGGGCAAGTTCGGCCGGACGGTCGTCGGCGAGCACACCAAGATCGACAACCTCGTGCAGATCGCCCACAACGTGCGCATCGGGCGCTGCTGCGTCCTGGCCGCCCAGGTCGGGCTGGCGGGCACGGTTGAGGTCGGCGATCACTGCCAGTTGGGGGCGAAGTGCGGCGTCGCGGATCATCGGCGCATCGGCCGCGGCGCACGCCTTTCCGCCATGGCCGGCGTTCCCTTCGACGTGCCCGAGGGAGCCGAACTCGTTGGCGCCCCTGCCATCGACCGCCGCCTCTTCTGGCAGATTCAGGCCGCCGTGCGTAAACTCCCCGGCTTGCTCAAGTCCGTCGCGAGGCTTGAACGTGATCGCGAACGAACCAACCGCGCCAACTCCGGATCGTCATGACGGAACTGCTCGATTCCAGATCGACCCGCAGCGGAGGACCGCCGGCTGAAGCCGTCGCGATTCCGCGGCCGTCCGAAGACGCCTCCGACGAGTCGAACGAGACCGACGCCCCTACCGCCGACCGCCCGGCGATTCCCGCGGCCCAGCCGCGCGCCGCGGATGCCGCCGCCGCGGAGGAGGAATCAGGCTTCCAGCACACCCTCGCCGGACCGGCCACGGTCATCGGCCGCGGCCTCTTCCACGGCGACCTCGTGACCTGCACCATCCTCCCCGCCCCGCCCGATCACGGCATCATTTTCGAGCGCACTGATCTCGCCGAACCGGTGCCGATTCCCGCGACGATCGCCAGCGTCACGCCCCGCAACCGCCGCACCACCCTCAAGGCCGGGGAGGTGACGATCGAAACCGTCGAGCACTGCCTCTCCGCCCTCGCGGGCCTGGCGATCGACAATGCCCTGATTCGCCTCGATGGGCCGGAACTCCCCTGCGGCGACGGCTCCGCCCAGCCCTACGTCGAGGCGATGCTCCGAGCCGGCATCCTCCGGCAGGACGCGCAGCGGCGCTACTGCCGCATCACCGAGCCGATCACCGTCGAGGAGGGAGACGCCCTCATCGCCGCCCTCCCCGCCGAGCGCGATGACCTCCAGATCCTCTACGACCTCAACTACCCCGATGAGCCGCGCCTCCCGCGCCAGTTGCACGCGTTTCAACTCAGCCCCGAGGCGTATGTGCGAGAGATCGCCGCGGCGCGGACCTTCAGCCTGCGCGAAGAGGCCAAGGCGCTCTGGGACCGCGGGATGTGCCAGCACCTCACGCCGCGCGATGTGCTCGTCATCGGCGACGACGGCCCCATCGACAACGCCTACCGCTTCGAGAACGAGCCCGTCCGGCACAAGATCCTCGACGTGATCGGCGACATCTACCTCCTCGGCCGTCCGATCCAGGGCCGCATCGTCGCTTATCGCTCGGGTCACAGCCTGAATCACCAACTGGTCTACCGCCTCGTCGAGAAGATGCGCGCCGAGCAGGGACTCCACGCCAACCTCCAGCGCCAGATGGATGTTCGGGCCATTATGAAGATCATGCGGCACCGCTATCCGATGCTCATGATCGACCGGGTGGTCGAGATTCACGGCGACCAGCGGGCCATCGGGATCAAAAACGTCACGGTCAACGAGCCCTACTTTCAGGGCCACTACCCCGGCACCCCCATCATGCCGGGCGTCATGATCGTGGAAGCCATGGCGCAGTTATCGGGCCTTCTGCTCAGCCGCGTCCTCGAACATCGGGGTAAGATTGCCGTCCTCCTTTCTCTGGATAAGGTTAAACTTCGTCGTCCGGTTGTTCCGGGCGACCAGCTCGTCATCGAAGCCGAGGCCATCCGCGCCCAGAGCCGCACCGCCAACGTCAAGTGCAAGGCTCTCGTCGCCGGGCAACTCGCCGCCGAGGCCCAGATCAAGTTCGTCATGGTCGATGCCGAGGACGAAGCGAACTGAATGCGGGCGCCCCAGCCGTCGCGCCCGAAGTGTGGTTGGAACTCTCCGCTCAGCGCCGCCGCGAACCCCCGGCCCCGATGCTCTTTCACGATCGAAGGGCCGGTCGGCCGATTCCTTGAGGAATCCCTTTCCCTTCCATGAACTCGATCCACCCGACCGCCATCGTCGATCCCAAGGCCGAACTCGGCGAGAACGTCGAGATCGGTCCCTACTGCGTCGTCGGACCCTACGTCGAGGTCGGCAGCGGCACCCGCCTGCTCAACCACGTCACCGTCTGCGGACCCACCACCATCGGCCGCGACAACACCGTCTATCCCTTCAGCGTCATCGGCGCCGACCCCCAGGATCTCAAGTTCCGCGGTGAAGACGCCCCCTGCTCCGTCGGCGACCGCAACGTCATCCGCGAGCACGTCACCATCCACCGCGGCACGCGCGTCGGCGGGGGGATCACCCGCGTCGGCAGCGACAACCTCATCATGGTCGCCGCCCACATCGCCCACGACTGCCACGTCGGCTCACACTGCGTCATCGCCAACCAGGTGATGGTCGGAGGCCACGCCGTCATTGAGGACTGCGCCAACATCGGCGGCGGCACCGGCATCCACCACTACACCACGGTCGGCACCATGTCCTTCGTCGCCGGACTCTGCCGCGTCAAGAAGGACGTCCCCCCCTACATGAAAGTCGAGGGTGATCCTGTCGAGGTGCGCGGCGTCAACACCATCGCCCTCACCCGCCGCGCCTACAGCGAGCAC
This sequence comes from Phycisphaerae bacterium, assembly GCA_039794345.1. Classification (GTDB taxonomy): domain Bacteria; phylum Planctomycetota; class Phycisphaerae; order Phycisphaerales; family UBA5793; genus UBA5793. Next base: position 359 of record JBDIVQ010000096.1, on the reverse strand, counting down.
GAGATCAACGCCCTCAAGGACGCCTACAAACGCCTCTTCCTCCACCCCCGCACCGCCGCCGCCAACGGCCACCGCCTCACCGGCGCCGAGCGACAGGCCGCACGCAGCGTCGCCATGTCCGACCGCATCGACGAACTCCTCCGTGAGTACCCCCAGTTCCCCACGGTCGTGCGCCTCTGCGAGTCCCTCCGCAACGCCGCCGGCGGCGTTCACGGCCGCTCCCGCGAACTGGCCCGCGAAGATTCCAAGTACGCCACCCCGGTCAAGTAGGCCGCCAGACCCCGCCAACTCGGGCAACAACCCCGTCGAGCCGGTCTACGACCGCGCCGGCAACATGACCGATGACAAGTACCAGTACC
>JBDIVQ010000095.1:0-15332 GCA_039794345.1 Phycisphaerae bacterium | reverse complement strand
GTGCCGAGGCCGATGCTGCGAGCGATCGCCGGCAACCGCTCCGGGCGTCCGCCGTCGTCCGTTTCCCGGCGCAGGAGAAGTGCCCCCCGAAGGACTCGAACCTTCGACCCGCTGATTAAGAGTCAGCGGGTCGATTCCGCAACCCCTGATAATCAAGGCGCTTGCGAGGCGTCGAATCGTGGTGGTGGGAAGGGTGGGGGGAACGGCGCACGACTCGACGATGAACGGCTCGCGGCGATCGTCCAGGCGTGGCCTGACTTGCCCGAAGCGCTCCGGGCCGGCATCCTCGCGATGGTGAAGACGGCGCGCCCGTGAGTGGCCTCAACGTACACAGCGCGGGCGTGACAGCGATCGGTCGGCGTCACGCCCGCATGGTCGAAATTGCCCGATGCAACCGCGCGAACGATGCGCTCGATGGTACAATGAGTGCAGGACGACCGGAGCGGCAACGGCTCGGCCGCGCAGGGACTCATCGCATCGGAGACAAAATGCACACTGCCACGGAACGGCGGATCGCAATGGGCGGGCACAGCCGGCCAGGTATCGAGTTGAGGCGGGCAACGCGAGCGGCCGCTGATGAACTCCCCACAATCGTCGGCTACGCCAGCGTCTTCTACGATGGGACGCCCGGCACGCAATTCGAGTTGTGGGCCGGGGTCGTGGAGCGGATCATGCCCGGCGCCTTCACGGAGGCGATCAAGGGCGACGTGGCGGCCCTGCGCAACCACAATGCCGACATGCTCCTGGGCCGGACCACGGCGCCGACGCCGACGCTGCGGCTCATCGAAGATCGAATCGGCCTGCGCTACGAAATCGACCCGCCCGACACGGCCACCGGCGCTGAGACGGTGAAACTCATCGAACGCGGCGACATGCAGGGCTCATCGTTCGCCTTCAAAATCAAGGAAGAAACGTGGAGTCAGGAGTCCATCGCCGGCATGACGGTCGAGGTGCGCAACATCATCAAGGTCGAACTCTTCGACGTCGGCCCCGTGACCTTCCCCGCCTACAAGGCGAGCACCACGGGCCTCGGCCGAGGGACGCCTCAACCATCGCGCGGCGTCGGCCGGACCTCGCGCGATGCCATCATGGCTCGCCTCCGCGTCGTCGAAATCACTGAGGCCGAGTCGGTGGAATCATCGCGCGAGGCGATCCGGGCCCGGGCCCGCGCGGTGCAACTCGAGAATGACCGGCCGCCGGCTCGGCCGGTCTCCCGGGATGCAATTCGCACACGGCTGAGGATCATTCAACTGACGGAAGCGGCATAACGAGACACGGGACGGCGCTCCGACGGGAGCGCCAAGCGGCCCGGCCGGCACGTTGACGCGCCTCGTCCGACGTGCTGGCCGAGGCCGGCCCGCAGAGAGACGAGGCGACATGAGACGACAGGCGAAGGCGACGAAGCGCACCACCCAGGCGGCGGCGATCCCGCCATCATGCCCAGGCGGCGAAGCGGGCGAGACGAAGGCGCCGGTGGGCACGATCAATCGATCGACCCGCGCGACGAAGATACCCGAGACCGCGCGGGCAACAGGGGCAAAGGCCGCGGCTGGTGGCCGTGCCCGCGGCGGCGGCAGCCTCGCCGGTGGTCCGACGCCGAGCGATCCGGCGGACGCGGCGCCGCATGATGGGCGGCTGGTGAAAGCCCCATCGGGTCCGGTCGGCGCGGCGATCGATGCGCTCCGCGCGCTGACTGACGCTCTGGCCTGCGAGGATTGGCTTGCCCACGGCACGGCCATCGAAGCCGCGAGCATCGCTGTCTTCCGCCTGCGCGCGGAGCACGGCCCGACGATCGGCGGCGTGTCGCTGCTCGCGGTGGATCGCGAGATCCACACTCTCAGGCGTCCGAATGGCACCGCGGACAGAGATGCAACGGAAGCGATGGTGACGGCTGCTCGGCTCCTGCGCGTCGCGCACCACCTCGATGCCCTGGCTGTGAGCCCTGATTCCGCCGAGGATATCGAGTCGGCGGGGCGGGCGCTGCTCACTCCCATCGACGTTCCTGATCTCCCCTTGCCGGAGAGGATGCGAGCATTCTGCCACGCGGTGGACAAACTGCGCTCATGGTCATGGATGATGGATCGACCGGCGACATTCAGGCGCGCTGCGCCCGGGCCGGACTCGCCGGCCGAGGTCGAACTCAACGCACGCCTTGACTGCCTGGCGGCCGGGCGAGCGGTGCTGAGCATCATCGTCTGGCACTTCGCCGGATCGCTCGCGCCCGACCTGGCGGCCGCGGGCGTTGACAGTGCTCCACTGGAAATGATCCAGGATTGGCTGGGCATGGAAGGCAAACCGGACCGCCTCTACGACGAATGGACAACGATCAAGGCGAGACTGCGGGCCGACGCTGATCGGCTGACGGTCGAGGCGCTGCGATCGTCCGCGGTTCCTTCCGGGGGCGAGGGCGATGGCGATGATGAGCAGCCTCATGGTTTATCGCAATCTGCCCGTGCGGTTGTGCGGGCGATGGTTTCATTCATCCCTGAAAATCCCGCAACGCTTGACGAGATCGCTGGCGCGATGCCGGTCCAGCGGCGCCTGTCCACGAAGACCATCGGCAAGGCGCTGGCAGTTGAACTCATCCCCCGTTACCTGGCTGAGCGGCCGCACAAGGGGAGAGACGGCGCGAGGTTGACACTTCGCGGCCGGAAACTCGCAAAATCTTTCGACGAGTCCGATTGATCTCCTTTTGACTTCCCGCTGTCTTCCTGCTCCCCGTGATAATGGGGGCATGACGACGGAACTGTCACAACTCAACGAGCCTTTGCAAGTCGGTCGGGCGGCGCGGGCGCTGGGTGTGCCGGTTCATTGGCTGCGCGCCGAGATTGAGTCTGGGCGACTGCCGGGCTTACGGGCGGGCCGGACCATTATCGTGCATGTTCCGACTGTTTCCCGGATGATCGCTGAGCGCGCCGCGGAAGGGGGTGGCGATGCCCACTGACCCGGCGAGCAACGGCGAGACGACGGCGAAGCCTGAGTTGTCGCTCACGCCGATCGCGCTGCGGCCGCGCGAGGCCGCCCTGGCATTGGGCATCAGCCGGCGCACATTGAGCGTCCTCACGGCCGATCGCACGAGCAAGATCCCGCACGTCCGGCTCGGAGGGTGCCTGCTCTTCCCCGAGCGGGAACTGCGCGACTGGATCGCGGGGCGAATGGAGCGGCCGCGATGAAGCAGTCTCGCACCAAAGTGCCGCGCGCGAGCATCGGCGTCACGATCGCCGACGACCCGGATTACATCGCGCTCGTGCAGAGCAGTGCCGGCCGCGAGGCGATCGCCCTCTACATAGCGATGATCGTCCAGGCGAAAGTGCAGCGCAACGAGGGGCGGTTTGCCGAGCCCGAGACGGTGATCGCGGCGATGGTGCGCTGGCCAGCCGATGCCTTCCTGGCGGCGCTCCAGACGCTCATCAAGGCGCCGGGCCGATGGGTCGTGCGCGACGGTGGGGCGATCATCATTCGGTCATTCGAGAAGTGGAATGACACCCGCGGCGGGCAGCGGCTTGGAGCAGGACGGAAGCGAAAAGCAGAATCAATCGGAAATCAATCGGGAATCAATCGTGAATCAAAGGGGGTCGCCTCTGTTCCTGTTTCTGTTCCTGTATCTCCTGTCGGAGATACTGGCGCAAGCGAAGCGCTTGCAGCCGCGAGCCGAAGCGCGAAGCGCGTTCGCTCGCAGCCGACGACGAAGATTCACTGGAGCGAAGATCGAGGTTGGCAGGGGATCTCCGACGCCGACGGCGAAGCGTGGAAGCGCGCCTATCCGGCGGTCGTCGATCTCGACGGCGCGATGGCTCGCGCCAGTGAGTGGCTGCGCGCGAACCCGTCGCGGGCGAAGAAGTCGAACTGGCGACGATTCCTGACGTCCTGGCTGGCTCGGGAGCAGGAGTGCGGCGGTGACCTGAGATACACGGGGGGCGGCTCGGGACGTGGCGACCATCACCGCAACGGCAAGCCGAGCGGCGGCGCGACGGCCGACTCCTGGGAGCACTTGCGGAAGGGAGCGCCGGCATGATCGCCCAGGCGCTGCGCCTCCAACCCGACCCCGCGGATGATCGCCGCCTCCCGCACGACGCCGACGCCGAGCGGGCGCTGCTCGGCTCGATGCTGCTCTCAAACGATGCGATGGGCGAGGCGGCGGAACTCGTATCGGCCGAGGCGTTCGCTGAGCCTCGGCACGCGGAGATATGGGCCGCATTCATCCGGGCGAATCGCGCGGGCAGCCCAGCGGACATCGCACTCATCGCCGCCGAATTGAACGCCTGCGGAAAACTCGAGCAGGTCGGCGGCCTCGATGCGCTCGTGGAACTCGCCGAGAGCGTGCCGACCGCGGCGAACTGGCGGTGGTACGCTCGCGCGGTCATGCTCGCGTACTGGCGCCGCCGATTGATCTGCGCGGCCCATGATGCGATGTGCGCCGGGTTCGCCGGCGAGGACATCAGCGCCACCATCGACGCCCTTGCCGCAGAACTCGGCGCCCTCCAGGCGGTCGAGAAGCGCCAGCCTGAGCGGGTGAAATCGATCCTGCCGCGCGTGCTGGATGAGATCTTCAGCGCCGAGGCGACGGGCGGGCGGACCTTCGGCCTGGCCGAACTCGACGCCATCGTTTCGCCGATGCGCCCGGGCCAGTTGCACATCGTCGGCGCCTCGACTCGGATGGGAAAGACGGCGCTCGCGCTGACCATCGCAGGCAATCTCGCGCGCTCCGAAGTGCCGTCGCTCGTCGTGAGTCTCGAAATGTCCATCGAGGAACTGGCGAAGCGGCTCATCGCCGCCGAGTCGCGCGTCCCGGTCTGCGCCATGATCCACCCAAGCAAGCGCGACACCGAAGCGATCGCGCTCGCCACCGGTCGCGTCGAGACGATGCCCATCGACCTGCACTATGCACCGGGCGCGACTGTGAGCGCCATCGCCAACGTCGTGAAGACGTGGGCCGGACGCACCGGCGGCGGGCTGGTGGTTGTGGACTACTTGCAACTCATGCGCGATCCCGGCCACCGCGTCCGCGAGGCTGAGGTTGCGGCGTGCTCGCGGGGGCTCAAGGCGCTTGCGGGCGAGGCCGGGGTGACGATCATCGCGCCGAGCCAACTCAATCGCGAGATCGATCGCCGAGACTCACGCTTGCCACGGCTCAGCGATCTCCGCGAGTCCGGGGCGATCGAGCAGGATGCGGACGTAGTGATGCTGCTCCACCGCAATGACGCCGTGCGATGGACGGAGCGCGACTACATCCCCGATCACTTAGCGCAGGTGCTCATCGCCAAGCAGCGCAACGGCGCGACCGGCCTCGCGGTCCTGGGCTGGGACGGCGCGAGCATGACGTTCCACTCGCGCGGACCGGGCGCTTCAGACTCCGCGCCGTCGAGGCGCGACACTCAGTTGCAACTCGCCGGAGAGGAGATTCCGATATGAGTCGGACGCGCCTCAACCCGCTCGCGGAAATCTTCGCGGCCTGCGATGCCCTGAGCATCACGCTCTGGCGCGAGGGAGCGGCGATCAAGTTCCAGCCGACCGATGCGATGACGCCGGAACTCGGCACACTGCTCATCGCGCACCGGCCCGAAGTGCTCGCCGCTCTGGCGATCATGCCCGGCGCGAGGCGCGAACCCGGCGCCCATGAAGCCGGCTGGACGAGCGCCAGCGAATTGCTCATCACCGAACTGCCCGAGACGCTTCGCCAGCATGAGCATGATCGATGGTGCGCCGACCTGGCTCAGATGTGGGGGCGAGGCGTTTCAGGACGCGAGGCGGCTCGTGAGGCGCACGCGAACCTGGAGCGGCGGTGCGAAGCGCATCGTGTGTGCGTCGCGCCCGATGGCGCGTCTCACGCTCTCCCGGTCGCTGCGAGCGAAGAGATCGAGAAACGGGAGCCAGCCGCATGAGCATCACCCGGATCATCACAACGCACGGACACGATGGACCGCGGATCGTCACCGTTCACGGCGGGCAAGCGCAAGCCTCGCGCCGCCCATCGAGGCTCGGCCGGCTGGTGCTGCGGTTCATCGGCTGGGCCCTGGGCGTCGAGTTTCCGTGCCTCGAAACGCGAAGCCGCGCTGAGCAGCGATGCAGTCGCGGACGCGGCTGCGCGTGCCTGGCCGAAGGTGATCGACTCGATGGCGCCGACGATGGCCGGCCCAGAATCGTCGGCCACTTTGAGGCATCGATCAATCTGCAACCCACCCACCCCGAAGGGAGTCCAACACAATGACAAAGTCCGGATCCGCACTGGCTGAACGGCCCGCTCGTGAAGCGGCAAAGCAAGAGAGTCCGCTCGTGAAGTTCAGCAGCAAGATCGATCGCATCGATGAGATCGTTTCCGAGTCGAGCCTCGCGAGCATGGAGGCTTCCGGTCGATTCCGGCGGGCGTTCATCCTCGCGGATGCCGTGGAGCAACTCAGCGACCTCATCACGCCCGACATGATGGGCAGCATCACGCGGTTGCAAGGGCAATCGCTCGGCTTCCGAACTGATCGCGATGAAAAGGGCGGGTACCCGCCGGACGTCGTGAAGGCGTGCCTCATCGAGGCGCTGCTCCGCGGAGCCTACCCGGTCAACAACGAGTTCAACATCATCGCGGCCCGGCCTTACATCACGAAAGAGGGTCTGACGCGGATGGTCCGCGACTTCCCTGGCCTGGCGAATCTCAAAATGACGTTCGGCGTGCCGCGCAAAATCGCCGACGGGGCGATCGTCAAGTGCGGCGCCACGTGGATGCGCAACGGCGAGGCCGACTCGATCGAGTGTGAGATTCCTTGCAGGGTCAACGCCGGCATGGGCGTCGATGCCATTCTCGGCAAGGCGACGCGCAAACTCCTCGCGCGCATCTATCAGCGCCTCACGGGATCGGAGCAGGAGATCGCCGAGGGTGAGGTCGGCGAGCCCGGGCCCACCGCGGAGACGATCATCGCCGGCGATGGCACGGCCGTCATTGACCACGCGGACCAGCCGGGCGACTCGCACGACGGCACTCAAGGCGAGCCGGCGAAGGTCGGCATCGTCACCATCGGCAACGTGATTCACGCCATCATCGAGGGCGAGACGGGCTTCGACGCGGAGCGCCGAAGCGCGATGATCGCCAAGTGGTGTGAGTCGAGTGACATCGACCCCGAGGCCCTTGCGGAAGAGAGCGATGGATCGGAACGGGCAAACGCGATCATCAATCGAGCGAAGGCCACGAACTGGGAGATCTACATTCAGCGGAAATAGCGCCCGATGGAAGCCTCGGCGAGTCGAGGTAGTGTGAATGAAGCGGCGCCCGGCGCCGGGAAGGATCGATCATCATGGCGACAGTTGGATCATTGCTCGTCGTGCTCCGGGCCGATACGAGCCCGTTTTCCCGCGACCTGGGCAAGGCAACGAACATCACGAGCAGTTTCGCCTCGGCCATCACGAGCAAACTCATCGGCGGCGCGGCGATTATTAACACGCTCAGCCTGGCGACGCGCGGCCTCAGCGATGCGTTCATCGACATGCAGCGGAATGGCACCCGCGCGGGCGAAGCGATCTCAGCCCAATTCGAGAACATGCTCAGAGGCATGTCCCGATCGCTTCCGATCGTCGGCAACCTCGCGGAGTTTCTCGAGAACGTGAGCGATGTAGGCCAGGCCAGCAACGCCTGGCGCGACTTCGCCGATTCAGTGAACCGGACGGCCCGCGCCCTGTCGCCGAGCGTGCTCGGCGTGATCCCCACGGGACCAAGCGCCTTCCAGCGCGAGGAGCGATCCGCGGCGGTCGATGCGCAGATTGCCGCCTCAACCAAGGCGCTCGCCGAGGAGGAGCGGGCTCGCACGTCGGCGATCTCAGACGCGAAGCGCGTCACTGAGTCCACGCTCACGCCGATGGAGCGCTACAACGCCAGCGTATCCGCCGCCAAGGAACACCTCGCCGCCGGACGCATTACCCTCGAAACTTTCAATCGCGTCATGGCCGACACGCCGACCGAAGCGGCCGCGGCGAGTAGCGGCGTCGAGGATCTGATCGCGAATCTGAAGACGCACACCATCGTAATGCACAACAGCGCGCGGGCGGTTGACCTGTACCGCGCTTCGCAACTCGGCGCCGCCGCGGCGGACCTCGCGCGAGTGAACGCCATTCACGATTTCAGCGATTCGATGGTCCGCATGGAGCAACTGCAACTTGGCGCCCTCGCCGTGATCGAGTCCACCCGCACGCCGCTGGAGATTTACGAGCAGACGATCGGCCGCCTCAATGAACTGCTCGGCGAAGGGATGATCGCCTGGGAGGTCTACGGGCGGGCGGTGCGCGAGGCCCGCCGGCAACTCGAGACCTCGGCGGCCATCCGCGACCCGATCCGGTCCAACCTCATCGGTATCGGCGGGACCGGTTCCGGCGGCGGCGGGCTGGGAGGCCGCAACGTGATCGACCGCACTCAGGAGCAGGTCCGCGACAACACCAAGCGGCAACTCGAATTGAGTCAGCAGCAGATTGATCGCCTCGACAAGATCGACGCGACGATCCGCGAGCGCGGCGTGAACATCGAGGAAATATCGATCTGACTAATCAGCCGGCGCACTGCGCCGGCTCATCCCACCAGGTTGTGAACCCATGCGCAAACCCACCTTCAGCCGACGAAAGGCCAACACCATGAGCAAACCCCGCACCCCGACCATGCCCGAAATGCCTTACATCGAGGATGATTCGCGCGTGCAGGCGGAGATCGAGAAGTACGATGCGCTCACGCGCCAGCAGCAGGACTACGAAAGCCAACTCGCCGCCATTCCCAAGGGAATCACCTCCACTGGAGCGCGGGCGGCGGCGATCCTGCGCGGCGAAGACCCCTATTCGAGCGAAGCCGCTGTCGAGAACTCCGGCCGCGAACTCCGGCGCCGGATCGATGACCTGGAGCAAGCCAAGAAACTGCAACAGCAGGAGATCGAGGCGACGCGCACCCGTGTGCGGGTGGAAGCGCGAAGAGCGCTCCTGCCCGAACATGCGCGGCTGGCCTTCGGCGTGGCGGCAGCGCTGGACAAACTGGCTGAGGCACTCGACGCCGAATTGCGCTTCCGCGATGCGCTCGATGCTCATAGCATTTACCACGGCGGGCCGATGACGCATGGCACGCTCAACATCAACGGCCGCGCCGAGAAAGAGAATGGCGAGAATCTCCGGCGCGAGGCCGACCTGCTCCGCAAGGCACACGAGCCCAACCTCGCCACCTGACTACGGTACACTCATCCGGGCCGCGGCGACGCGGATGCGATCGATGAGTGACTTGGTTCGACTGGACTGAAAGGGCGAGTATGACGAAGGCAGACCGCGCGAGACTGCGGACCCGGCTGGTGAACTCCTACGCCGACGAAGCGCGGCGCGCATCATCAAGTCGATGATGACCAGGCCCCCGATCGCGCAATGATGACAACGCCCCAACCGGGCAGAGAGGTACACCATGAACATGATCGAAACCGTGGAGCACGCCGACAGGCGCACGCGCAGTCAGTGCGTAGAAACCATCGAGGCATCGCGGACGCGGCTGGACCAGAAACTCCTCGCCGCTAAGGAATATGAGGAGCGGGCGGCAAGGATGCCCGAAGGGAGCATCCAACGCGAGTCGCTGCTCCGCCTCGCCCAACTGGAGCGGGACGCGGTGCGCGAGCAACGGCCTTCCATTGAGCGGGCGGCCACGCATCTGAATCGGGCGATGGGGCTCGCCGGCCATGCCTGATCGGCCGCGCCACCCCCCCCCGTACCCCGATTTTTAGGGGGGTTCCGCGGGGGGACCGGTATTGGCTACGTGCAGGTTTTTCCGCGAAATTGGCAAATGGAAAAGTTGGCGGGACAAACGCGGGTTGAATCTGCAATTCTCGGGGTGAAGTGCGTTTGATCGGGTTCGATGCGCTCGCGCAAAAAGGCCCGATTTCTGAGTCCGATCACCCGGCGCTTGTCGCGCCGAGGCGCCACCGCTGGAGACCCTGGGGCCGGTGATGAGTTGGCCGGACCCCGGGGCCAGCGGTTCGCTTTCAGACGGGACGGGCGGATGAATGCCAGAGCGATCGAGCAGCAGCATGAGCCAGGAGCGGCCCGAGCGGGCGCCGACGCCTCGGCGGTCGGCCGGGGCCGCCCGGGCCTCGCGGGCGCAAGGCAGCGGGGCCGCGACATGGCCGTCGATGGCGGCCGACCTGCTCGGCCTTGTCGGCTTCGCGGGCGTCGTCACCGGAGCCTGGCTGGTCTACGAGCCGGCGGGACTCATCATCGCCGGCGTCCTGATGCTCGGCGCGGGAATCGGGATCGCCCGGCGCTCGCCCGAACTTCACGAATCACATCCGACTGGCGGCGATGAGTGAGCACCGCCTCCGCACTCGACCGCGGCCAGTGCCGCAGAAGGTAGACCACCATGCCCGCGAACGAAGCCACCCATCGCCACCCTGAGCGCGCGATCGGCCGCACGGACACCAGCGGCCAGGAGGCTGCGACGATGCCAGGGGCAACGCCGAGCGATGACCACGCTGCGATCGTGCGCGAGTACCAAGTCGTCCGGTCCCAACTGGAAGCGGCCGCGCAGCGATTCATCGAGTCGTTCGGCGATCCGGCGGGCCCGCCGGCGGACGCGATCGGCACCTTTGTTGAACTGGCGCAACGGTGGCACGAACTCGCCCACCGGATCATCGGAGCAGGGACGACACAACGCCAGCGGGCGACGATCATGCGGGCGATGGCGGATGTCTGCGATCTCTACGCATCGATCGAAGAGACTTGCGCCGCCTGGAAGGGCCGGCTCGAATCCGAGATAGCACGGACCGCGATGATCGACGATCGCAAGCCAGGGGCGGGCCTCGCCGCCGCCGGGCCCGGCAAGGCATCACCCGCCCGCAACTGATACCCTGAGTGTGCCGCAACCCATTGGAGCCTCGATGAGCAAGCGTACTTCCAAGCGATCGACAACGAACCCGCCCGACGCCATCACCCAACTCCGCGCCGCGATCGCCCGGGCCGAGGATGGGGGCATGAGCCGGTACGCGATCGCCAAGGCCGCCGGGCTGGATCATTCCGCCATCCGCCGCGTGGCCGATGGCAATGTCATTCCGAGACTCGACACCGCCGAGCGGATCGCCGCGGCGGTCGGCTGTCGGCTGAGAGTTGTTGACGCCTGATTGACTACGGGCGAGAAAGCCGATACAGTCATTTATGCCCGGCGAGTGAACGGCCGGGGCAATGAAAAACGCCGAACGGCTGCTTGGACCGCGGGCCGCACGGCGTGAAGAAGGCAGCCGATTGTATCACGCGCTGCCGAGTCCGCTGCGGTCCGAAGGGTGGCGCGACGATGGCTCAGCGCAGTGCCTCACAAGAAGTCAGGGTGATCGCCGGCATCGACGGTTCTGAGTCGCTGCACCTCTTTCGCGGTCGCGGCGGCGTGATTCCATACCAGTTTGCCTCCGCGTCGATTCACGTCGTGGAGGTGGGCACGCTCGGGCCTGACCTCACGCGACACTCCTGGCTGCTCGTGGCCGCGCCGCCTTTCACCCTCGATCCGAATGACCCGGCCACCTACCCGACCGAGCGGGAGACGCTGGCCGGCGAACTCTGCATCATCGAACTTGATCCCGATGGCTCAGTGAGGCGGCGCCAGGTTCTGGTGCGGCGCGTGTGGCATGGAGTCGATGGACTGTTCCGGCTGGCTCATCCCGCGGCCGACGTGGATCCGGATGATGATGGCGCGGCCGCGTTCGCGGTCGTCTCGGATTCGCAGGTCGTGACAGTGCTGAAGGTTCACGGGGTATTGAGAGCCCCGGACTGCGCGATGGGCGAGCGCGGCGCGATGACGTACCTTGCGGCAGACCACTGGCTCGGCGTTGCGGGGCGCATCGGCGCGGCGAACGCCGGCGAGCAGGTGAACTTCCAACTTGAAAGGCAGGTGACGACATGGCGATTCGAACCGATCCAGTGACCAAAGCACTCAATGACCTCGCAGAAGACGCCGCGATGATCGAGCGCACGGGACTCCGGCAGGTCGCGCAAGGCCCGTCCGCGATGGAAACCTGGCGACTCCTCGGCGGCCGATCCTTCGACGACAAGATCGCCTTCATCGATCGCGTGGAGACGGACCGCTACGCGCCTGATCTCCCGCGCGGGACGATGCTGCTGTGCGTCAACCATGAGTGCCCGATCCACGATGGCGATCTCGCCCTCTTCATGGGCGATGGGCTTGGTGAAGCGGCGCTCGTCTACGCCCACGCCGGGGATGATGGCGGGATGCTCTTGACCGATCCCGCCGACTCCTCGCGCGCTGTCGAACTCGACTTCGACGACTCGGACAATCGCACCTACTGCGGCATCATGCTCATCGACGGCGCCGGCAAGCCGACGTACCGCCCGGCCAACCGCTACGCGCGGGCGGGCTACGAACTCCTCGGCGCGGCGGCCCCAACCCCCGAGGCTGAGGGCATCGCGGATGATGTGCTCGCGCGGATCGCGGGCTGATCGCGCCGGGACTGAGTGCATGAGTAAGGCGAGTACTGTGAGCATGGATCGCAGCGAGATCGACGCGATGAGTGAGACCCGGCTGATGCTCTCGACGGTCGAGGTTGCCCGGCGGCTCGGCGTGAGTCTCGATACGGTGCGGCGGCTCATCGCCTACGGCCACCTGGCGGCCGTCAATGTCGGCACGCGGACCCGGCCTCGGTGGCGGGTGTCAGTCGCGGACCTCGATGCGTTCAAGCAGCGGCGTGAGACTGCTCGGCCGCCGGCGACTCCGCGCCGTCAAGCGCGGCGAGCGGCGCCGATTCGCAGATGGGTGCGCTAGGCGGCCGCGCCGGATGGTCCGGCGAGTGAGGGGCTCACGATGACGATGAAAGCCTACGAAGTGACGGGCATCGACGAATCGACGGGCGCGAGTGTGCGCCGCCGGATCGAAGCCGAGGGGCCGGAGGACGCGGCCAACCGCGCCGCCTCGCAAGGCGTCCGGCCGAAGAGCGTGGACGTTTGGACTGGCGGCGGCGCCCATCCGCCGATCTCCCGGCCGTTCCGATCAGCGGCGCCGGCGCGGCCGGAGCAACCTGAGCAGCCAGCGCAGCCGGAGCAGCCGCGGGAGCGATTCCGGTCAATCCGCTGCGGCTGCGGCCAGGTGGTCCCGGTCCCGCTGGCGACGTGGCGGGTCGTGCTCACCTGGCTGGTCGTGTTGTTCACCTTCCCGCTCGGCCTGCTCGTGCTGCTCGCGCCGCTGGCGGAAGTGAACTGTCCGGGCTGTGGCGGGCGCGTCTCGGCGGGGCTGATGTGATGATCGCCGAGTCGCCATCGCTGCAGTTGACCCAGGATGAGCCCGGACGGCTTCGGGTGACGCGGGCATCGGCCGAGGGCGTTCAAGCGTGGCACAGCGAAGCCAGGCGGGCCGCGCTGAGGCGGGAACGCTTTCCCGCTTACCGCAGTCGGCTCACGATGGCAGCACATGACCGCAAGGCTGAGGGACTTCGATGATGAACACGAGACCCGATGCAGCACGGGGAATGCCGACGGCCGTCCCGGCCCCGAACTCGAAACTGAGCGATGCTCAATTGCAGCGGGTCGGGTGGGCCTGGCGGAACTTCCTCACACTCGATGAGCGCAAGGCGATCCTGCGCATCGTCGAAGTGGCGGAGAGGTCGAAGCGCTGCGCTGAGAGCGGGTATCGGCAGCGGAGTTGAGAACGGCGCCGGCGACGGCCGGGAAAGGCAGGACGACATGGCAAGGCGTAGGGCATCGAAGCGGGCGAGCGGGATGGGCACGCTCTATCAGCGCACTCCGGGCGGCGTCTGGACGGCGGAGTACGGAGTCGGCGGCGGCAAGTCGCGCAAGCGTTCGACCCGCACGAGCGACCGGCAAGCCGCGCTGGACATTCTCGAAAAGTGGACGGGCATCGAGGCGAAGCGCCGCAACGGGATGATCGACGAAGCGGGCGAGCGCATCGCGGCCGAGGGTAAGCGCGGCATCGAGGCGCAACTCGCCGAATGGCGGGAGTGGATGGAAAGCAAGGGATCGACCCCGGGTCACGTCCGGCACACGTTCAACACGGCCGAGCGGGTGCTGTCCGATGCGAAGGTCCGCACACTCGGCGGCATCGTACCGTCGGCGATTCTCTCGGCCGTCGCGGGACTCGGCGAGGGCGGGGCATCGGCGCGGACGAAGAATCACGCGCTCGGGACCGTTCGGGCGCTGTGCCGCTGGGCGGTGCATGACGGGCGGATGACGAGAAATCCACTGGCGGGCATGAGAGGGTTCAACGTCGAGGCCGACCGGCGCAAGGTCCGGCGGGCGCTGGGCGATGATGAACTCCGCGCGCTCATCGACGCGGCGACTCATGGCGAGCGGTTCAAGGGCATGAGCGGGCCGGACCGCGCGATGCTCTATCGACTCGCGGCGGGAAGCGGACTGCGGAGAGGTGAGATTGCGAGCCTGACGCCGGAATCGTTCCAACTCGACGGCGATGCGCCGAGTGTGGTAGTCGCGGCCGGGCACTCCAAGCGGCGGCGCGAGGATCGCCAGCCGATCCGCGCCGACCTTGCCGATGCACTCGCGCAATGGCTGACGGGCAAGCCGAAGGGCGAGCGGGTATTCCAGGGCACGATGCACCGCACGGGAGCGATGCTACGTTTCGACCTGCGGCGGGCGTGGCAGCGGTGGACGAGAGAGACACCCCCGGGCGCGCAACGCCGAGAGAAGCGACGTGCGGGCTTCCTTCGGGAAGCGGACGACTCCGGGCGAGTGGCCGACTTCCATAGCCTGCGGGCAACCTACATCACGAGCATCGTCCGGGGCGGCGCATCGGTCAAAGTCTCGCAGACCTTGGCGCGGCACAGCACGCCGGTACTCACGATGAACGTCTACACCCGGCTCGGCGTTCACGACCTGACGGCCGGACTCGACGGCCTGCCGACTATCGACGGTGCGCCCAAGAGTGACGCGGCGGCGCTTCGCGCGACGGGAACGGACGGACAGGGTGGGGGGAAGGGTGGTGGGAACCGTACCGCAAAGCATAGCCAATCATCGCCAACGGGTGCGCTGCGACTGGCCGATGATGCGAGTGGCGGCGAAGTCGAAAACACTGGAAAACTACGGGGGAATCGCACAGATTCGCCAAGCATCGCCAAGCAATGCAAGAATGCCCCCCGAAGGACTCGAACCTTCGACCCGCTGATTAAGAGTCAGCTGCTCTACCAACTGAGCTAGGGAGGCGCAGGCAGCGTTGCGCGGCCTGGAGATGGGAAGCGTAACGATGCTCGGGCCTGTGTCAAGGGGGGTCGGAGCGAACGGCTTGACTGAATCGAGCACCGGCACTACCTTTGGGAGCGAGTTTTTCGCGTTCCAGCGCGGCGGTCGGGCGATCGGCCAGGCCTGCCCGAGGC
>JBDIVQ010000094.1:0-15372 GCA_039794345.1 Phycisphaerae bacterium | reverse complement strand
AGCGACTGACCGAACTCAATCTCAGCCCGCTCTACGGCCTGGCCACCGACGATGCGCACAACTACCACGAGATTCCCGAGGGGCACTCCAACCCCGGCCGCGGCTGGATCATGGTGCGGGCCGAATCACTCGACGCCGAAGCGATTCTCGGCGCGATGCACCGCGGCGACTTCTACGCATCAAGCGGCGTGATGCTCGATTCGATCAAGGCCGACGAACGCACTTTGAGCATCGCTATTCGCGCCGAGCCGGAGGTCGCCTACACGACTCGCTTCCTCGGCACGCGCCGCGTGGAGGATGCCGACGGCGACGGCCGGCCCGACCTGGGCATCGTCGGCGAAATCCTCGATGAAACCATGGCGAATCCGGCAACCTATACCTTTGCAGGCGACGAAATCTACGTCCGCGCCGTCATCATCTCCTCAAAGGCACATCCCAACCCCTTCTCGAAGGGCGATCACGAAATGGCGTGGGTGCAGCCGGTGATGAGCGGCGGACATGAGCACAGACCCGAGTCACGTTGATTTGACTGACTGCTCCGGCAGCGGCGTCGAGTACATCCGCGCCAACCACAGCATCAAAACCACAGCCCACGATTCGAGCACGAACTCCGTCCACCACGTTGAAGAGTGCACGAAAACATCGATCGCGTCCATCACGGTCACCAGCGTGGACGAACTGCCTCGGGCCAGCAATTGATAGAACCAATCCACGTTGTACGCGACAACGGACCAGGCCGCCAGCAGCGCAGCCAGCGTGCGCAGTTGCACCAGCAGTCGCTTGTTGCGTAGCCGCGTTGCGATGATGAAGACGTGAGCCAGCAGTCCCAGCAGACCCGTCATCCACATGGGCCAGTTAATCCACACAGAAACCGCAAAGACCGTACTCCACGCCGGCGTGAGCATCAGAGGGCTTGACGCGCCCTCCACGCCGTTGAAGGTGAGCGCAAAATACAGGAGCGGCGCTGCCACTTCCTGAAACGCCCACAGCAGAACGATCCAACGTGCCACGAGCCGAATTGGCACGGCCCATCTTTGGCGTCCCCGATCCGGCGCGAAAGGAGTCGTAATCAGCAGCGCGCCAATGCTCAACGGAACCGTCCACCACAGAACCTGCTCACACCAGTAGTACGCCCCGTAAGCAACGCGGTATCCGAACCAGGTTGCGAGCATTGTGCCCACGCCAGGAAGAATGCGCGCCATCACCGCCACCGCCAGCCATAGCGCCCCTCGATGCATCCGCCGCCGCCATCGCTACCCCGCGTCGCTTCGAATCCACAGCGACGCTGCGCACCACTCGCGGCACTCCGGGCACACGCCGGCCAACCGTGTTTCGCGGAGGTCATAGCCGCACCGCACGCAAAAAATGCCCGGGCCACAGTTCGCAGGCTCACTCGCCGCGCCGCCCATGTGATCTCCGTCACGGGATCTGAAGTGGACTTCGCCTGACGGACGTTAGGCTTGAAGCTTGCTTCGCGCCCCCACAAGCAATGCGTGCCGGGCTTCGACGATCGATTGACGGTCCACCCCAATCCGTTCGCCGAGGGCGATGGGCCATGGAGTGGTCCATCCGCCGACACCGCAGAACGGAAGGCGAGTTGCCCCGCACTCAGAACGGCGCGTAGAAATCCCACGGCGCCTGCCAGTCCTCGACCTTGCGAAAGTAGCGGTCCTGGTGCTGGCGCATCCTCAGGCCGCGCGTCCGGCCTCGGAGCAGGCGGCCGAGAAGCCGCGTGCGCCCCAACTGGCCGTAGTCGATCGGCAGCCCCACGTTCATCTCTTTGTACTTGCGGTGCGACTGCACGAATCCGATCGCCTTGTCAACGCCCGCGAGTCCGCTGTCGTTGAAGGCGACGACGCCGCCGACGGGCATCATGCGGTCGATGTACCAGAAGTCGAGCATGGCGTGGTCGAAGGTGTGCCAGCCGTCGATGTAGCCGAACTCGGCCCGGAGTCCCATGCGATAGAGGGCGGGCAGGGCGGTGAAGTCCGGCTCGACGAGGAGTTCGTGTCGATCGGCGTAGCCGGCGCGCTCGATGGCGGCGCGGCCGGCGCCGCGCCACTTGTCGTTCTGCTTGGGATCGATCGAGATGAGCCGACCCTCCCCCCCTCCCGCGGCCAGGCCCGCGAGGATCGCCAGCGCCGACGTGCCCAGCGCCAGGCCGATCTCGAGGCAGGCGCGCGGCCGCAGGTCGCGAACGACCCGGAACAGCGCCTCGGCGTAAGCGGCGGGGATGTGCGAGTGGATCGTGATCGCACCGCCGTCGGCGGCGCGCGTCGCGCCCGTCTCGAACATCTCGGCGAGCACGGGGCACGCCTGCAACACGTCGCCGCCCACAGACCCGACCTCCAACCGAACCACGATCCGACGCGGACCGCACGCGCTGATCGTAGCCCGCCGCCCGCTGCTGCCGGCCGCACGCTGCAGCGCTGGATCGGCAGGCGCCGGCGGGCGGGCCCGGCGCACACGCCCCTACCATTGCCCATGCCGCGCTCGGAACATCCCTGGGGCAGTGACCGTTCACGGCGGCGCGTCGTCGCCATCGCCATGCTGCTGGTGCTGCTCCTGATGCTGGCGGCGGCGTGGGCCTTGGCGCGATCCAGGCCCCGACCGGGCGCGAACAACTCCCCCGCCGATCGCGAATCACTGGCGCAGGCGGAGCCTCGCCGGGCAAGCCCGGACCGGCAATCGCCGATGAACAACGTGTCCCGGGCATCGTGAACGGCCAAGAGAGAAAGTGAGTCGGGTGATGGGACTGATTCGGAATCGGACGACATGGTCATGGCGGGTCGCCGTGGTGCTCCTCGGCACCGCGGTTTCGGGCGCCGGCGCGATGGCGCAGCCGACATCTTCACCCGCCTCGGGCCCTAACCGCCTCGGCGAAGCCGTGTACGAGGAGGAGAGCGTGGGACTGACGCTCCGCCTGCCGGAGGGGGTCAAGGTCACTCGCAATCCGCAGTCCGCCCAGCGGCTGCTCGTCGAACCGGAGAGCCAGTTGTGGGTCGCGACGCTCGAGGTCATCCTCACCCGCAGCGAGGAAGAGACGCTCAAGTCGGTCACCGACCGCGCCGTCGCGACCAGCCTGCAACCGGCGGAGGGCTCGAAGCAGCAGGTCAGGGAATCGAAGGAGCGACTTCGCCGGACGATCAAGGCCGGTGACCAGCAAGGCGAGCAGTTCGCCGTCGAACTCGCCCTGAGCAGCGACATCGGCATCGTGCAGGAGGTGCGCGTCTACTCGATCTTCAACCCGGCTCCCGGCACGTTTGTGATCTACGGCGTGCGCGGCGACGGCGCGCGGTCGGACGAGATCATCAGCCTCACCCAGGCGACGGTGGAGACCTTCCGCTTCCGCGATCCCGCCGCCGTGGCGCGCGAACTTCAGGACGGCATCGACGCAACGAACAAGGCGCTGGCGCGCCTGGGGCCGGAGGAGTACCGCCGAATGCTCGTCGCCGACTCCTGGTACCGCATGTATCGAAAGTCCGACCAGGGCGAGCAGGAGGTGGCTTACTACCGGATCCGCGAAGACGTCGGGCCGCGCGGCCTGGTGGGCGAAAACCGCGATCCCGAGCGATTCTCGCCCGACGAAAAGGAAGAGGGGCTTCTCGTCAGCCAGACCGCACGCTTCCTCGTGCCGGGCGATGCGGGCGCGGACGCCTATGTCTCCGAGGTGGAGAGCCTCGCCTGGATGTCCTTCGACCGCCAGCGGGAGATCTGGTACACCCGGCAGATTTCATATGAGAAGTCCGGCAGCGGCTACGCGATCGTCGGCCGGTCCTCCATCAGCGGGACTCGGCAGGGCGGGCGCATCGACGTCGTCGTGGACGTCTCCGACGGTCGCGGCGGCAGTTCGAGTTTCACCACGCCGGAAGCGTACGTCTCTCAGGCCGAGCAGCACCTGCTCTATCGCATTCTCAACCCCGGCCAGGAAGGCTCCTACGTCATGTACCTCTTCCGTCCCCAGACCACGGATGTAAAGCGGCGGACGGAGGTCATCAGGGCGATGAGCGGGGCCGATCGATTCACCGTCGAATCACGGACGGACACATCCCTTCCCCCGACCATCAAGACGATCACCGCCAAGGGAGAGATCGTGCGGATGATCTCCCCCGAGGGCCTCTACACCGAGCCGAGCGATCCATCGCGCCTGCAGCAGCTCTGGCGTGCCCGCGGCCTGCCGACCGGTGTGATCAAGGTCGTGGCTGATCGCTCGCGCCCCGACCCCTCGGACCTCGGCCGGTAGCGCCTCGCTGCGCCGCGCCTCTCACGTGCCGTCCGTGGCCGCAGAGGCGCCGTCGCCGGTCACTCTCGCCTTGATCGGACCCGCCCCCTCGCGCAGGCGCTGGATCACCTCGCGACCGACGCGGTCGATGAGTTCCGGCGTCCGCACGACGAGTTGCGCCTTGGGCAGATCGGGATACCGCGGCAGCGAGAAGTTGATGCGGCCCACCTCGTCGATGGAGCGAGTCAGGCGCAACTGCGCCGCGGCCGAGTAACGCGCGGCGATCCCCCGGCGCGCGTCGGGCGCGATGACCTGCTCCCACGGAGCGACCTCCATTTCGATCCCCTGCGGCAGGTCGAAGGCCACCGGCCCCGGCTCCTGCCCCTCCTGGTCGATGTACGTCAGCAGGATCGCCCGAGATTGCTCGACCTCGAGATCGACGGTGATGCGCGACAGGGACAGTTCTCGGCTCACTTGTGCGAAGGCGTTGAAGTGATACCGCACCGTCTCGCCGGTGGACCAGGAGAGCGCGACGCTGGTGGTGGAGGCGCCCGAGCCCGTCAGCGCGACGGAAACGTCGATCCAGCCCACCTGGCCCGGTTCAAAACGGCGGATCGGCGCCTCAACGTCCGAGCAGCCGCACGAAGGATCCACCTTGACGAGTTCGATGGGCTGATCGCGATCGTTGCGGAAATGGAATCGATGCTCGACGGTGTGGGGCAACACAACGACGAGGCGTCCCGTGTCGTAGGTCTGGGCCTGGGCGAAACTGGGAACCGTCCGCCCCCAACGATCGACGCTGAGCATGGCGCCGCAGGCGAGTGCGATGATGGCGAGTCCGGCCCCGATGAGCGCGTGTCGGCGTCTCATGTCCTTCTCCCCGGTTGAGCATCGAGGCGCAGCGATCCGGATGAGCCGTCGCCGGCTCGGTGAAACGCGCAGCGCCTCTGGACAGCGAATCTCCAGCCCGCCCGGCCGAGCCGGTCGGCGCATCCGTCGCCGGGCGGCAGCCCCGCCGGCGGAGCAAGTCACAACCGCAGCCGCGCGTCGCCGCGCGTCCGCCATCCATCCGCTGAGCGTCCACCCCTGTGTCGGCGCCTCAGTGCGGCCGGCGCCGCAAGCCGATCAGGCGCCGGACCACCGGTGCCGGAAGAACAGAACGACCGCCCCCACCGCTCCAACCGCCAGCAGCCCGAGGCCGACGAGGCGCATCCAGTCGCCGAGGGTGCGCCCCTTCCAGTCGTAGCGCGGGTCGAGGATCATCTTCGAACCGGCCATGACGAGCGGGAACTCCTCCGGCTCGATCGGAGCCGAAACGACCTGGCGCAACTTGTGCAGGCGCCCATCGATGGCGACATCATCCTCGCCGAGCCGGTACGTCACGCCGATCCGGGCGTCCACGATTTCGCTGTGCAGAGGCAGCGAGGCGAGATCGACGGTGAAGTCGGCGTCGCTGTAACGCGGATCAAAGTCGATCTGGACCATCTCCGTAATGGAGTGATGGTGCTGGACCTCGGGCGCTTCCGGCCGGATCGTCGCGACCCAGACGCCGTCGATCTGTTCGAACCCCGAGTTGACCAGGCGCTCGTGGAACATGAGCACGTCATCTTCGGATGAAGGCGTGGTCCGGCCGCCGAAGGTCCGCGTTTCCTGCTCGAGCAAAAGCCACTGGCGAGCCGGGTCATATCGATGAATGATGGTGGCGGCACGGCTGAAGGGCATGTTCCGGAACTGCACCTCGACGATCGGCGTGCCATCGTACTGCGCCTCACGTATCAGCACGTCCGCCTTCTCGCTCACCACCATATCGGCCGGCGAACTCGCCGAATGAAAAAAGCGCAGGCCGAGGGAGACGAGGACCATGTCGAGGTTCTTGCCGGCAACGGGCAGGTCGGTGACGTGCACGATGTGCCGCGCCGTGTCCTTCTTCGCTGGTTGGTAGATCTCCTGCATCTGGAGCTGGCCGTTCCAGACCTCGACCTGGACGATCGACGCCACGCTCCGATGCTGCTGCGGGAAGGTGGACTCTCTGCGCTCGCGCCCCTGTCCGTCCTGGAGCAGGGTGACGAAAATGCGGTCCTTCTCGGGCGGGCGCTTCCCCGCGGGATAGGCCCGCTCAAAGCGAATGCGGAACTCGCCGCGCAGTTCATTCGCCGCGCGGAGGGCGGCCGCGACGTCCGCCGGCTCGAGCGAAGTCTGCGCGAGCGCCGCCGTCGCCGCGATGAGCGAAGCCAACGACCCGACTGTCCAGGTGCGCCAACCCATGGTCCGACTCCTCTCGGGAAGCCCGCGATGCCTCTAGGATCGGCCCGAGGACCCCGGGACATCGACACATTTCCCGCTCACGTAGGATATGCAAAGCACTGGGTGATGGTGCAGAACTCCTCGCCTTCCGCGGATCCCCAGCATTCGCCGTCGATGCAGATGCCCCAGATTCGCTTGCCGCAGTTGAAGGGCTGCTCCTCGGAGGGGACACAGGTGTACTCGGGGCGGTAGACGCACTTGGCGAAGACGTAGTAGATGTCCGGACACTCGTAGCAGATCGTCCCCTCGGGCTTCTGATGACACATCGGATAATAATCGACGTGGCATGCCCGGCCGATTGAGAGGTAGCAGTCCATGTCGCTGATGGGCTGCAGCCTGGCCTCGACGCGCTGCGCCGCCGCGAGCATCACGGCCCCGCTCGCCGCCACCGCCGCCAGTCCCCACTTCCACATCCGCGCTTCTTCTCGGACTCGTGCCATGTCTGTCTCTCCTCCATCCGCTCCCGTCCAGTCGGCGCTGCGCGACTGCACCGTGCAGGCGCTCCGCCTTTGTTTCCTTCGCGCCGCGCCGCTCCGGGCGCGGCGGCGCTCTCTAATATCATGAAGCGCCGAGCCCTCCGCAGAGCAGCCGGCGCGGATCGCTGTATAAGATACCTCCAACGCTCCACATGTGAAGCGCGAATTTCATAAATAGACAAAAAAACATCGCACCCGCCGCGGCCCGCCGCCGGCGCCTCCGCCCGGCGCGCGGCCATCGAACGCGAACCGGTCCGCGATGCGCCATACGTCCGGCGCAGGTTCCTCCCCCCGATTGCGCGTCCCTCCCAGCATACCGCCATTCTCGGACGACTCGCTCGGCGCCACATTCTCATCCTCAGCGCGCGCAGAACACGGCAGCCGGATCCGAATCGTTATATACCGCAGCATGCCCCGCCCATTGCCTGAGAGCGACATTCAAGAGCGTCACTCAGAGCGGCGGAAGACAGCCGGCGAACCGGAGCGTGCGCCGGCTGATCCGGGGCGCGCATGTCCTGCCTTCATTTGGAAGGTCCCGGAATGTGAGCGCGACCCTTTCTCGGCGTGCGCTCATGTTATCGGCAGGAATCGCGTCGCAGGACGATCGCGCACCGGCCGCACCTTCTCCATCTTACATACACAGAAGTGGGCCGAGGCGCGAGAGAGCCGCCGCATGACATTGCAACATATCACATGGCGCGCTTCAGCGCGACGGCGCGCGCTTCGCCACTTTTCGAGAAAGCCCCAGGTTGCCACATTCCCGGACGACCCGCGGAAGCGCGATCTCCGTGAACGGGGAATCGGGCCGGCCGACCCCCTTACTCTGCGAGTCGTGCCGCCGGCGAGGACTCAGCGGTCCAAGACGTCGTCGATGTCGATGGGCGGAGGATCGTGGGCGTCGCGGCCTGGGGGAGCCTCCTGCGCCGGCGGACCCATCTCCGGCTCCTCGTCGAGCCATTGCTCAAGTTCCGGATCCTCCTCCTCCTCCGTCAGATAGGCGGGGAGAGGAAAGCGCTCGGGATCGATCGCGAAAAGCGCGCGATCGAGTTGCCTGGTGCGCGAGGCCATGCCGGGGATGACGTACCAGCGCTCGCGATACTCCCTGGTCTCGCCCGGCGCGATGTCTTCGATGGGGCCGAGGAGCGCCGCTTCGTGGATCCGCCGGCCGAAGTTGACCGCCACCTCCACCGGCGCGTGTCCGCGCTCCTCGAGCAGCGCCTCCGCGTCGGGCGACCAGGGATCGCCGACCCGCACGAACCAATGTCCCCGCCGATGCATCGCAATCACGCGGTCAGAGGGGATGCGGGCCTTGAAGGTTCCGCCCATGCCCAGCCACTCGTAATACCGCTTGGTTCGCACCAGCGTCCACCGGCCGCGCGACCGGGTGACGTTGTCCCACACTTCCCGGGCGTTGGGATGAGTGCTGAACTCAATCTCGCGTCCTTCCCCGGGCGTCAGGACCGCGACGACGGAGCCGGGTATGACCCCGGTGCTCAGCCACACGCCGCCGCGGGCGTTCCGCTCGCCGGCGTTTCGCAGACCATGCGTCACCAGCGCACGCGGGCCGTAGTGATCCCGCCCGAGTTGAACGCTTTTGACTTCCTGAAGCCCGGAGCGCAGCACGGGCCCGAAGGCCTCAAACTCGTTGAGGGCGTGGCGGGTGGCGCGCGCCGGGCCGACATCCATGCCCGCCGGCGGCGGCCAGGGCTGGAACCGCCCCTGCTCATCCGTCCATGCGCTTTGCGGACTGATCCAGGAGTACATTCCCCCGAAGTGCATGTACGACCCGTCTTCGTCAGGACCCGCATCGGCATCAGGGACGCGAAGCAGGTTGAACCGGCCCCGCGGCCCGAAACGCACGAGCCGGTCGCGATGGGAGTCGTACTCGGCCGCGAGCCCGGATCCGATGATGCGCTGCAGGGATCGCGGCTTGTAAGGCCCGTAGCACCCCGCGGCGCTCAGGGCTGCTCCGCCCGCGAGCGCAAGCCACGTCAGGCGGCGGAGGGTTCCCGATATTGGACTCACGTTCCTCGCTCCTGCACGAAAACGACTTGACGATAGGCCGCCGGCCGCCGAGCACCGCCGCGGCCGCCCGCGCGCCGATTCAGTCTAGCCCCGTACCGGACCATCGGAACCATTCTCACGCGCCGGGGGCCTCGGCCGCTTCCTGAACGTCGCTCGCCGCCGCCTCCTCGCCGGCGACCGTCTCCACCCCCACCGGCTGCGCCGCCCGACCCGACATGGCGCCGATCCGCGCCCGCAGGTCGCCGACGTAGGAAATGCGGATGCCGAAGTTCTCCGTGATCTTCACCGCCGACCCCACGCCGATCGGGACGTTGTTCACCAGCAGTTCGAGTTCCTCATCCGCACTCTTGCCCATCTCGATGATCATCCCCGGAACCCACTGCACGACCTCATCGACGTGCATCGTGCGCTCGGCGATGCGAACGATCAGCGGAACCTCGAGTTTCAGGATCGACCTGATATCGGACTTCATGACTCTCTCTCTATCGGACAACTGAGTCGTCCAGTGGACAGAAAAGCGCCGATGCGGCCGGCCGGTTCACAGAGGCTCCCGCCGCCCGGGCCGGGTTAGCGCCGGGCGATGGCGATGATGTCGCGGTAGGTCCCCGTGATCCGCACCCGGTTGACGATGCTCATGCCGGTGACCGCCTCGATCTGGCGCTCGAGTTCCGGCATGGTGTACTCGGTAATGTGGTAGGTGGGGTCGGAGGAGCCGCCGTACTGCCACGCGGGCGTCGAGATGACGAGGTGGCCGCCGGGGGCAACGAGCCGCGCCGCCTCGCGCAGCACCGCCATCGGGTTGGGCAGGTGCTCGATCACGTCGAGCATGAAGACCGTGCTCGCCGCGCCTCCGGCCAGCGGCAGCGGGCCGGGCGCGATGCACTCGAAGCGCGGCCGCTTGGCGGGATACGCCTGATCCTTCGTCGCCTGGTTCGCCTGCTCGATCGCGCTTCGCTCGGGATCGAAGCCGATCACCTCGACGCCCTGTTTCGCCAGCAGGTGCGCGTAGAGCCCGTCGCCGCAGCCGAGATCGACCGCGACGCCGCGCGGCGTGAGGTTCCGCAGCATCTTCACCAGATGGTCGGCCCGCTGGCGGAACGGCTCGACCTCGGCGTAACTCTTCCAGTGTAGCGCCGGCCGCTGGTCGTACTTCTCAAATGGAAGCGCCGCCCCCCAGAAGCGCACGTTCCACAGCAGACCCGTTCCCGCATGTCGCTCGCGCACCACGTCAAGGTCCGGCGAGAGGCGGTCAAAGCCCCATCGCTGAGTGAAGTGCCCATCCTCGGGCAGGCGCTGCGTGAGCGCCGATTCATCCTGCACGATCACATCGGGCACAACGATGCACCGCCCGCCCACCTGCCGCGCGCGAAGCGACAGGTCGAGCACAGCCAGCGGCCCCATCGCTTCATCGAGGCCGCCGAGTTGCTCCCACATCGCGCGATCGATGGCCACAACGCCGCCGGCGATCGCATCGATCTCCTCGGGGAATCGATACGCATCGGCCGACAACCCTTCGCCAAGGCTGTGAAAGCCCTTGGGGTGAATGAGCAACTCCCCCATCGAGACGAGTTTGCGATCACTGCTGATGCGCTTGGCGCCGACGACGGCCACGCCGGGCAGGTCGCGCAGGTACGCGGCGAGGCGTTCGGGCCAGTCGCCGGGGGCGATCGAGTCGTGCCCGAGCAATGCACGCCGCACGATGACCGATGTCTCCTGCGTCTCAGCGCGCCAGACCGCAGCCGGGGCCGTCGAGGCGCTCACCGCGCGTGGAGCCAGAGTGGAGGCGACGCCCATACGCACCGGTATCGGGCGGATCGAGGCGGCATCCTCAATGAACCCCGCGGCCCGGCTACTCGATCCGCAGGACTTCGCTGACGTTGCAGGTGCTCAGGTCGAGGAACTGGATGAACTGGCCGCAGGCGCTCGGCGGGGCCGTGGTGTTGATCACGCGGCCGCCGTCAGCGTCGTTGCGGCCCTGCCACGCGAGGCGCAGGCCGCTCGAGGCGAGGCCGAGTTGCGTTCCGGCGCACGGGTAGCGATTGGGGATGCGCACCGTGCCCATGTCCGGCGAGAGGAGCACGACGCCGGTTCGACCCGGCGAGCCGTTCGCCCAGCCGATGCGCGCCGGCCCGCCATCGGGGCAACTGGTTCGCAGTGCGAGATTCAGACCGGTCGAGGAAGTTTGAAACTCGTAGCAGCCCATGTCCACGATTGGCGCCCTGCCTTCGCCCATGTCCGGCATGCCGGGGTCGTTCACGAAGCGAGGCAGGCCATCGAGGTCGAACTCGGATTCGGGAGGAACGAGCGCGTTGTTGCCGGCATCGATGCAGGGCGAACCGTCGCCGAGGCGGTAATCGCCGTTGGCAGGATCGACGAAGCGCGGGTCGGCGTCGATGTTGCCTTCGCCGGGGTAGCCGCCCTGAATGTTGGACCAGGTGACCGATGCCCCAGGGTTGACCTGGCTGTCTCCTACATTATCCCGGATGACGCTGTTGGCGAACCTGGCTCCCTTCGCCAGATAGATCGCCGCGCCCTCGCCTTCGGCGCTGTTGCTCACAAATGTGCATCCCCGGACAGACGTTTGTATCTCCGTCTTCATTCCCCCGCCATCTCCATCCTCATAATCTCCATTGGTGGCAAGATTCCCCTCGAAGAGGCACTCGACGACATAATTGCCCTGGCTGTTCAGGCCGCCCCCGCCGGCGAAGTGAAATCCCCACGCAGTATTATTTCGAAAGGCGGTGCGAACGACGTCTCCGCGCGAATAGGCGCCGCCGCCCGACTGGGCCGAGTTTCGTTCAAAGTAGCAGCCGAAGATGGAGACCCCGCCCGACAGACCTCCGCCGAGGCCCCCTGCCCGATTGCCCTCGAATCGGCACCCTGAGAACGTCGCCGCGCCGCCTGCAGAGACCCCGCCTCCTGAAGTGCCAGCCCAGTTCCGCAGAAACCGGCAGTTCTCGAAGTGGACCGCACCGCCTGTGACGAACGCCCCGCCTCCCGCACCGTCGATCTTGATGTGGTCGTAAACAATGTTGTCGTTGATGTCGCAGTCAGTGAAGGCGGCGAAGCTGTCAGTCACTTTGAGTCCGCCGCCGTTGGCTCCATAGCCGCCATCACCGGTGATGTTGCGACTGAATTCGCAGCGTAGAAAACGCGGTGCTCCGCCCGAGATCACCATCGGGGGCGAGCGGAATCCTTCACGATGGTCACTCACGGAACAGTCGGTGAACAGTCCGTCGCTGTCCCGGACCAAGAGGCCCACGGCGTCAAATCGCACGCCGGTCAGAGTCGGCATGCCGTCTGTGATGACAGATCCGGAGTTGCTCGAGCCATAGACATAGATGTTGGACAGAGCGGCATTCGAGTTCGTGAGTTCAATGGGCCGATGGCCGTCTGTACCGAACTCGCAGTTTCTTACTGTCGGACTACTGTTCGAAACGTGTAATCCAGCGCCGCTCTGCATGAACACACAGAATCCTTCGAGAACGCTCTCCGCGCCTTCTCCAGATACGAAGTGAACGAAGACGTTTCCGAATCCCTGGTCGTAGATATTCGCACGCCCGTTTTCGCCGCGCACTGTGATGGCCTTGCCGCGAAAGTCAAGATCGACGAAACCCGCGCCCTCGTATCCTCCCTCCGCCACGAGCACCGTGTCGTTCGTCTCCGCGGCGTCGATGCCTGCCTGGATCGTCGGGTACTCGCTGGGGACGTGCCGGATCTGCTGGGCGAGCGCCGTGGAGTGGCTGACCACCGCAAGGAACCCGGCCAGGACGAGGGATGACCAGCCCGTCCACGTGTTTGCTCGACGAGTCATGGTTGACCTTCCCTTCTTTGGGCCGGAATTGCCGCTGAAGGCATTGTACAGCAAGAGAGCGCCGGCTAGACGAAAATTCGCTCAAGTTCGCGAAGATCGGCAAAATGGCGCTCGCAGGAGCCTCGATCGGCGTGGCGACGGACCTCGCTACTCGATCCGCAGCACGGCGCTGACGTTGCAGGTGCTCAGGTCGAGGAACTGGATGAACTGGCCGCAGGCGCCGGGCGGGGCTGTCGTGTTGATCACGCGGCCGCCGTCGGCATCATTGGCGCCCTGCCACGCGAGGCGCAGGCCGCTCGAGGCGAGACCGAGTTGCGTTCCCGCGCAGGGGTAGCGAATGGGAATGCGCGCGTTCCCTGTCTGCGGCGAGAGGAGCACGACGCCCGTTCGACCCGGCGAGCCGTTCGCCCAGCCGATTCGCGCCGGCCCGCCATCGGGGCAACTGGTTCGCAGCGCGAGATTCAGACCCGTCGAAGTGGACTGAAACTCGTAGCAGCCCATATCCACGATCGGCGCGCTGCCTTCACCCATGTCCGGCATGCCGGGGTCATTGACGAAGCGCGGCAGGCCGTCGAGGTCGAACTCGGATTCGGGCGGAACAAGTGAGTTGTTGCCGCCATCGATGCACGGCGAGCCGTCGCCCAGGCGGTAATCGCCGTTGGCAGGATCGACGAAGCGCGGGTCGGCGTCGATGTTGCCTTCGCCGCCGTAGCCGCCCTGAATGTTGGACCAGGTGACGGATCCGTCGCCGAAGATCTGATTCAAGCCGCCGCCGTCCGTATTGCCGCGGAGGACTGAGTTGGCGAGCGTGGCCTGCGGGACGGAGAAGCAGACACCGCCGCCGGCTCCCTCGGCGAAGTTCGAGACGAACGTGCAGCCGCGGATGACGTCACTCCCGGCCGCGTACATTCCGCCTCCGAGCGCGTCCCGCCCCGTCACGGAATTGTGATCGAAGAGGCAGTCGAGCACGAGGCTCGGTCCCTCGGCGCTTCGCAAGCCTCCACCGAAGCCCTCTTCGTAGATCGACCGAGTGGCTCTGTTGTTTCTGAACGTGCAACGCAGATACGTTCCCCGATCTGAACTGGCGCCGCCTCCGGCCTCCTGCGCCCAATTCAGATCGAACAGGCAGTCGGTGAACTCGCCGTTGCCGCAGGCGCCTCCTCCATAGATCCAGGCCGTGTTGAACATGAACGAGCAGTTGAGGAATGAAGCGCTGCCTCCCTCGACGTAGACGCCGCCGCCGAGCGTCCCGGTGTTTCCCAGCAGTTCACAGGACTGGAAGTGCGTTTCCGAATTGAGGAGGTAGGCTCCGCCGCCTTCGCCGTGAACGACCCGGTGGTGGCCGATGGCCTCGTTCGCCAGAATCCTGCACTCATGAAACTGCACGGCGCTGGCTTCGACGTAGACCCCCCCGCCGTGCGAGTCGTACCCCTCGTCACCGAAGGTGACGTTGCCGCGGATCGTGCAGCGCGTCAGGGTTGCCGAACTGTGGCGCAGTGACATTCCTCCGCCCGTGTAGGCCAGCCCGCTGATGTTGTCGGTGACGCTGCAATCCGTCAACACCGCCGTCGTGCCGATCATCGCCAGATCGGTGCCGGAAACGGCGACGCGCGCCAGAGTCGGCCGGCCCCCGACGATGCGCAGACCGGCGCGATACCCGGTGATCGCGAGATCGGAAAGGACGGAGTCGCTGTTGGTCATCGACAGCGGCGAGGCTTGCTCGACGTCGAGGGTGCAGTTCCGAATCGTCGGGCTGCTGGCGTCGATGAGAATGCCCGCGCCGCTCTCGAACCGAACAATGAAGCCCTCGAACACGGCGGAGGGCGTTTCGCCGGAGTCAAAGCGGACGGCAAGACTCCCTCCGGCTGAATCATCGAGGCGGGCCAGCCCGCCGTCGCCGCGGACGGTGATCGACTTGCCGCCGAAGTCGAGATCGACGTTTCCCGGCCCGGAATAGAGGCCTTCCTCGACCAGCACGAGGTCCTCTGCCTCCGCCGCGTCAATGCCGGCCTGGATGGTAGGATACTCGGAAGGCACGCGCAGGATGCGCTGTGCCAGCGCCTCGCCTCCTCCAGCCGACCATGCAATTACAAGCGCGAACACGTGCAGGCAGGGCGAACATCGGCCTCTGCAATCCAGCATGACAGCCTCCCTCCGGCACGGCTCGCGCCGTCTGCGCGGAGAATAACCGATCACCCCGAAGAATGTTCCCAGAATCACTCAGATGGGCGAAAACCACCGGGCGGCGAAGTGAATCGGGGTCGAATTCGCGGCCGACTCGATTCACCCGCCTCCCAGCCCCGCTATCGCTCAGAACCCCGGAACACGAACGACCGCCCCTCGTAATCGACCTTGATGCGATCCCCGACACCGAACTCCCCCGCCAACAGGCGCGACGCCAGGCCGTTCTCGATCTGCTGCTGGATCACGCGCTTGAGCGGCCTGGCGCCGTAGACGGGGTCGTAGCCGAGGTCGGCGATCGCCTCCACCGCGGCGTCGGTCAGTTCGACGTTGATCTCGCGCTCGGCGAG
>JBDIVQ010000093.1:0-16069 GCA_039794345.1 Phycisphaerae bacterium | reverse complement strand
AGGGGGATCATCCCGCCGCCGAAGAGGGCCATTGTCACGTTCGCCCCCCACGCCGCGCCGCCGACCGCTTCCTCGCTGCGGCCGATCACGCTCATGAGCATCATGATGCCGACAAAGCAGCACGCCACGCACACCATCGCCAGCGCGAGCAGCGCATAGCTGCCCGGCCGCATCCCCAGCGCCACTCCCAGCGCGATCATGAGCACGTTGACGGCGATGACCGCGGCGAAGCACGCCGCTCCCTTGCCGGTGAGGATGTGAAAGCGCGCGATGGGCGCGACTTTCAGACGGGCGAAAGTCCCCTGCGTGCGCTCGCGCACCACGGTGATGGCGAACGCGGCCGCGCAGGCGAGCACCCCCCAGAGCATCGCCGAGGGGAAACTGATGTCCCACGGCGAGCGGATGCGGTCGAGGAGTTCATCGCCGGTCTTGGGCGCGGTGACATCGATCATCTCGATGGTGGCGAGTTGCATGCTCGGCCGGCCGCTGCCCTCCCCCTCCGCCTCGAGTCCCGCATTGAGTTGATCGAGCGATCCGAGGAAGGAGTCAAGCGTGCCCATGAAGCCGCCGAGCAGCACCCGCGCCGCCGGGGAGAGCGTCTCATCGGCGAGGATGTCGCGGCGCGACTGCTCGATCATCGGCCGCATCGAGTCGGGATCCATGAAGCGCTCGCCCATGAGTTCGCCGCTTGCCTGCATGATGAGGCCCTTGAGCAGACCGGCTTCGGAGGAGCGCGAGGGATCGACGCCGAGTTCAATCGCGGGCTGCTCCATCCACATGATGCCGACCGTTTCGCCGAACCCCTCGGGCAGGCCGATGAATCCGAGCAGACGCCCGCGGCGAATCTCGTTGATCACTGCCGCACGGTCGCCGAGGTCGGTGCGCACCTTGACATTGCCCGTCTCTTCCAGCGCCTTGATGAAGCGGCGCGACATGTCACTCTGATCCGCGTCGATCACGGCGACTTCGAGTTGCACGGACTCCGAATCGGAGGAGAAGGAAGAACTCATGAAGCCGAACAGGACGCCCATGAGCACGGGGAAGATGAGGATGAAGAAAAATCCGATCTTGTCGTGCGCGACGACGCGCAGATCCTTGAGCGCAATGAGCAGAATGGCGCGCATCAGTCCCGCAGGCTCCTTCCCGTCAGCGAAAGGAAGACGGTCTCCAGATTCGGCCGCGTCACGTTCAGCGTGGCGAAGGCGACGCCCGCGGTTGCCAAGCGGCTCACCTCTTCCAGCGGGCGATCCGACATGAATCGCAGATGCAGCCCGTCGAGCGCCTCGGGCAAAATGGACAGGTCGGCCGGCGCCGCGACAAGGTCAGCCGCCACCATCGACGCCCCGCCGTGCGCGATGAGCAGGGCGTCGAGCGAGTCCAGCGCCAGCAGCCGGCCGTGATCCATGATGGCGATGCGGTCGCAGAGGCGCTGGGCCTCCTCCATGTAATGCGTGGTGTAGATGATCGTGCGCCCCTCGGCCTTGAGTTGCTCGATGCACTCGAAAATGTGGTTGCGCGACTGTGGATCGACGCCGACGGTCGGCTCATCGAGAAGAATGACCCGCGGATCGTGGACGAGGGCGCAGGCGAGGTTGAGGCGGCGCTTCATCCCGCCTGAATAGGTCTTCACGAGACTGCGGCGACGATCTTCGAGTTGCGCGAACTTCAGGGCCCAGTCGATGCGGGCGCGCAGTTGATCGCCGCTCAGACCATAAAGCGCCCCGAAGAACGCGAGATTCCGCTCGGCCGAAAGAACATCGTACAGCGCCAGCGACTGCGGCGCCAGGCCGATGAGGCGGCGCACCACGGCGCCCTGCCGGATGTCGCGGCCGTCGATGGTCACGCGCCCGCCGTCAGCGTCGATCGCGCCGACGATGATGCCGATCGTGGTGGACTTGCCGGCGCCGTTCGGGCCAAGCAGGCCGAACGTCTCGCCGCGGCGCACCTCAAATGAGACCTCCTGCACGGCCTGGAGGTCGCCGAAGGACTTGGAGAGTTGCTCGACGATGATCATCGCACTCGCCGGCCCGTCGCCTGCGCTCATGAACTCCTCACTCCTCAAAGAGCGGCGCGCTGCGCAGGCGCTTCGCCTCGGTACCATCATGAATGGTAAACGTCCCGCCGGGCAGCATGGAAGCGCTGCCCCACGCGCCGTCCTTGCGCAGGGCATACATGGTGACGTTGAAGTTCGGCCGGCCCGCACTCGTCAGCAGCGACCGGCGCTTCGTGTGGTCCGCGATCCACTTGAGCGTCTTGAGGCACGCCTCCTGCGGTTCGAGGCCCGCCGCCATGTGCTGCACCGTCTGGAACGCGCCGCAGGACTGAATGACCGCCTCGCCGCGCCCCGTCGCCCCGGCCGCCCCCACTTCATTATCCACAAACATCCCCGCGCCGACAATCGGCGAATCGCCCACGCGGCCGGGAATCTTGTAACTCAGTCCGCTCGTCGTCGTGCAGGCGCCGAGGTCGCCGGCGGCGTTGACCGCGGCACAGTGAATCGTGCCGTAGTGCCAGGGGATGCCGAGTTGCTCAGCCATCTCGGCCCGGGCGTCGCGCTCCACGTGCTGCTCGTCGTTGAGCCAGTCGTCATCGGTGTTGAGATTCTCCTTCCACTTGAGCCACGCCTCGCGGGCGCGTTCGGTGAGGAGGTTCTCTTCCTTGAAGCCGTGCGCTTTGGCGAAGGCCAGCGCCCCGGCCCCGACGATGAGCACATGATCAGTCCGCCGCATGACGCGCAGCGCCACCTGAGCCGGGTTGCGGATGTTCTCGATCGCCGCGACCGCCCCGGCCTTGTGCGATGGGCCGTGCATGACGCTCGCGTCCAGTTGCACCACGCCGTTCTCATTGGGCAGGCCGCCATAGCCGACGCTCATGTCATTCGGATCATCCTCGACCAGCGTGACGCCGGCGACGACGGCCTCGACGGGATCAAACCCCCGCTGCAACTCCTCCATGGCCTTGCTCACCGCAGGCAGGCCGTTGCCGCTGCTGATGACCACAGGCCCGGCGCCGCGAAGGCCCGCCCTCCAGCCGCGACTCTCACCCGCCGCTGCCGGAGTGGTCTGAAACGCAAGCGGGACCGCCGCCGCCGCCCCCGCCGCCAGAAACGTGCGTCGATTGATGTCGCTCATGGCGAGAGCGTAGCCGCGGACGAACCACATCGCCATGTCCTATGCCGTGTGGTCCCACTTTGTGGCATGCCGCGCCGACGACGCGTGTCGGATTGCAGGCCGCAGGTCTGATCGTAAGTAGCCGGGGGTGCGAGCGCTTCGATCGCGAATGTCCAACACCCGTGCTGACGCGTGGGGCTCGGTTGCCATCATCGCGCAGCGATGATCCGAGCCCCGACCGTCAGGGAGGGTCTTCGCCGAGGGCGCGCGATCAGCGCATCGGGCGTGCAACATCAACCGAAGCGAGCCCGAAGCGTCAGCGAGGCATGTCGCGTGCCGCCACGCCGACGCTCCAACACCCGTGCTGACGCGTGGGGCTCGGTTCCGCTCGCCGCTTCGCGGGGCAGGGAGGCGCGAGACAGCGTGATATGATCGAGTAGTGCCGAGCGTCGGGTAGGTCGGGACCGCTGCTCTGAGCGCGGCCCGGCATCTGGACGTGTCAGCACCCCGCGGCTCAATGGCGCGCACACCGCGAAGTGCCGGGCCTGCGCGGAGCCTTGTCCCGACCTACCACCGGCTTTGGATGCGGCGTGATATGATCGCGTGATGCCGAGCGTCGGGTAGGTCGGGACCGTTGCTCTGAGCGCGGCCCGGCATCTGGACGTGTCAGCACCCCGCGGCTCGATGGCGCGCACACCGCGAAGTGCCGGGCCTGCGCAGAGCCTTGTCCCGACCTACTGGCTCTGGCGCTGCGATCGGCGCAGGCAGCCGGGGCTGTGCATCAAGTGCGGCTATGACCTGCGCGGCGCGGATCACAAGGTCTGTCCCGAGTGCGGTACGCCCCCGCCCCTGCCCTCCCACGCCGCCCGGATATACTCCGCGCCATGATTCGATACTCAGCGGCGCCCGGCGATGGCAGCCACGGCCAGTCGAGGCGCCCGGACTTCTTTCACGAGGGCGACACGTTGTGAACGGCGGCCCCTCGGCAACCTCAGCGGCGCCGGCGCTGCGGCGCGAACTGGGACTCTTCGGCGCGGCGATGATGGGGCTGGGCTCGATCGTCGGCACCGGTATTTTCGTGAGTATCGGCATCGCGGCGGGGGTCGCCGGGCCGTCCGTCATCCTGGCGATCGCCATCGCCGCCCTCCTCGCGGTGTGCAACGCCTTGAGCAGCGCGCAACTCGCCGCAAGCCATCCAACGAGCGGCGGGACGTACGAGTACGGCTACGTCTACCTGCGGCCTTGGCTGGGTTTTGCTGCCGGCTGGATGTTCCTCTGCGCCAAGAGCGCCTCGGCGGCGACGGCGGCGCTGGGATTCGCCGGCTACGCGCTCGCTTCTGCCGGGCTGCCGACCCCCTTCTGGCGAACCTCGCTGGCCGCCGGCGCCGCCATCGCCCTCACTGCCATCGTGCTCAGCGGCATTCGCCGATCCAACTTTGCCAACATCGTGATCGTCTCCGTGACGCTCACCTCGCTGCTGCTCTTCATCGTCGGGGGCATGGGCGAAGCGCTGCGCCGCGGCTCGGAGAACCTCGCGCCGTTCTTCGCCAGCCCCGGCGGGGACGCGCGGCCGGCCGCGGCCCGCCTGCTGGAGGCGAGTGCGCTCATGTTCGTCGCCTACACCGGCTATGGACGCATCGCCACGCTGGGTGAAGAGGTCCGCGAGCCGCGGCGCACGATTCCCCGCGCCATCATCCTCACCCTCGGTGCGTCGATGCTCCTCTACCTGGGAGTCGGTCTGGTGGGGATCGCGGCGGCGGGCGCGGCGGCGCTGGGCGTCGCGGGAACGGCGGAGGCGGCGCCGCTCGTCGTCGTCGCACGCGGGTTTGAGATGCCGGCCGTCGGCACGGTCCTTTCACTGGGTGCAATCACCGCGATGCTGGGGGTGCTGCTCAATCTCATCCTCGGCCTGTCGCGCGTCGCGCTGGCGATGGGAAGGCGCGGCGACCTGCCAGCCGCTTTCGCCCGTCTCGACGCGCGCGGCGCCACGCCCACGGTCGCCGTCATCGCCATCGGCGGGGTAGTTCTTCTTCTTGTGATCTTCGGCAGCATCAAGGTGGCGTGGTCGTTCAGCGCGTTCACGGTGCTGATCTACTACGCCATCACGAATCTGGCGGCGATCCGCCTCCCGGCCCCGCAGCGCCTCTATCACCCCGCGATCGCCTGGTTGGGGCTGGCGGGGTGCCTCGGCCTGGCGTTCTGGGTCGAGCCGCGCATCTGGGCCATCGGACTGCTCATCCTCGGCGCGGGGCTGCTCGGCCGCCGACTGCTCCGCGTCCGGCCGGCCTGAGCGGGAGTGGGCGCCTGCCCGGCCGCCGCGCCGGCGCGCTAGCATTGCGCGCGTGGCGCACCACGAATGAAGGGGGAAGAACCATGAACAGAACCTGGCAAGTCATGAAGCGCCTGGTCAGCGCCGCCGCGATCCTCGGCGCCGCTCCGGCAGGAGTCGCCGACGTGAATCTCGGACACGTCGTTACCTTCGGCGACAGCCTGACGGACAACCAGACCATCCTGCCCCGCTCCACCGGCCTCCCGGCGACGCTCTACGGGCACGACCCGATGCAACTGGTCTTCGACAAGAACCACCTCCCGGGCAACGAATTGTCCGACTACGCCGTGGCGGGGTTCACGTCGTCGCTCGTGGGACTCCAGATCGACCTGTATCAGTTCAACACGTTCTTCGGATTTGAGCAGCACGCGACGCTCTTCCAACTGGAGATGGGCGGCAACGACATCCTCGACAACGACTCGCTTCTCTACAACAACGCGCCGGGAACGAACGGGTCGGCGGATCGCGTCATCACCGACCTGATCCGCAACTGGCGCGTCTACGCCCAGGATCTGGCGGGCACGGCGCGGCCGGACGCCAGGGCCGTCGTCTGGACGATTCCCGACATCACGCTGACGCCCCGCTACTGGCAGTCGCTCTCCCCGACGCAGGAAGCGAACCTGCGGGCGCACACCCAGCGCGCCAACCGCTTCATCCGCACGCTCGGGCGGTTTGACAACGTCGTGGTGCTCGACCTCTGGACGATCCTCGCGCAGATGGTGGCCGAGCCGCCGCGCCTCGGCGAGGTCCAGCTCCTCGGCCCCCCGCACCACGGCGAGACGACGCACCTCTTCGCCGACGAGATCCACCCGACCGCCGTGAGCAACGCCCTGATCGCCAACGAGATCATCGCGCTGATGAATCAGAAGTGGGATGCGGGCTTCGAGTTCTACTCGGAAGGCGAACTCATCGATTTTGCCCTCAACGGCGGGTGGCGCATACCCGCGCCGGGGAGCGCGGCAGTGATGGTGATCGGAGCGTGCGCCTTCCTGCCCGCGCGGCGGCGCCGAGCGGCATGATCCCTCAGGACCTCACCGCGCGCCTCGCGGCCCTGGGCGTTGAACTCGAACCCGGCGAGGCGGAGCGCCTCGACGCCTATCTCGCAGACCTTCTCACCACGAATGAGAAGTTCAACCTCACTGCGGTGCGCGATGAAGGCGAGGCGTGGGAGCGGCACATCCTCGACAGCCTGACGCTCGTCGCCCCGCTCGCGAGTCTCGGGGCGCAGGATGTGGCGGATGTGGGCAGCGGCGGTGGTCTGCCCGGCCTGCCGCTGGCCATCTCTCTGCCGGCCGTGCGCTTCACGCTCATTGAAGCGACGGGCAAGAAGGCGGCATTCCTGCGCGCCTGCGTCGAACGTCTCGGACTGAGCAACGTCGAAGTCGTTCAGGAGCGGGCCGAGACGCTCGGCCAGGATCATCACCGGTTCCGCGAGCGGTTCGACGCGGTGCTCGCGCGGGCGGTCGGCCCATTGCGCGTGCTCCTCGAACTGACCGTGCCGCTGGCGAAGGTCGGCGGGTTCGTCCTTGCGGTCAAGGGTCAGAAGGCGGAGGAGGAACTCGCGGGGGCGAAGGCGGCGCTGCACGCGCTTCACGCCGCGCACCGCTGCACACTCGACACGCCGACCGGGCGCATCGTCGTCATCGAGAAGGCGCGCAGGACCCCGCGGGTGTATCCGCGCGCACCGGGGGAGCCGAAGCGCCGGCCTCTTTGACGCGAAGACGTCAGCGGGCAGCGGATACCCTTGGGAAACGCGGGCAGAACCGCGAGCGGCAAGCGGACGTCGATGACAGTGGGTGCATCAGCGCGGGCGCGGTCAGTACACCAGCGCCAGGACTTCTTCGATGACCGCAATCGCCTGGCGGAGGTTGAAGGGCTTCTTGAGGAAGTTGTCGAAGCCGGCCATGCGGAGCTGGTGCGTCTGACCGTCGGTGAGTTTGGAACTCATCCCGATGATCTTGGTCATCTGAAGGTCGTCCTGCGAGCGGACCATCTTCGCAAGGCCGCGGCCGTCGATGCGCTCGAGGTCAATGTCGGTGAGGAGGACGTTTGGTCGGAATCGTTCGCATTCGATGCCGGCGCCGAAACTGGTGGTGGCGGAGCGAACTTCGTAGTTGCCGTGCTCGGTGAGGAGCTTCTGAAGTGTGTCCACGATCTCCTGCTCGCCGTCCACGACGAGGATTCGGGTCTGACCCGACACAAGCCCGTCAAGAGGGATGCCGTGCTGCTTCATGAAGCGGATCAGTCCGTTGAGAGGGATGCGGCGGTCCTTGGAGCCGGGGATCCGATAACCGCGCAACTGACCCGAGTCAAACCACTTCGAGACGGTCCGGGGGGCGACGTTGCAGATCTTGGCGACTTCCCCCGTCGTCAGCACATCTTTCTCGCGCGGCATGACTTTGTCCCTCGTTGAAAGCGTCGCAGCCCGACAATCCCTCCGGGCGTGAACAACAGGCAACATCGGAACAAACGGCAGGCGGGTTGAGGGTGGAAGGCCGCCGCAACGCGAAGAAGCGGCCGGCGGCGGCTATCGGGCCAGCGCCGATTCGCGCGCGCTCGCCTCCACGATCCTCGCCAGGTCATTCTCCGTGATCCAGGGCAGGGCGGCGATCCTGTCACGCAGCGCCCCGGGCATCGGACGCCCCGCCCGCTCGTGAGGCGGCCGCGACTTCCATCGGCGATGCACCCAGAAGTACTGTGCGGGCGCCCCGCGGACCATCTCTTCGATCGAGCGCGAGTAGCGCGCCGTGATGTAGTAGAGCGGATCGGGCTGATCCCTCCACTCCTCCGGATGGATCACATCGGCGAGGTCGATCTCGTAGGAGAACACGTCCGGCCGCCGACGTCGCGCCACGCCGCACACGATGGGAACCTCGAAACGAATCGCGAGCAGTCCGATCGACTTGTACGCCGAGGCGAGACGACCGAAGAAGGGGACGAACATCCCGCGGTCGCCCGCGTTCTGATCGGCGATGAAGGCGACCCGCTCGCCGCGCTCGAGGAGCGCCGCGATCTGCTCGGTGGCGCCGAACTTGGTGAGGATCGTCATGCCCCGGCTCTGGCGAACGCTCAGGAGCCAGTCGTTGATGCGCGGCAGATCAAGGGGGCGCGCCAGCGCCGTCATGGGGTACCCCGCCGTCGCCAGGGCCAGGCCGAGAAGTTCGAAGTTGCCGCAGTGGCCTGTGAGGAAGATCGCCGGCCGGTTCGCCGTGAGGATCGGCATGGCTGCGCCCACTCGGCCGAAGCGGACGTAGTTCGGCCAGGTTGCGGGCGTGATGAGCCGCGGAGCGAAGATCACCTCGGCAGAGAACATCTGGAGGAGATGGCGCATCGACGCGCGGCACAGGCCGAGGGCCCCCTCTTCGTCCAGTTCCGGCAGGGCCAGGCGGATGTGATCGAGGGAGCGTTCACGGCGGCGCCGGTCGAGTCGAAACCAGAGATCGCCGACCGACCCCACCGCCGCCATGACGTCGTTCACGTCGAAACACTGCATCGCCGTGCCGAGCGTGCGCAGGGCGGCGTAGGCGGCCTGATTGACGATGTAGGACTCGTTGCGGGCCATGGTGCTGCGCGGAAGATCGGCGCGCTGCGGAGAGAGGCTCCATGAAACGCCCCGCGCCAAGGCGCGGGGCGGAATGATTCACCGAAAGGGGACGGCAGCGCTCAGTTGCCGTAGTAGCCGATGAGCGTGAGCAGGCGGTTCTGATTGAGCACCGGGATCGACAGGCGCTGGGCCCGGTCGAGATGTGAGTTGTAGTCTTCGTAGAACTGGCGGGCGCGGCGGTAGGCGATGACTTCCGGCCCCGTCGCGTTGGCGCGCGGCTCGGGCGGAAGGGTCGGCTCGACGCCCAGCACGAGGAAGTCCATGTCGCCGGCGAATGCGCCGCGCAGCTCCCCGCCCCACTCGCGGATCCGCGAGCGGACGATTTCCGTCTCAAACTCGCTCGCGCCGTTCTCTCCGTCGAGATCGAACTGACCGAAGAGGAAGAAGGAGTACTTCTTGTGCCGGTCGTACACGGGGTTGACGATCACGTCCCCCTCGACGACGGCGCGGCCGGGCGTCGAACGGATGATCCGGGCGGTGGAGGTCGTCTCGCCGATGCGGGTCACTTCGATGGTGGCCTTGCCCTGGGGCACCCGGCCCTGCGCGTCGGGAAGCATCTCCGAAGTCGAGCCGTAAACGTCGAACGTCATTCCCAGAACAAGGTGCTGGGGCTGGCCGAGGTCAATGAAGACCTCGTCGCCGCCGACCAGGCGAACCACGCGTCCGTCCACCTGCGATCCCTCGTCGTGCTTGCTCTGGCTGACGCCCTGCACGCGCGCCTGAAGCGAGCGAATGTTGTCCTGCTGTTCGGCGATGGTGACGTCGCGCCGCTCGATCTGCTCCTTGAGGCTGGCGATCTCGGCGTCGAGTTGGGCGCGGATGTCGCGCACGCGATCCTGCATGTCCTTCTCGGAAGCGAGCACCTGCTGCTGGTAGCGGTCGGCGCGCTCCTTGAGGCGGTCCACCTCGGCCCGGGCTGCGGCGAGCGCGGCTTCCTGGTCGGCCTGCAACTGCTCGCGCCGGGCCACTTCCTCACCGAGGCGCGTGTGCGCCGCGGCCAGTTCGTTCTCCAGCGCCTTGATCCGGTCATCGCGGTCGCTCACCTGCGTGCTCAACGTCGTGACGAAGCCGGTCAGCGACTCACCCTCGCGCAGGCCCAGTTGCTCCAGTTGCGTGCGCAGACGCGACGGGGAGAGGTTCTGGTTGCCCGCGACGTCGCGCATGAGGTCCTGCATCTGCGTCCGCAGGTACATCACGACGCTCATGTTCTTCTCCTGGGCTTCGGACTTGAGGCGGACGATGTCGTCGCGGTTGCGCTCGTCGCTGCGGATGAACTCCCGCGCGGCGGTTTCGGCGGCGTCCCTGAGCTGGGCTTCCTTGTCGGCCTTGGTGTAGAAGAGCATCAGCAGCAGGAGAAGGGTGATGGTGAGCATGATGAAGATGACCAGAGCCACCAGCACGCCCATTCCACTGTTCGATCGCGACGCCATGCTTGAGACCTCCGAGGATCCGGGATCGTGAGGATCCCGGATGAGTCAACCTCTACGGGGAGCCGCCGGGCCGTCGGGCCGGTCGGCACGTACCGCGCAGGCCGCGACGCGGCCTTTTGGGTCTAACACTGTCGCGCTCAGATCGGTCGCCGTCAAGTGCCGGGGACGGAGGATTTTGCACCGCGCCGCGCGGAGAAACCGCGCCCGCGTTCAGGCGGGCGGCCCCGCCGCACCGAGCAGGAGGTGCTGCAGGAGGCTCGCCAGACCAAGAAAGGTCAGAAAACTGACGGAATCGGTCACCATCGTGAGGAAGATCGTCGAGCCGGTCGCCGGATCGAACTCCCAGTGATCGAGAACGAGCGGCATCGCCGAGCCGACGAGGCACCCCGCTCCGACCGAGGCGGTCATGGCCACGGCGATGATGACTCCCAGCGTCCAGGGCACCTCCTGAATGCCCACCAGCGACGCCCCCGCCACCATCCCCCCCACCGCCGTCCCGACGATGAACCCGTTGAGAAGTCCAACGGCCACTTCGCGGCGAACGAGCGGCCAGGCCCGGCGGCCGCGCACTTCCCCGAGCACCAATCCGCGCAGCGTAACGGCAAGGCTCTGCTGGCCCGCGTTGCCCGCCTGGTTGGCGATCACCGGCATCAGGACCGCAAGGATGGCGAGGTGGGCGATGAGGTAGTCGAACTGGAGCACCACCACCGCGGCGACCATCGAAGTGAAGACGTTGATCACCAGCCACGGAAAGCGCCCGCGGAACTTCCGCCACACGCTGCTGTACACCGCTTCGCCCACACCCGCACCGACCATCTTGTATGCATCTTCGGTGTGTTCCGCCCGGATGATGTCGAGCACGTCGTCAACCGTCACGATGCCCAGCAGCCGCCCGGCGCGATCGACGACCGGCATCTCCGTGTAGTCGTAGCGCTCAAACGCCGCGGCGATCTCTTCCCGGTCGGTGTCCGGACGCAGGTAGTCGAGATCCTCGTCGATGAGTCGGCGCACGGAGTCGTCGGCGCTGGCCGTCAGGAGGCTCTTGGGCGAGAGGGTGCCGACAAGGTGACGCCGCCCGTCAACGCAGTAGACCTGGCTGAACTCGACCTCGTGCTGGCGACGGATGGACTCGATCGCCTGACCCACGGTGAGGTCCGCATCGACGGAGACGAACTCGGTGGTCATCATGCCGCCGGCCGTCTCGGGGTCGAAGCGCATGAGCTGCTTGAGCTGGACGGCTCGCCTGGGCTCGATGGCGTCGAGGACGCGCTCGCGCTCCTCCTCGGGAAAAGCCTGAAGGATGTCAACGGCGTCGTCCGCTTCCATTCGCACGAGGTAGCGAGCCACCGCCTCGGCGCCGTAGTCGATCATCACCTGCCGGAGAATCTCGACCGCCCAGTGCGTCTCCATCGCCGCGATGTCGGCGGCGGCGTCATCCTCCGGAAGGCGCACGACGACGTCGGCCGCGGCGTCAGAGTCGATCTCTTCGAGAGCGTCGGCCGCGTCGGCCGGCTCCAGCGCCGTCAGCGCCGGCGCGAGGATTTCCAGGCTGACCGCTTCGGGCTCGGAAAGCAGGCGAGCGATCTCCTGGTCGTGGGTCGAGTCCGCGGTCACATCCTCGAGCATCGGGCGCGCCGTCCCGGGCCCCGCGGCGCCCGGCGTATCGTCCGCCGGTCGGTCCGGCCGCCCATCCGCCGCGCCTTCCACCGGATGGTCCTTGTCCTGCGCTTCCGACATGGTGAGGAGTGTAGGTCGGACAGGCTCCGCTGCGGTGCGGATCGTGCGGCGCTACCGTTGCGCCGTCATGCACTGGCGCCTCGTCGGTCAACAGACGCTTGTCCTCCTTCTCCTGGCGCTGCTCGGCGCGTTTCTCATCTGGCCCGTGGCCCTCACGGTGCGGGGCGGCGTCATCGGGCCGGAGGGCGGCGTCTCTCTCGACGCCCTGCGGCTGGTCTTCGTCGATCCGGCGCTGCGGGCGGGACTCTACAACTCGGCGCAGATCGCGGCGGCAACGACGATGCTGAGCATCCTGCTCGCCCTGCCCCTGGCCGTGCTCAACGCCCGCTGCGAGTTTGCGGGCAAGCGGGCGCTGGGCGCGCTGGTGCTCGTGCCGCTGGTCCTGCCTCCCTTCGTCGGCGCCATCGGCATGAAGCACATCCTCGGCCGCTTCGGCGCCCTCAACGCCCTGCTGGCAGCGGAATGGGACTTCCTCGGCCACGGTCGATTCTGGGGGGTGGTCGTCGTCGAAGCGCTGCACCTCTACCCGATCATCTACCTCAACGCGCTCTCGGCGCTGGCCAACCTCGACCCCTCCCTCGACGAGGCGGCGCGGAACCTCGGCGCTTCGCGATGGATGCGCCTGCGCCGCATCACGCTGCCTCTCATCCGCCCGGGCCTCTTCGCCGGGGCGACGATCGCGTTTGTGTGGTCCTTCACCGAACTCGGCACGCCGCTCATCTTCGACCTGCGACACGTGCTGCCGGTGCAGGTGTTCTATCAACTCAAGGAAATGGAGTCATCGGCGCAGCCCTACGCGCTCACGATTGTGATGCTCGGCGCCGCGATGCTGCTCTACCTTCTCGGCAAAGGCGTCTTCGGAGCGCGCGGGCACGCCATGCTCGGCAAGGGGTCGGCCGGCGCGCCGGAGCGGCGGCTCGGGGCGCTTGCCACCCTGGCGGCCTGGGCGGCGTTCGCACTCGTCATCCTCCCGGCGATGGTCCCGCATCTCGGCGTGATCGCCGTCAGTCTCACACAGCCGGGCCAGTGGCACCGCTCCGTCCTTCC
Source organism: Phycisphaerae bacterium (assembly GCA_039794345.1). GTDB lineage: Bacteria > Planctomycetota > Phycisphaerae > Phycisphaerales > UBA5793 > UBA5793. Next base: position 2,812 of record JBDIVQ010000093.1, on the reverse strand, counting down.
GACCGATTGGACCACCGGCCACTACCACGATGCGCTCGGCCACACCCTGGCGATGGGATCGATCGCCAACTCGCTCAAGTACGCCGCTCTCTCGATGATGGTCACGCTGGTGGTCGGCACGCTCATCGCGTATCTTATTGTGCGCGGCCGGGCGCGCGGCCGGCGCCTGCTCGATGCGCTGGCCATGCTCCCGCTGGCGGTGCCGGGGCTGGTGCTCGCCTTCGGTTACGTGGCGATGACGCTGCACCCGCCCTTCTCATGGCGAGGCGACACCGGGAGCGGCTGGTCCTCGTGGCTCGCGCCTCTCGCGGCACGCTTCGACGTCCTCGGCCCCCAGGCCGATCCCCTGCTGCTGCTCGTCATCGCCTACGCGGTGCGCCGGCTTCCCTACATGGTTCGTTCGGTGGCGGCGGGATTGGAGCAGACCGCGATCGAACTTGAAGAGGCCGCCCGCAACCTCGGCGCGGGCCCGGTGCGGGCGTTTCTCACCGCGACCCTTCCGCTCATCGGCGCCAACCTGATCGCCGGAGCGCTTCTCGTCTTCAGTTTCTCGATGCTCGAGGTTTCCGACTCGCTCATCCTCGCGCAGCGCGAGATCCACTACCCCATGACCAAGGCGATCTACACCCTTCACCAGCGCCTCGGCGACGGGGAGTACATCGCCTCCGCGATGGGCGTCTGGGGCATGCTCCTGCTGATCATCACGCTCACCGGCGCCGCGGCGCTGCTCGGCCGACGAGTCGGAGCGCTCTTTCGACTCTGACGCGGCGCGGATCGGCGCGTCGAGCGCACGATGCACGGGAGGCCTTGAGCCTGCAGAACCGGGCCGGCGGAAAGGTGCGAACCACTGAATCGTGCAACTCACGCGGTGCGCGAGGCGTCCTTCGGGCACGTCCCCGCCCAGAGCGCCATGAACTCGGCCCTGGTGTTCACCGCCAGCGCACTGTAGATCGACTTGGTGTGGTCGTGGATCGTGTGCTCGCTGCGCTGAAGCCTGGCCGCAATGTCGCGCTTGCTCAGCCCCTGCCCGAGCAACTCGGCGACGCGCGCCTGCCCGGGGGTGAGGCGGGCGGCCAGCGAGGCACTGCGCCCGTTGGACTTCGTCGCGTCGAGGTAGAGACGCTCGGCGGCTCGCCACACCTGCGAGAGCAACGCCCGCCGCGTCGCATCATCCGCGGTCACCCGGTCCGGCGACCAGACGGAGAGGAAGAACGTGCGCCCTCCCCCGTTGAGTTTTGAATCGCTGGGAAGCGGCCCGCCGAAATACTCGAGCGACTCAACCCCCAGACGCTTCCAGTACGACTCGATCGTGCGACGCTCATCGTCGTTCTGGTACCGGTTGCGCGTCAGGCGACCGGAGATCGGCGTCTGCGCCGACTGCGTCACGACTGCGGGAGTGATTCCCGCCTCGAGCAGCGTCTCCATGAAGTGCTGGTTCCAGCGCTCCGTCGCCTCGGGCTGGGCGGCGCTCACCCCGAGGTGGACGCTCAGCCAGCGGCTTCCATTGGCGGCGGCGCCATCCCAGAGGGAAACGACCTGCCGGGGCACGAGGTGAACGCGGATCACGTCGGCGGCCCGCGCCAGCCACTCGTCTGGTCCGGCCGCCCGAATGCGCGACATCTCAACAACACAATCCGTCAGCGCGCTGAGCAAGTCGCGCTGGTCAGTCGAAGTGACCATGGTCGAATCCCTCGCATGTAAAACCAGAGAGGCCCCCCGAAACGACCGCCGATCCACCCTGGCGATCCTGCCGCGGCAGTATTTCGCCATTGGAAACGCCAGCAGGGCAAATTGTATTCCCGTCGCGCCCCGACGCCACTGTCCGACAAACCCGGTTTGCGCCGGTCTCTCCGCGCCGCCTACGATCCGGGCATGTCGGATGCCAACCCCGCCCTTGAGCAGCTGCTGCGCGGAACCGCAGCCGTCTACACCCGCGAAGAACTGTCCGGGAAACTCGCCTCCGCACGCCGGGCCGGCCGCCCCCTGCGCATCAAACTCGGCCTCGACCCCTCCAGCCCGGACATCCACCTCGGCCACACCGTCGTCCTCGGTCTGATGCGCCGATTCCAGAATCTGGGCCACGTCGCCGTGCTCATCATCGGCGACTACACGGCCCGGATCGGCGACCCCTCGGGCAAGACAAAGACACGCCCCATGCTCACCGACGAGGAAATCGAGGCCAACGCCCGAACCTATCTCGACCAGGCCACCCGCGTCCTCGACGCCGACCCGAAGCGACTCGAAGTCCGCCGCAACAGCGAGTGGCTCTCGAAACTCACCTTCGCCGACACTCTCCGCCTCGCCAGCCAGATGACCGTCGCCCGGATGCTCGAGCGCGACACCTTCGCGAAGCGCTACAAGGCCGGCCAGCCCATCGCCATGCACGAGTTCCTCTACCCGCTCATGCAGGGGTGGGACTCGGTGTGCATCAAGGCGGATGTCGAACTCGGCGGAACCGACCAGACCTTCAACAACCTCGTCGGCCGCGACTACCAGATCGCCAACGGCCAGGAGGCGCAGGTCGTCATCACCATGCCCATTCTCCGCGGCCTCGACGGGCATGAAAAGATGAGCAAGTCGCTGGGCAACTACATCGGCGTGAGCGAAAGCCCCGACGAGATGTTCGGCAAGACGATGTCCATTCCCGATGCGCTCATGCACGAGTGGTTCACCCTCTGCACGACGATCGAGCCGGCGGAGATTGACGCGCTCTGCGATGCGGCTCGGACCCATCCGCGGCAGGCCAAGGACCGGCTGGCGCGCGCCATCGTCGAGCGCTTTCACGGCGCGGCGGCGGCAGAGGCGGCGTCGA